>NZ_FOSJ01000005.1 GCF_900114235.1 Marinilactibacillus piezotolerans | reverse complement strand
TTGGCTATTTCAATCCACGCACTCATGTAGAGTGCGACGGCGTTTTTAGCTAAAATTTAAGCATTACTTTATAAAAACGCCCAAAAAATTATTTTTAGATTAAAAATAATCTTTTCGTACTTCTATTTTTTCATTTAATCTTAATAATAAGTGAATACTTCAGTGCGAATCTCCCTGTAAATATCTGGGCACATCACATTCGCACTAAAAGATTAATGGATCTTCTATTTGCAAAGTTTCTTTTACTCCTATATGTTCAACTTTAGCTTGGTAGTTATTTCCTAATCTATAATAACGCAAGCTATCAAATTCTTTATCAATGATTTGTTCGAGAGTGATTTTCAATGACTCGAACTGAGCAGAATCAACAATACATTCAAACACGGAATTTTGAACTCGTTGTCCATAATTTTGACATGTTTTAGCGACTTTTCTTAAACGTTTTCTACCTCCAACAGATTCTGTACTTACATCATAAGTAACTAACACTAACAATCGCTTCACCTACTTCCATAAGAAAGGTGGATATTCATCAATATCTCCCCTAATATATCTAGCAAGCAATAATGCTTGTGCATATGGAACTAATCCCCATGTTATTTTATCTCCTAAAAATGGGTGTGTAATTTTTTCTTGTTTTTTCTTTTGCCAGGCTTGTAAAAATTTTTTTCTTCCATCTTCCGTCATTAGGATAGCGCCATTTTCTTTCTGGACGAAATCATTTTTATTCATAACTTTCTTATTAACTAAAGATAGTACAAAACGGTCTGCATAAACTCCTCTTAATTCTTCCATTAAATCTAACGCCAATGATGCTCTACCTGGTCTATCTCTGTGAAGAAATCCTATATATGCATCTAATCCAACGGTCTCCAATGCAGAAGTTGTGTCATTCGCTAATAAAGTATACGCAAACGATAACATTGCATTTACATTATCTAAAGGTGGTCTTCTGGAGCGAAAAGTAAAATAAAAGTTTTCCTTTTGTTGAAGGATCATATCATTAACTACACTGTTATAGGATAAAGCGGCTTGTCCTTCTAATCCTCTAAGCAAATCTAAATCTAAACACTGCCTGACTTCTTTTAAAAGTTCTGTGATTTGTTTAGAAGATTTTTTGAATTTATCAACGTTCACTCTTAATGGATAATCCCGTGTTGTTCGTTCTATTATCCATTTACTATTGTATAGTTTCCCAATAATAAAGTTACTTGCTATCCTTGCCGATTTTTCTTCATCATCTGAAATTCTATATTGTTCTTTTCTTAATGTTACATTCCCTCTACTATTTCCAATAACTCTAGCTCTAAACTTTCCGTTTTGATTTAAAAATACAATAGAAATATTTTTTTCTGCACAATATCCCATTAATGCAGGACTTGCTCCAGTATACCCAAACGTTATCACCGATTCTAAATTATGAAGAGGAACTCTCCCTAAAACTTCTTTGTTTTTCTTTAATACTATATTATCACCATCTAAAGATAAATAAGTATCTGGTTGTGTTACAAACAGAGTATTCAGAAGCTTCCTCATTCGTTAATCTTCCTCTCGATATACTTACTTACAGATTCTTTTTGCATCAATCTTGGCAAACATATATTTTGTAGCGAACAGTTTTTGCACCAACTACCCGTCTTTACTTTAGGTGTATGTTTTTTTGAGTAAAGTTCTTGCATTTGTTGAATTGTTTTTCTAACTTCGCCTCTTAATTGATCAGTAAATTCAATTTCTTGCCTATTTCGAATTTCATTGTAATATATATATCCTTTATCAACTTCACACAAAAGCATTTCTTCTAAACAAATAGCCTGGGCAGTTAGTTGTAGAATATCAATATTATCTTTTTTTGGTTTTCCTCTTTTATATTCTATGGGAATCACTCGAAATACATCGTTTAATTTTGGAATAAATACTCCATCTTTATCTTTAACCAATTCCACCACATCACATATACCTGTTATTCTAAGCTCTTTAGATTGGACGTGCATGGATCGAGTAACTAATTTGTGCCCTCGTTTCTCTTTCATAAAAGGTTGATCCGCATTTCGGTGTAGATGATTTCCTTGAATTGTTTTTATATTTTCTTCCCATTGTTGTTCTATATGAATTAACGCCCATTGTCTTGGGCAGAATTTAAAATGTTGTATCCCCGATAGCATTAAAAACTCTTCTGGATTAGAGTCCATTTATTTCATCTACTTTTAAGCCCTCCAATGGACTAAGATTAAATTCGTAGTCTTTAATTGATTTTGGTACTGCTGTTTTTGATTTAATTTTTAAAGCGCGGTGAACTTTTGCCGATGAGTATTGTCCTAATTTTGAATTATGTTCCCACCAATATAATTTCAAGACTTCCATACTACCATCTGGACGCGCAGAAGATGCATCATTTTCAAATAAAGTTCTAAGCGCTTCTTTGATTTTTTCTGCATCTTCATAAGTAAATCCAGTTTTTTCTGCAAGTTGGGTATTGATGCTCCCTTTAACTACATATATCCCAAAGTCTACTCTATGTTTTGTTCCCATTGTATCTGAACCTTTTTTATCGCCAGTCACAGAGTTTACACTTTTAGTAATTTGCATACTATTAATGTCAATTGGATCAATACTAACTGCAGTATGAATAGATACCGGTCCTCTTACTCCAACTGAGAGGTCTTGTCCTTTAAACGCAAAGACTTGTCCAAAGCTTCTAACATCTATCCAAGTTTTTGAAGCAATTTCAGCATATCTATCTGCATCTTTACTCTTACCTTTGCTTACTTCCTGTAATTCTTCTACAGATTCTACTCTTTCTTTTAAGCTTTTGAAACCATCTACATTCTTATCATTAGACTGAACAAATACATTCTCACCCATATCGATTAAACGATTTCTGATTTTTCTTTTAATTGCAACATCAGAAATTTCACCGTAACCATCAAAATTTTGTCGAGGTCGATTCCCATTTAATGGATCTCCGTTAGGATTAGCATTATTCACTGAGATTAGTAAAGCAAAATCAATTTTATGATCTAAAGTTGCCATTTAAATCTACTCCTTCATCATCTTTGTGTTTTCTTTTATCTAAATCCATAACTTGACTTGAAAAACCTAATAAATATTTACCATCCAATGGTTTATCATTAAAGTCTTCTTCATCAAATTGATTGGTAATTTCTATAATTAAATCATACAATTTTGTTGCTCTTCCACCTAATCTTGCTTTATAAGGAAGCAAATTATCATGTATAATTTTCCAAGTTCTTTGTGGTTTGTTCGAAAAACTTACCATATATCTTTCTGCATTTGTTTCTCTATATTCATTTTGAACACTTTGAGCCCATTTCTCTATATGATATGCTACAGCAAGTAGTCTACCAAAAAGATAATTTCTATCCTTTGATTCTTTATTTAACGACACACCTATTCCCTCCTTATGATTTAACAATGCACAAGCAATACTTAATGTTTTTCTCCATTCCCAATTATCCATAGTTTGGGGATTGGAAGCACGATAAACAATACTTCTAATAATATCTTGCGGAATCCTTCTATTCTCAACTATACAAGGAATCATTCGTTCCATTGTTGATTTAATCACTTTTTCATTGGCTTTTCTTCCATATGCTGCGTAAGCAATATCTTTAGTAGATGGCACCCCGTAAAAAATTATCTTTTCTTTATTATCATCTTTTTTGTATTCATGTTTCCAAATACATGATTGATGCCATTTTTTTATTCGCTCTAAATATAACTCTTTGTCAAGATTCTTATAGTATTGAACACTCATTCTTCCTTGAGTAGCAGCATCTAGTATTAAAATATTTACCTCTGCTCTAGTATTCAAATCACTTTTATATCCATCAATTGCTTTACTTACTTCATTTGCAAAGCCCTTTAAAGTATTCGTCTCATTTTTTTTGATATTTTCTCTAGGGATAATAGAAATCGTATCAAGATCAGGTGCAATAATATCTAGGTCTTCATTTCCCCATACTAAAAACAATCTTTCGTTCACGATCTTCCCTTGGCGATTAATCAGCCATTTTAATGCGTTGTGTGCTTTTTGTGATACTTCATAGCTAATTGAAGCAGCTTCTATGCTTTTATCAAATCTGCCTCGAAAAGTAAATTCATTTTTATCATTAGAAGAAATCAACTTCGCCTTATCAGCAGAATTTCTTATTTTATTAGCATGACGCTCAGTTATCGGTTCATATTTCCCAGTTACAAAACAGTAATCACTTCCAGTTAAAGTTTTTAGGTAAAATTCAGCAAATGAGTTATGAACGTCTTTATCATTCCAAATTTCCACTTGTTCATTTTGTGCCGAATATACATTAAATCGTACAAAAGCGCTTGTTACGTCGCCAGTAACTTTAGAAAACAATTCTGGTTTACTTCCAAATTTTTCATCAAAACTTTTATTCCACTTAATAACTAATTTCCCATTATCAGTAACTAAGATACCTTCTTGAACTAAGTCTTTTATCAAATTCCCCCCCGAAATATATCTGTAAACAGTCTTTATTTTTGGATGACTGGATGACGATTCCACCCAATCTTGCAGTTGTGCAAGATATGCCGAAAATTGTTTTTTCTCTTTTTCTCCACCCCCAAATTCTTCCAAATCTCCTGCTACATATGATAGCTTATCATGTAGAGGATATGGAGCTATTTTTGAACCAGATCGACTAGATGAAGACTCTGTACAAGGAATCAAAGTAATAATTTTATCTAACACTCTAGCAGAATGAAATTCTCCGTTTTCTGTTATACTTACTTCTATATGTGCCGTCTGTGTAGTGTGAGCGATAGGCATTAGTGTATATTCTTGATTACCTTTTTGCTCTATAACTCCTACTCTAGATAAATTCTTTTCATATGTGTCATATAAATTATTTATCCAAGTCATCGATCGTCCTCCTGTTCCAAAACAGATAACAGATCCGTCGCAGACTGTATGTTAGATTCATCAAAATGTTTCGGTTTCATTTCTTTGATTTCTCGAACAATTTCACATTTTTCAGGTCTCGGAAATGTAATTACCCCATTTTTCATTATTGGCTTCCATAATCTTACTTCCATAATATCTTTTCCTGTTTCATCAGGATAATTTATCCCATGTAACATAGTTCCAAAATGTAATTCACCATAATTATCGTAAAATCCTTCTTCTTCTCCAAAGTTACATGGTTCCACGTATCCTTGACATTCTCTAGCACCTAAAAATACATCTCTTCTTCCACCAGCTTTAAGTGCTCGTTTCAATATATTGTGGTGTTTGTGCTCATTACGATCGAAAACTAAATCTTCTCTTAGTTCATTAAACTCAAAATGTGCTTTCACTTCATAGTGAGGAATTCTTAAATACGTGTAATTTGCAAGTGTATTTCCTCCCGACATGGTAATCGGTCTAATTCCCTTTGACTCCATTTGTATTGGATTTACAATTCTAACTTCATCAATAATATACTTAATCGTTGGCTTCCAATAGATACTCTCCACGATTCCTTTTAATGCTTGATATGTTGGGATTTGATAACTCAACTTCTCTCCACCAAGCTTCGTTAAAGGATCGGTAAATAATCCATAATCAGCATATACTTTGAACTCGATACTATTTCTCATACGTTCCCCTTTCACTCAACTCACCTATTTTAAAACATATTAAAAGACAGTTCCTCTTCACCTTCTAAATTTAGTCCATACTTATTACTATAGTAACTTTCTTTTAATGCCAAAACTGCTCCTTCGAAATAATCAACTAGAGCATCTTCTTGTATTAATTGTTTTAATTCATGGCTATACAAATTTACACTAAATAGTTGAGCCTGTTTAAATAAATTCGATAGCTCTGAGAGTGTTTCAAATCCATTTAACTCTTTAATAATTTCTTTCCCATAACCATATGGGACTAAAATCGAAGTTGTATCATTATTAATTACATTAAATTTTTTCGCCGCAGTGCCTATACTATTATTATTAAATAAACCTGGAATCTTTCCATGCTTACTTTTATACTCTTGTAATATTTCGTTTTCTTGAACTCTTTTCATTAATAAATCTATTTGAGAATACCCTATATCTCTGATTGGATACTCTAAATTTGGCGCTAACTTACTATAAAAGTTTTTAAAGAAAAAGTTCATCGCTTGTTTAGATAGTAAATCACCACCATGATTCTTTGAATTAGATATAAGATCTTTGAGCATTTTAGAGGTAATATCTTTCCCCACTTCGATCTCTTTCAAAAATTTCGTAGTCTCTTCACCATGATCTACTAAAAATACTTTCCCAATATCTTTTTCTGCATGCCTATTACATCTACCTGCAGCTTGAGCAATTGAATCTAGTCCTGATAGAGAACGGATAACACATTCGAAACTAATATCGACACCTGCTTCAATCAATTGAGTGGTTACACAAATTACTTTCTCTTTATTTTCCAACTTTAGTTTTACTTCATTTAATATTTCCGTTCGATGTGTTGCACACATTGAAGTACTCAAATGATAAATAGCGTAATCTTCCAATAGTTCATTTAGCTCTTTATATAACTCTTTAACTACTTTCTTTGTATTCAAGATAACTAACTGATTATTAAACTTTTCTGTATTCTCTAATATAAAATGTGATAAATCTTTCGTATTCATTTTATTTTTAGTAGCTTTATCTATAATTTCTACTCTTTTAAATTGTTTATTTACTTCATCAATATCACTAATAATTTCTGCTTCGGGATTAATGTCTAGTTTATGTTTGACATAATCCAGCGCTGGTTGAGTTGCTGTACATAAAAGGATACTTGTATTGCAGTGAAAGTTTAAATAGTTCAATGCTTCGTTGAATAAAGACACACATTGCGTAGGTACCTTTTGAACTTCATCAAAAATGATAATAGAATCTGCAAAATTGTGGAGCCTCCGTATATTTCTGGCCCCTGAAGCGTAAAATTGGTCTAAAAATTGTACCATAGTACTAAAAACGATTGGTGTATCCCAGTTATCTTTAGCTAAATTCACTTTTTCTCGCATACTCATTGTTCCATCAAAGTCTTCACTATCATCGAATTCAGAAATCACATTAGAATGATGTTCTAATACATGTTCATCATCTTTAACAATTTTTTTAATTTCTTGAGCATTTTGTTCAATAATGGTTGTAAACGGTACAATATAAATAATTTTTTTCTTATTATGTTCTATCGCATGCCTTAATGCATAACGAAAACTAGATAAAGTTTTCCCTCCTCCAGTAGGAATAGAAAGCGTGTATATACCTGATTCTTTATAACCCCATGCTTCACATTGTTCAGACATTTGCTTTCTTAAATCATCAATTCGTGTAGAAGATGTTTTGTTTTCAAACGTTACTAACTTATCCATCAATTTCGAGTAGTACGCTTTAAATAATTCCACTGTATCTAACTTATTCGTTTGAGTACTTTTTTCTTCAAACTGACGTGTATTTGTTCGATCAGCATCAATTAATGCACTAAAAACAAATTTTGTTAAATACATTAAATGTGCTTCACTATAACCTTCTTTATTGTGAGACGTAATTTTATTAACAAATTTTCTTACTTCTTCGCACGCTTTTCCAACGTATTCATCAAGTGCTTCTTCCGACATAACTTGGTTAAAAAAGTACTCTTTAATTTCAGGATAATTTTGTATTTCTTTTTCTTTAACTCGTTTTAAATAGTTTGATTCTAATCTAGGTGATAAAAAATCTTGGAGGTAACTGTGATGAGAAATTATTGCATTTCCAACAATCTCTGCGATTAATTTCTGAAACGGATTGTTGTTTTCATTATGATATAAATCATATAAAAATTTCCCACCCGCTGTTGAATGATCAACAGACCCTCGTTTAGGTGGATTATTAGGATTATTTACAGCTTCTGTTATGTAGTCTTTAAATTGGTTTGTTGCTTTTCCAAGATCATGTAGTAGACCAGCTAGCCCTGTGAGATGTTTAATACCTAAAGGTGTTCCGTATTCCTCAGCTAAAGACTTAGCTTCTAACAAATGATCTTTTACACTTTGTATCTCTTTATTTTCTGAGTTTCTAATATGTGCTATAAATTCCATTTTTGCCTCCATTCATAAACATATTTCAAACTTCTCCTATATTTTGTCATAATCTTACAAACAAATCAATATTATTTGGTAAGGGTTTCATTTTAAAAGAACCCTCTTTTATATGCTTTAGTCATTGCTCAGTATTTATAAATTTCTTTTCTACATCAAGAGTTATTTACTCCATTTATCTTTGTAGTCGAAAACAGTTTAGAAACTACTTAGCTAGTGTAATCCAATTACTTTTCCGTATGAATAGTCGTCTTTCGATTAATATAATTATAACTTCTACAACTACTAATAGGCGTTTTCATCTAACAAATAAAATTCTTTTTCAAATTTGATAAAACTGTTACCTGGTAAACTTATGCGCCTTAAAAGAAGCAAGGCCGGGGAAAACTAGCCAAAAAAGAAATACCGTCATACCTAAGAACTATAATCCTTGGTTTGACGGTTTTCTACTTATTTAGCTATGCAAATCCACCTCAGAAGGAGACTGTTTGTTCCAACTTCAATTTTATTTACAAAGGTAACTGGACACAAAATTTGGTGCCAGCTCCGGGTTTGCTTTCGGCCATGATTTTACCTTCATGCAAATCGATAATTTCTTTTACCAGGGACAGACCTAATCCATTCCCTTGGGTCTTTCTTGTTGTATCTTCTTGATAGAAGCGTTCAAACATCTTTTGAGTAGTTTCTTCTGTCATACCGATTCCAGAGTCTTTTATTTCGATGTAGCAGTCTGTTTCGTCTTTTGTCAGCGTGACTGTCGCCATTCCGCCAACTTTGTTATACTTGATTGCATTATCAATCAAGTTCAACCATACCTGATGCAGGAATTCTTCGTCTCCATCAATGTTGACCGTTTCCAGATCAAAGGTCCATTCCAATTGTTTCTTTTCCCACTTAGGCTGTAGAAATAATATAACTTCTCTTATCTGTTCATCTAACCGAAAGTTTTTCTTGTCTAAGACAAAGTTTTCGTTATTCAATTTAGTTAGATTCAAAATGTTGTCTGATAAAGTAGATAACTGCTGGGTTCCATTCAAAATACGTTTATAGTAATCCTGTACTTCCGCTTGAGACAGTTCTGAATTCTGGAGTAATTGTACATATCCTTGAATAGTTGAAACAGGAGTCTTGAATTCATGGGATACCGTAGTAGTGAATTCGTTTCTTAAGGTTTCTACACTATTCAATTCTCTAACCATCGTATTGAATGATGTATAAAGTTTCTGAACTTCTTTAATCGATTGATGCTGGTTCAACTGGATCGTAAAATCTCTCTTGGCTACTTTTTCCATATTGGTCCGTAAAATCATAATAGGATGTAACACTCTATGCACTACAAAAGCTGATACAATTGTCCCAATCAAAATACTGAAACTTCCGAAAATGAGCAATATAGGCACTGCTCTAAAATTATTTGTATCAATAATCTGCAGACTCGTCAGCAAATACATCAACGCAAAGAAAGCCAATGTAGACAGGACTAATGAGAAAAAAATCAGCAGAGTCAGATAAATCCACAATTGCGAAGTTACTTTATTTTTCATTTTTCAACACCGCCTTATATCCTAATCCACGTATAGTTACGATTTCAAAATCAGCATTTCTTGAAAATCTACTGCGGAGTCTTTTAATGTGAACATCTACTGTCCGTTCATATGTGTCAGATTCAAATCCCCAGATATCATTCATCAATTGGCGACGCGTAAAAATTTTCTCTAAATTGGACAATAGCTTATATAATAGATGAAATTCTTTATTTGGTAACTCAATCATTTCTGATCCTGAAGTCACAGTCAACTGATCCTGAGTCAAAATTGTGTTCCCAACCGTTAATTTATGATCATTATTCATTTTAGATCTTCTAAGAAGAGCTTCTACACGTAAAACCATTTCTTGTACATCAATTGGCTTGACCATATAATCATCAATTCCAATACGAAACCCGATTTTTTTGTCTTCTAAAGAGCCTTTTGCAGTGATCATCAAAATAGGTATTTCGTTTTCTAAATCTCTCAAGAATTCAGCTAATTCATATCCGTTCATTTTTGGCATCATGACATCCGTAACAATCAAATCAAGGTGTGTATGTTTCATTAAATTTAAAGCTTCTTCCCCGTCATGTGCTGAAAACACAACGAATCCAGCTTTGGATAAAACTTGTTTATATAACTCGATTAAATTTTCATTGTCTTCTACGATCAAAATAGACTGCATACTTTTTTCTCCCTTGTGCATCTGTATTCCCCTATATTTTAACAAAAATTTCTTTCAATTCATATTCAGTTCATAGACGAGTGCTATTCTAAATCCATTCGAGTAAAGAAAATCGCAGTGAAGGAATGAATCAGGCATGTTAGAAGTACAAAATATCAAGAAATATTACAAAGTCGGTGAAACTACCACAAAAGCATTAGATGGTGTTTCCGTTGCTTTTAGAAAACAAGAATTTGTAGCAATATTAGGTCCAAGCGGCTCAGGTAAAACAACGATGTTGAATGTGATCGGCGGACTGGATCAATATGATTCAGGTGACATGATCATTAATGGCAAGTCGACTAAAACCTTTAAAGATAGAGATTGGGATGCTTACCGTAACAATTCTATCGGGTTTGTTTTCCAAAATTATAATCTGATTGGTCATCTTGGCATTATTGATAACGTCGAATTAGGAATGACATTAAGCGGTGTGTCCAAAGACGAAAAACGTGAGAAAGCAGAACGAGCTTTAACGCGAGTTGGATTAAAAGATCACATGAATAAAAAACCTACTCAACTCTCTGGTGGACAAATGCAGCGTGTAGCAATCGCACGTGCTTTAGCTAATGATCCGGATATCCTGCTTTGTGATGAACCTACGGGAGCACTAGATACGGAAACCAGTATTCAAATCATGGATCTGATCAAAGAACTATCCAACGAGAAGCTAGTAGTCATGGTAACACATAACCCCGAGCTGGCTCATAACTATACTGATAGAATCATTGAATTTGAAGATGGCAAAATTTTAAGTGATTCTAATCCTTATACTGAACAAGTCCAGACCGATCAATTCAATCTAAAACAAACTAAAATGACGTTTTTTACTGCTCTTAAATTATCTTTCAATAATATCCGCACGAAAAAAGGGCGTACAATTCTGACATCATTTGCCTCCAGTATTGGAATTATCGGTATTGCAATTGTACTGGCGCTATCTAATGGTTTTCAGATCCAAATTGATCAGACTCAGTCAGAAACGTTGGCTCAATTCCCCATCACTATCTCAAGTGTAACGACAGATAGAAGTTCGATTGAAGATAATGAAGAGGAAGAAGTCGAAGAGTATCCTGATACAGAAACGGTTACTGTTGAGCAAAGTGATCAAGAACAGATTCAGCATATAAACAATATTGATGAAGAATATGTTGACTACATCGAAAATATCGATCCTGAGCTAAGTAATAATGTCGGATTTACTAGATCTATTGGAATGAATCTTTTAAGAGAAGTTGATGGTGAAGTAGAACCCGTTTCATTCTCTAATGCTGGTTCTAACGACAGTAGTTCAGCTATCACAAGCGCCTTATCAACTTCAACTGGTATTGGTGTTTCAACTTTTCCAACACAATTAGATGATAGTAATGGAAACTTCTTGGAAGATAATTATTCATTGCTAGAGGGTAGCTACCCTGAATCTCCAACTGATGTTGTGCTGATCGTTGATGAAACCAACACTACAAACATTCATGCTTTGGAAAATTTAGGTTTTGAACTTGAATCTGGAGATGAGCTGAATTTTGAGGACATCGTTGGTACAACAATCAATTTAGTAGCTAACGACGATTACTACACTGAATTACCAACTGGTGGATTTGTACCTAATACAGATTATCAAAGCCTCTACGATAATGAAAATAATCAAACCATTACTATTTCAGGAATCTTGCGAGTAAAAGCAAGTTCTACAATGGACTTACTGGCACCTGGCATTGCCTATAGTAATGATCTTACGACTGATATTATTGAACAGAATCAAAACTCTGCTATTGTTCAAGCGCAAGAAGACAGCGAAATAAATGTTATGACCGGAGAACCTGTTGATGAAACAACAAAAGGATCTTTAATGACTTATTTAGGCGGAGAAAGTATGCCTTCAAGTATTATGATCTATCCTAACAATTTTGAGGATAAAGAAGAAGTATTAAATTATCTGGATGAATATAATGAAGATTTAGCAGAAGAAGATCAAATCGTTTATCAAGATTTAGCAGGAACGATGACTGAATTGACCGGCGGGCTGATGGATGCTATTACGTATGTACTAATTGCATTTGCAGCTATTTCATTAATCACTAGCATGATTATGATCAGTATCATTACCTACACTTCCGTTATTGAAAGAACCAAAGAAATTGGTGTCTTAAAAGCTTTAGGTGCTCGTAAGAAAGATGTTACGCGCGTATTCGATGCTGAAACCTGTATATTAGGTGTTACTTCTGGAACACTTGGTGTCTTGATTGCCTGGTTAGTAACTTTCCCGGCAAATTATATTTTATACCAAGTAACTGATTTAGAGAACGTAGCTCAATTAAATCCGCTTCACGCAATTCTATTAATCATTATTTCAACTGTTCTGACGATGCTTGGTGGTCACATACCTGCTCGTATGGCAGCTAAGAAAGATGCAGCAATCGCTTTAAGATCAGAATAATGGCTCATTAAGTAAAGACCTTTTCCTTGTAGAATAATTCTACTTGGGGAAGGTCTTTATATTTTACCCTCTTTTACTTTACGATTCACTTTATCCTTTCAGGTTTCAACTGATACTTCTGATATATGTTAAAATAAATTTAATAGTAAACTGATGAGCGTTAGCTGAAATCACAATAAAACTTGGAGGGTCCGATAATGAAAGGAATTATTTTTGATTTTAATGGCACGATGTTTCAAGATTCACATTTTCATGAGAAGGCTTGGATTCATATTATAAAAAAATATTCGACTAAAGCCGTTACAGAAGAAGATATATTACATAAAATCCATGGCCAAACAAACGATAAGATTTTAACCTATTTTTTGAATGAAACACTATCAGAAGAAAAAATAACTCTATTATCAAATGAAAAAGAAGCATACTATAGAAAACTCATTCTTAATCAGCCTGATCTTTCTTTAACTGAAGGCCTGGAAGAGTTATTAAACAGCTTGCTTCAACGACATACTCCCATGACAATAGCAAAAGCAAGCCCAAAACAAAATGTAGAGTTTTATTATAACCTTTTCAACTTGGATCGCTGGTTTGATAAAGAAAAAATAGTATATGATGATGGTTCTTTCCCTGGCAAACCGTCTCCAGATATTTTTGTTTTAGCCGCTCAAAATTTAAAGTTGCTTCCTAAAGATTGCCTAGTAGTTGAAGATGCTATTTCCGGTCTCAAAGCTGCTATGAATGCTGGAATCGGGTCAATTATCGCAATTGACCCAGAAGGTAAAAATCAACCGCATTTTGACCAAAATAAATTAACTTATGATGGGATAATTAAAAACTTTAATGATTTTGCCGATTACATGTAATTTATAATAAAAACTCTTATACAGAGTCAGCTGCACATATCCTTATGCGCTGCATTAATCTGTATAAGAGTTTTAATGTATTGTACTTTTTTATTCTCCCATAATCATTATATGGCATGTTCGGTCTCTTTCTCTATTTTGATCAAAGTCAATGAAATAGATTGAACCAACTGTTCCAATTTGTAAAGCGCCCTCTTTAATAATCAATGATTCACTGGCGCCGAAAAATGAAGCTCGAATGTGTGCATCTCCATTTAAAATGGTTCCTGGATCTGCTGGGTAATTCGGATCATTCATTCCCATCAGAAAATCAACATGTTTTTGACCAGGATAGCGATAATTGGTATTTTCACTTAATTCTCTAGGGATGATTTGATCTAATATTCGATTTAAGTCTACTTGCAGATACTCATCTCCATTAAAATCAAAATCATGAACAAATTCTTCAAAAATTACAGAACAGGTTGTATGTGGAGACTGAATGACACATAGGCCATTTTGTATACCACTTGTTTCTAATATACGCTTTACATCTTTTGTAATATTGTGGTAAGTGACTCGTTTTCCATTAGAATGAAGGGTTAGTTTATCGGTAATAATCATTTAATCAGTCCTTCCATTTCACTAGTTCTTGCAGCATTGCTTCTACTGTAGCCACTGGGTCAGCTGCTTTAATAATACCGCTTGTTCCTCCCGTACCATCTGCTCCAGATTCAATTGCCTGTCTCACATCTTCTACTGTACTTATTCCAGCAGCTTGAAGGACTTGAACAGTTGCGTTAGCTGCCTTGACTGCTTGATTTGTTTCTTTCATATAGCTGACATCACTGACTTTTCCTGTACCGATCAATTCTGTCGGCTCGCAAACCATTATATCTGGTTCTAAAGAAGCTATGGCTCTTGCTTCAGCAATTGAATCTGCACATACTATAGTCAGAAGATCTAGTTCTTTTGCCCGCTTAATCGTTGCTACTAGTTCATTGACTTGTACTGGGTGTTCAGCATGATTTAAAAAGGTTGCTTCTACACCAGCATCAACCAACGCCTCTCCTAGTATATATCCCATGCCTCTGCCGGCTTCTAAAGAATCCATGTGTTGAACCGTCACTATAATGTTTGACGTTTCTTGTCTGATTCTGTATGCATCTACGTGCTGCACCGTAAAAAGAATATCAACATCATATTTTTCAGCCAACTGGTCAACTGATTTTGCTAGTTTAAGTGATTCTTCTCCATACAAGTATGCTTTGGGATTCACTACAAAAAACGGCTTTCGTAAAATTCTTTTGCTCATTTAAATTCCTCCACTGACATTGTTTTAAAAAGATCAAAATAATGTGTGAGTACCTTTTCCATTGCTTGATTAGATAGTTGTTTTAATGAAAGATAATCTTCAGGTCTTTCTTCCTCAATGGTTTTCAATGCTTTGCTGATAAAATCTGTAAAAATATTAATTTTACAAATACCACTTTTAGCACATTTAGCTAAGTTTTCATCTCCTGAAGAAGATCCTCCATGTAATACTAAGGGAATTTCTAAGGCAGCTGTTATTTCATCAAGACGATCAAAATTAATATGCGGAACGCCTTTATAGATTCCATGTGCTGTTCCAATCGAAACGGCTAAGGAGTCTACTTTGGTTGCCTCGACAAAGCGAACGGCATCTTCTACTTCTGTATAGATACTATCTGTATGGTCATGATTTTCATAATTGACTCCAGATCCCACATGGCCAATCTCAGCCTCTACAACTACTCCATTTAACCGTGCAAGATTAACGACTTCTCTGGTTTTACGAATATTTTCATCTAGTTTTTCCTGAGAAGCATCAATCATGACCGATGTAAAACCTAACTGGATTGCACGTTCAATAAAATCAATATCTTCTCCATGATCCAAATGCAGGACAACTGGCATCTTACTTTTTTCTGCAAAGTATTTCCCGATCAATGCGGCTTCTTCTAATGGAAGCACTTCTGCATGAGCTTGCGCAAATGGTAATATTAACGGTTTTCTTAATTTTTCAGCAGTATTTACAAAGGTTCTGGCTGAGTCTAAATCAATAAAGTTCGTTGCTGGGATCGCATAGGCGTTTTTTTGTGCTTTTTGAAATAAATTTGTTGAAGTTACCAGCATCCTTTTTCACCTAACTTTCACGAATTTGTCTTTCAATTTCATCGTACATTTCCTCTGTTCCCATTCCTGTCAGTAAAGGAACTCCGCTAATTACTTTATCTTTTACTCGATCTGGAACAACAGTTGTACTCAGTACTACATCATATTCGTCTAGTTTGTTTACTTCATCAGCAATTTTAGATTGATATAATTTGACTTCTGATTCTAATCCTTTTTCTTTTAGCCACACTTTTATTTTATTTGTTACTACTGTCGATGTTGCTACTCCAGTTCCACACATGATCAATAATTTTTTCATCATTTTTCCCCTTTTCTATTATTATTCATTTATTCCTTGATATCTTTTAAATTAACTTTTTTTCCTGGTAGAATCTTATTAACGTAATACAATCCGCCCAGTACGATTAATCCAATGACTGTTAATCCGATCCAGCCCATTAGTTGTGTAATTCCCACGTACATTCCTGTAGTCCACAACCCGCCTTCTGCTAAGGCTGTAATGGCAGAATTTCCTTCTAAATCGAAGTTAGCAGATATTGCAGCCTGGGTGACTAAAGGTGCGACCCAAGAAGTAATATATAATACACTTACCATATAAAATGTACCTGACTTTGCTCCCAACACTATTCCAAAAATAAAAATCAATATGGGTAATACGACAACTGCTCCAAGATCTACAAACCATTGTAATGCTGACAATGCCCAATCCATTTTACCTTCCTCCATTCTTTCTCTCTATTCATTTAGTTCCTTACTCAACAGTTCTTTCCATTTCCTTTTTAAATAGTGCAAGGATTTCGCTTTCACTATCTGTATTTTTAAACGCTTTTATAAACTCTTTATTACTGAATATTTCCATCAACCGAGATAACATGCCTACTTGTTCTTTTGGTTCCTTAATTCCTAATACTAAAATCACTTCTGCTTCGACTAAAGTATCACTTGTTCCCATTTGTATAAAAGGAATGGTTTTTTCCAAAGTACAGACATAAACAAACGGATCCTCAATATGTTTCACATCTGTATGTGGAATGGCTATTGATAAATTCTCAAATTGCAAACCAGTTGGATAATCCTCCTCTCTATTCTCAACCGCTTTCAAAAATGTGTCTTTTACTAATTTCTTATCTAATAATTCTCTATAAATAGTTCCGAAGAGTTCTTTTTTGTCTCTGAATGCAGCATCCAATTGTGCGAGATCTTCTCTAAATAAATCAGCATAATCCATCTATTGTCTTCCCTTCTAAAAATAATTCATTGCTTCTGCTGAATCCGCAGCAGATAACAACTTTTCCTTCAAATTACCAGAGACAAATTTTTCATTTAATCTCATCAGCCAGTTCACATGTTCGTTATGCTGCCCTGGTGCTAACGCTACAACCACCTGATATTCTTCTCCATCTGGATCAATTATCGGTTCTTTGAGTATAGAGATCTGTGCATCCATTTTCTTAACACCTTCTTCGAATCCTACGTGAGGAAGCAACACTTGTGGCCCAATCAGCATGGTTTTATATGAACTATCAAATGCTTTTTTACAGACTTCAATGTACTGCTTATCAATATTTCCTCTTTTCGAAATGGGTTTAAATGCTTTTTCTATACAATCTTCCCATTCCCATTTTTCATTAATAATAGATATCTGAAAGTCATTATTAATTAAGTCCTCTGACTTTTCTTGTTCCTTCTCTTCTTCGATCTGATCTTCTGCTAAAAACTTTGATAAAGTATCTATTGCTTCCTTTTCTTTTTCCTGCTTTAGATAATCTCCAAGGTAAGAAAGAATATATCTTGCTTTTTTAACTGTGTTCTCCTCAATATTTTTATCTAAACGTTCTTTTAACTCTACACGATCTCTATAATTCATATAAGAAGAGACTAGTAAAACTTCTTTATCCGTGTTAAGAGGAACCGTTGAAAAAATAAAATCAGCTTCTATAATACTACTTTCAAATTGTCTTGCAGAATATGTTCCTTTAAATGAGATAAATGGAAACAATTCCTCCAGTAGTCCAAGTAACATTTTAGAAATGCTGGTGCCGCTTTTACATACGACTACTGCTTTGAACGGTTTATCTTCCTTTTGTTTAGAATATTCCATAATATTACTTAATACGATCATTGCAATAAATGCTGTTTCGTCTTCAGAAAATGGTTTCGGAATAAAAGTGTCAAACATAGACATTTCTTGTTTGACTAACCTATATATCGACCGATACTCTTCTTTAAATTGTTGGGTCAGAGGATTGACTATGGAGATGCCTAACTCCGCTCTAAAGAGTGCTGGACGAATATGCTGCAATAATACTTTCTTCAATTGTTCAACATTAGAGAATTGAATGGCTAATTTACTTTCAATTGTTTCGATAAAGCGAGTGATCGTTTGATCCAATGCATCAGTGTTATAGATTGAGAACTCAGAATTTATCATATTAGATGATAGAACTAATACAGCTAAATAGATCAAATCATCTTCATCTAAAAAATCGTAATTCCAGAAAGCAGAAATAATTGTTTCATATTCTCTTGAATTTGTTACAGCTTTTATTTCCGTAGTAAGGGAACAGGAACTATTCGTATTCTTTTTCCTCTGAACAATGGAATAGGCCGTATAAGGTAATACCTCAACCATTTCATCAGATAATAATATATTCAGACGTTCTTCTACTTTTTGAAGTCTCTTTTGTAGAAAAATGACTTCATTAGCATCCAATAGACCTTCTTCAAATAATAAATACTTTCCGATAGGAATATTAAATATTTTGTTTACTGTTTCTACTAACAGTTTTCTTATTATTAATTCTTCGCCTTCTAAACTATATCCAGATTTTCTTGAGTAAAATAATCTACATTCTTTTTCTTCCAGATCGCTTTTTAAGATATTTAAATCCGAAACGATAGTATTTTTACTTACTTTCATCTGTTCTGCTAAGTCTTGTAAGGAATAAGAGCGTTCTTTTAATGCCAGCAAAAGGATGAGCAACATTCGTCTTAGTGAAATTGAGTACTGCAGGAATCCCTCTTTTTTTGAGATTTGATAGTATTTTTCAACTTGCTCTTGAGAAAAATATATTTTTTCTTTCTGATACTTTATAACAGGTTTTTCGTCTTCAGAATTAATACTATCTATACTTAAAATCACTTTGTTTTCTGATATGCCTAAAGATCGAGCGATTGAATGAACGGTTACTTCATTTCTAACTAAAGTATTTGCGATAATTTCTAATGCTAATTGATCCATTTCCTCACCTCCTATCCTTTTCTTCTACGCTTATTTTATCACTATTATTTAACTTATTAAGTACGTTGATCACAAATAAAAGAAACCGCTTTTATATAAATTGTGATGAACTTCTTCTATTTAATTTTTGGCTAGGTCATTATGTTTATTATAGATTTTTAAACAAAAAATTTCGGATAGACACAGATATATAGTCATTTGTGTCTATCCGAAAAAATAAATACTCTATTCTATTTAGTTCAAACTTCTAATTAATCGGTGGAGTCCATCTACCACTTTTTCTCTAGGGCATCCTACATTCAGTCGTAAAAAGTTACTTCCATTTCCTCCATATACTCCACCGTCCATTATGGCTACTTGACCAATCTCTAGTAATTTTTTTTGAATTTCTTCCATTGTTCCTGGATAATTTGTCATATCCAGCCACATTAAGTAGGTAGAATGTGATTCCACTACTTTTATAATAGGCATTTTTTCAAATAATTCTTTCTTTACATATTCAATATTTCCATCAATATACTCATTCAATTCTTCTACCCAATTTTCACAGTTGTCGTAGGCAGAAATGGTTGCTTCAAGACCTAAAGTACTTGCAGAAGAGAGTCCGTCTCTATTTTTCAACCTATATCTAAACGCTTTCCTATCCGTTTCACTAGGCAAAATGACGTAGGAAAAAATTAAACCTGGAAAGTTAAATGTTTTAGATCCTGAAGTTACAATAGCAACATTTTGCTCAGAAAGTTCCAGAATGGGATGATGAGAATATTCTTTTCTTACTATATCCATATGGATTTCATCAGATATTAAGAATACTTGGTACTTCTTACATAACTCTACGATTTTCTTTAACTCTTCCTTTTCCCATACTCTTCCAGTCGGATTATGGGGAGAGCAAAACAACAGTATTTTATTTTGTGGATCTGATAGCTTTGCTTCTAGTTCAATAAAGTTGATAGAGTATAGTCCATTTTGATAAAGTAACGGATTCTCAATAAGTTTGCGCTGGTTTCCTACAATCGTTTTGAAAAATGCGTCGTATGCTGGCGTTTGTACAATGACACCATCTTGTTTGTCAGAGTGCATATCGATCAATAAAGAAATACTATAAATAACTGACGGACTGTAATTCAGCCATTCTTTTTTTATTTCTAAATTAAATCTATTCCGATACCACTTCAAAACTGCTTCTTGGAATGCTTGATGATTCCACCTTGTATAGCCAAAAATCCCATGTTCAAGCCTTTTAGATAAAGTATATCTAACTTCACACGGCAACATAAAGTCTGTATCAGAAATAGTAAATGGTAAAAGATTATTTTCTCCAAATCTGTCTTCAATATAATCCCATTGTGTACAATGAGTGCCCTTTCGATCGACTATCTGATTGAAATCCACACACTTTTTCTCCTTCCTAATCATATAACAATGAATCTAATTCATTTCTGACACTCGTTACCTTAGTCCCTACGATAACTTGTACATTATTCTCTCCGAGATGAACAACTCCTAAAGCACCCAGTTCTTTAAGTTTATTATCATCAACGATTGCTCCCTGTTTCAAAACTAACCTTAAGCGAGTAATACAATTATCCACTACTTCAATATTTTGTGCTCCACCTAAAGCATCAATCATTTCGGGCACATTGTAACTTCCTTTTTTCTTGTAATGAGTTTCTTCTTCCGTATATTCTGTTTCATCTGTAACTTTTTCTCGTCCAGGAGTCTTTAAGTCAAACTTTAGAATAACTGTCTTAAATACAAAATAATAAAACGCAAACCAGATTGCACCTATTACAATAACCATCCACCATCTAGTATAATTTCCTTGCATAATACCGAAAATAAGAAAATCGAGTAATCCTCCATCTGTATTCCCAATGACAACACCCACTAACGGCATAATCATAAATCCTAAACCAGTCATAATAACATGGAAGATCCAGAGTAAAGGACTTATAAACAAGAAGAGAAATTCTATTGGTTCTGTAATACCCGTAACTGCTGTTGCTACAACACCTGATATCAATAGTCCTTTTATTTTGTGTCTATTTTTAGGCGTTGCTGCATGATACATGGCTAAGGCAGCGGCAGGTAACCCAAAAATAAATGTAGGCATTTTCCCTTGCGAAAGGAACGCCGTTGCATCGCCTGATATCGGAAGGCCTTGTTGTAACTCCGCATAGAAGATATTTAATGCACCAAATATTTGATTTCCTTCTATAATTGCTGATCCACCTGCTTCTGTGAATCGAACCATAGCCACTAGGATATGATGTAATCCAAATGGTAATAGCAATCGCTCCCCCGCACCAAACAAGAAAGGCCCAAATACTCCAGCGCTTTGAATCAGTGTACCGATTCCGGTAATTACTACCGCAAATATTGGCCAAATGATCGGTATAATCAACCCTACAACTGCTAAGACTAAAGAAGTGATAATAGGAACAAACCTTACTCCTGAAAAGAAGGAAAGGCTATCTGGAAGTTGAATAGTATAGAAACGCTTATGAAGTTGGTAAACTAACAAACCAGCAATAATTCCACCAAGAACACCCATTTCAATTGTCTGAATTCCAAAAACCATTCCTTGTCCAGCTTCTCTTAATTCTTCTGGATCAGCCAGTAAACTATTTTCTGTTAAATAAAAATTTATGGATAAGTTCATAATCGTATAGCCTACAAATCCTGAAAAAGCAGCAATCCCTTTTTCTTTTCTTACTAGTCCTAACGGAATTGCCATTGCAAACATCACTGGTAAATAACTAAATGCAAATGCTCCAATTGTTGACATAAAGCGAAAAACTATTTGTAAGAATTGATTTCCTAAAAATGGTAATGCATCAATCGTTGATTCTCCTGAGAATGAACTACCAATCCCAAGTAAAAGTCCCATAAATGCAAGCAATGCTACAGGTAACATGAATGTTTTACCTAATCCCTGAAAAAACTCCCAAAAACTTACTTTTTTCTTGTTTTTCATTTTTATCCCTTCCTTTGCTAAATTTGCCCGGGCATTTAATATACTTTTATTATATGGACTATAATAGCGAAATGCTACCGCTTACATAACGTTGGAAGTTCTTACACGATTATGTACCGATTTACATTATCTAATGCTTCTCTCCAGCATATCGAATCAACAATAAATCTAATATACCAGTTAGTGCTACTCTAGAACTCAAATCTACTTCTCCAAAATATAGGGGTTCAACAATTGCCTTTAGAGTATAGGTAGCCATTTTCTCTAAAGAACTATTATTGACTCCTACAACAGCAATAATAGGTACATTATTTTTTACAAAATTAGTAGCATATTCAGTAACATGGATTGTTTCCCCACTTAAACTGACTATTATAGCTAAGTCTCTTTGAGTTAATGATCTGGAAATCGATCTTAATTCATCCCAGTCTGTTCGAGCTGTAGCTTTTTTCCCTAATGCTATAAGTTTTTTTGCTGTATCTATACAAGTTGGTAAACTTCCACCTACTCCTATAATTTCTATCGTATCAGCTTCTTTCATTAGCTTTGTTACTTTACTGACAACTTCATCATTAACATTTTCAAAAGACTTAGAAATTTGGAGCTTTAAATTATCACTAAAAAGAGAAGTTTCTTTTGATAACTCTTTAATATTGGTCTGGCCTCGCTCTTTATTTGTATAATGTAAGATAGCATATTTCAACTCCTGAAACCCTTTAAAACCAAGATGCTTTGCTGTACGAGAAATTGTTGCAGTAGAGATAAAAAGTTTATCAGCTAATTGCTCAATCGTAATCTCTGATACTTCAATAGGATTTGCTAAAATATATTCCAAAACTTGATTTTCTAGGTTACTTAATTTTGATTTCTTTTTTTGCAACTTACTAATTAGAGAATCCATCAGTTTCCTTCTTTCAAGTATGTTTATAAAAAGCATACCACATAAAAGAGGTATCCGCTTTATTTGAATGTACTTTACTATTTGTTTGTGCTACATTAAAAATAAAGGAGTCCTAACCTGTGAAAGAAGATAAAAATAATGAGTTCTCAAAAGAAAAAGATACTTCTGCTGATTCAAATACGGGTATGGGAATTGGTGTAGGTGTAGCTTTAGGAGCTGCAATTGGGTTAATGATGGATAATCTAGCTGTTGGTCTAGCCATTGGTATTGCCCTAGGTACCGTTATCGGGGCTGCAACTTATACAAGTAAAAACAATAAAAATGATGAATGAATTAAAGCACAGTATCCTTATTTTCTTGGGTACTGTGCTTTATTCTTGAGAAAAATGTTGTATTTATTATTCTTATTTTCTTTACTAGACCTTCAATCCTTTTCCAGATTCTCTGTTATTGAATATAGATTTTTTTTATTCAGCAGTCATCAATTCTAATGGAGAAGAAATTACGTTTTCTACATCTTTTCCTGAGACATAGTCATAGGCTGCTTGCACTGCTAATGAGCCCATTTCATATGGTTGTTGCGCTACTGTTGCATCTAATCGACCTTCTTCGATTTGAGCAAGTGCATCTTCATTTCCGTCAAATCCGATTACTACAATATCTTCTAATCCTGCTGCTTCTATAGCTTCTATAGCACCCAATGCCATTTCATCATTTTGAGCAAATACAGCATCAATATCTGAGTTGGATTGTAGTAGGTTTTCCATTACGGTTAATCCTTCTGATCGGCTAAAATTAGCAGATTGACTATCTACAACATCTAATTTTTCATTTGCTACATTATTAAATCCTTCACCACGTTCATTAGCAGCAGAAGCACCTGGAGTTCCTTCTAATTGAACAACTTTAGCATTTTCTCCAACTAACTCAACAATGTGCTCTGCAGCCATTTCTCCTCCTTGAACATTATCTGAAGCAATTAATGTAACGACTTCTCCACCTTCACTTGAACGATCTAAGGTAATGACAGGGATACCTGCTGCATTAGCAGATTCAATAGCTGGCGTGATGGCATCAGAATCTACTGGATTAATTAAAAGAACATCTACGCCTTGTTGAATCAAATCATCAATCCCATTGATTTGTGTAGCTGTATCGTCTTGAGCATCAACCGTTCGCACTGTCGTACCATTTTCTTCGGCTTTATCTTCTACCCCTTCTTGCAGCTGACCAAAAAATGGATTGTTTAATGTTGAAATAGATAGACCAATAGTCATTTCATCTGGAGATATTTCTGCTACTTTTTCACTTTCATCAGATTGTTCTCCTTCTAATGTTGCTGAACCACAAGCTCCTAAAAGAAACATTGTAAAGATTGTTAATAGTCCAAAAAGTTTTTTCATGTTAATTCCTCCATTTATTCTATTTTTTTCTGTCTAACAATACTGCAATAATAATAACGATTCCTCTAACTACTTGCTGATAAAAACTAGATACGCCAAGGAGATTTAATCCATTATTTAATGTACCAATAATCAATGCTCCAATAAGTGTTCCCACTATACGTCCTTTTCCTCCTGCTAAGCTTGTGCCACCAATTACTACAGCAGCAATTGCATCTAATTCATAAGCGGTCCCGGCAGTAGGTTGTGCAGAATTTAATCTCGAAGTTAAAATCAGTCCGGCTAATGCTGACATCATTCCTGAAATAGCATAGACGGTATATTTAACTCTATCACTTTTGATTCCAGCTATATAAGATGCATTTTCATTCCCACCAATCGCAAAAGTCTTACGACCAAATGTCATTTTGTGTAAAAGAACAAATAGTATCCCGAAGGCAATAGCCATTAATACTACTGGGAATGGTATTCCAAATAGATACCCCCTTCCAAAAAATAAAAATGTGAAATCATCACTAAATCCTGTGATGGGATTCCCTTCTGTATAAACTAACGTTAATCCACGAAATATTGTCATTGTCGCAAGCGTTGCAATAAATGGAGCTACTTTACCTTTGGTAATCACAATCCCATTCAGTAACCCTAACGCTGCCCCTATTAATAGACCAGCAAAAATTGCGACAACAGGTGGTACACCTGCAGCTAGAATCCCAGCAGTCAAAGCTCCACTAAGCGCTAGTGTGGATCCTACTGATAAATCAATTCCTCCGGTAATAATAACGAATGTCATACCAAAGGCAATTAAAGCATTAACAGATACTTGTCTTAAAAGATTTAAAATGTTTGTCGGATTGATAAAATTTGTATTCAAAAATGTTACCACAACAACTAAAACTATTAGGGCAATTAGTGGCCCTAACTTCCTAAATAATTCACTTCTTTTGGCTTTTGTTTGAGTAATGCTTTTAGATTTAGCTTCCATTAAGATCCTCCTGTTGCTAATGTCATAATTTTTTCTTCAGATAAAGATTCTTTTGAGAGTTCTCCTGCTATTTTTCCTTCGTGAACTACAATTACACGATCACTAACACCGATTACTTCTGGTAAGTCACTCGATACCATAATAATCCCTACGCCTCTTTCCGTTAATTCTTTCATCAAACTGTAGATTTCTTTTTTTGCTCCTACATCCACTCCACGAGTTGGTTCATCTAGAATCAATACTTTCGATCCAGCACCAATCCATTTGGCAAGCACAACTTTCTGCTGATTCCCTCCAGAAAGAGCAGAAGCTGGTAACTCCATATCTGTTGTTTTAACCGTCAGTCTTTTAATTAGTAAATCAACAAAATCTGCTTCTTCTTTACGATTAATCCAACCATATTTAGAAAATTCTTCAAAAGCCGTCATGCTGATATTATCTCGTATAGAGAAATCTAAAAATAACCCTTCATCTTTACGATTTTCTGTTAGGAATCCAATCCCTTTTGAAATAGCATCATTCGGCGTTTTTATCTCTACTTTTTTACCTTCTATAAATATTTCTCCTTTTTCTAATCGATCAATCCCAAATATTGCCCGCATGATTTCCGTACGACCCGATCCCATTAATCCAGAAAATCCAATTATTTCACCTGAATGTAGCTTAAAAGAAATTTCATTAAAAAGGGTTGATCGAGATAGTTCTTTAACCTCTAATACCACCTCTCCCTTCTCGCTTTCGATAGTTGGGTAATAGTCCTCTAAGTCTCTTCCAACCATTTGACGAACGATTTCGTCGTAATAAGTTTCCTTGGTTGGTTTAGTACTGATTGAGATTCCATCCCTCATAACTGTTACACGATCACTAATTTTAAAAATTTCTTCCATTCGATGAGAAATGTAAACAATCGCTACATTTTTTTCCTTAAGTTGATTAATTATTTTGAATAATAGCTCAATTTCTCTATCCGTTAATGCAGCTGTTGGCTCATCCATTATGATGACCTCAGTATCATTCATTAACGTTTTTGCAATCTCAACTAATTGTTGCTGCCCTACGCTTAATGTCTTCATTTGTTTCTCAAAGTCAATATTGATTCCCAGTTCTTTAAAAATATTGTTTGCCTTATTTTTCATATCTTTTGTTTTTATCCAACCAAAATTTGTTTTTATTTCTTTTCCCATAAACAAATTTTCTAAAACGGTCATTTCCGGCCAAGTAATCATTTCCTGATGAATAAAGCTAATACCATAATTTTCAGCTTCCTTTGGATTCTCGAATAACTGCTCCTTTCCATCAATAACTATTTGTCCATCATCTTTTTTGTGTAGTCCTGTCATGATATTCATTAAGGTAGATTTTCCTGCCCCATTTTCTCCCATGAGTGCATGTACTTCACCAGCTAGTAGATTAAAGTCCACTCCTCTTAAGACGGTGTTACTCCCAAACGACTTAGTAACCCCTTTCATTTCTATGTTCATTTTTGCACCTCCTAGAATAATACTCCGGATTGTAAAATCACATTTGCATAGGGTGTAGATTCTCCAGTTCGAATAATGGTTTTAGCAAATTTAGACTGTTCTTTAAATTCTTCATGTTGTATATAGATAACTTCAATGTCAGACTTTTTTAATTTATCTACTGTTCTTCTATTTAGATCCGCATTTTTATTTTTTATTTCTTTAGCCAATATTGCTTTTTCTATTTTCATTTCATTCATCATTAAGTTTAAAAGTTCTTCAAAACTGGGTATTCCTTCAGATATCGATAAATCGATTTTTTTCACTCCATTAGGGACTGGAAGGCCGCAATCTGCAATAATCAATTGATCCGTATGTCCCATATCAGCTAATATTTTACTGATTTCACTATTTAATATCCCATTTTTTTTCATATTCTATTTTTCCCTTCATCTCATCTAGTATAGGCATTCCATTTTGTGCTCCTTCATTTTGAATAGCAATAGCTGCGGCCAAGTTTCCGAATTTTATACTCTCTTCCATCTGTAGACCAGAAGTAATTGCTACAGAGAATGCTCCATTAAAGGTATCTCCTGCTCCTGTAGTATCCATTACATTTTCAACAGGTATTGACGGTACTTTAATAATCGTTTTACCATCGTGGAATACTGCTCCTTTTGACCCTAAAGTCACTATTAATTTCTTTGGATACTGCATTAAGACATCTTCCAGAATTTCATTTGGAAACAGCGCCTTAAACTCTGTTTCATTTGGAGTCAGAAATGTTAGTTTCTCAATAGTATCCTTTGTTATTGTTCTAGCTGGAGCTGGGTTTAATAAAACAGGTATATTCTCCAAATTGCATAGATCAATTAAGCTTTCTACAGTTTCTACTTTTGTCTCATTTTGTACTAATACTAAATCAATTTTTTCATCTTTTTTATTTTTAAAGTAAATTTCGACATCTAGTGGACTATACTTAGCATTTGCTCCTGGTACATATATGATAGAATTATCACCTTTAACCAAGGTGATTACTGCTGAACCTGAAGGAGAATGTGTAACCCGTTCCACATTGTTTATATTTATATTATTGTTTTGAAGATTCTGTAAAAGTCTTTCCGCAAATTCATCTCCTCCAACAGCTCCTAGCATCGTTGTATTTGCTCCTAAGCGAGCACAAGCAACTGCCTGATTAGCTCCTTTCCCTCCAAAATCTGTTGTAAAACTTTTTCCTTCTATCGTCTCTCCTACTAAAGGTCTTTTATCTGCTCCGACAATAAAATCGGTTGATATACTTCCTACCACTATAATATTTGACATTTCTAAGCTCCTATCTTAAAGTTTCTCGCTGAACAAATTCCGGCTTTAAAATAACTTTTTTTTGCGTAATTGATTTTTTTTCAATTAAATTAAATAACATTTCCGCTCCTCTATAACCTACTTCATATGCTGGTTGAGCAATTGTGGTTAGGCCTGGAAACATATACCGACTAAAGGGCATATCATCGTATCCGATAATTTGTAAATCCTCTGGAATACGATATTTTCTTCGCATAGCTTCTTTCATAACTGCCAATGCGAATACATCATTACTAGCTATTACGCTATCAAAATTTTCAAATGTCTCAAAAAGATTTCTTGCTATTTTCTCCGCTTTATCAACTTGATAAGTATTGGTTTCAAATATTTTATAATTTATATTAGAATGATTTAGAACTTGAAGATTTCCAGTAAGTCGATCATTCGCTCCAGGTACTTTTTTTGGTCCAGCCATTACAATGACATTTTCAGCCTTCGTTTCTTCTATGGCTCTAGCCGCCAGCTTACCCCCTAAAAGATCATCTGTAGAGATAGAGTAATCTTCTTTTTCCATCGCTCTATCTAACAATACAAACGGTATACTAGATTTTGCATCTTTCTGTATAGCAGATGCAGATAAAACCCCACTAACATTATATTGCGAAAAAAATTTAACATAAGTACTTTCTTTTTCTAAATTGTCTTCTACGTTTCCTAGTATGACCATATACCCTTTTTCTTGAGCACAATCTTCGACACCCTTTGCTAGTAAGGGGAAATATGGATTAGAGATATCAGGCAGTAATAATCCTATCATCTTAGATGTTTTTTGAAACAAGGACCTAGCCACTTCATTAGGGTAATATTCTAAAGTTTTGATCGCTCTTTCTACCTTTTTCCTTGATTCTTCTCCCACATATCCACTATTATTTAACGTTCTTGAGACTGTGGCAACGGATACCCCAGCAAATTCTGCAACATCTTTGATTGTAGTCATCTTATCTCCCTCTATCTGTAACCGATTACACAATTAGTTTACCATCATTTTCTACTTTGTCAACTATAAATAATTATCTTCGAAAAAAGCATGCTTTCTAAAATAGTTTACTAAGGATACACATTGCCTTACTGGCGTTATACTGATTAAAAAACGTTTTTTCAATATACAAAACCAGCTATATTAAGCCTATTAAACTCTAGTCCTAACATAGCCAGTTAACTTTATTTTACTTACTCAATCTCAATTCATACCAATTATTTTAGAACTTAATACATTATTTATTGCCTCATGATTAACATCAGGGTACATTTGCTTCAATAATTCTAACGTTTTTCTGGCTCCGGTATCCATTGAATGGGCTCCAGATATCAATAAAATATCTTCTGGATTTAAACGTTCAACGCCTAATTGCAGTGCATCGTCTAATTCTTCAAAAAAGGCTACGTTTATTTTATTTTTCTGCATCACTTCTAAGAATGCATTCAGCTCTTCTTCCGTAACCTGATCTTTTTTCATTACATGTGATCGACTAGTTGTTAAAATGATGTTTTCTATATTCATTTTGTTAAACCATCCGGCTATAGATTCTGCTATTTCTTTGCTTAGTTCTGGTCCATTACTTCCTCTGATAGCATGCACAAGATGCATATTTTCGTATTTCAGATGTCCAATTGCTTCCATACAGGAATCGATATTGTTTTTATTGAGTAGCAAATCATCAATGACCTTAAATTCTTGATCATAAAGGATTTGAAACCTTCGTTCTACTCCTTTGAAGTTCTCAATCCCTCTTTTAACGTATTCAAGAGGGATGGATATTATTAATTAATGCCGTTAGGATTGCTGTCGTTGCATTATATATAGAATGATAGTCTGGAACCGATAATTGGATTTTGAATGTTTCAGGGTTTATTTGCGTTCCATCTAATGTATTAAAAGGGTCCATAATATTGATGACAAAAGATGGTTTCCCAGAAGATAGGTCAATATCTGTTATTTTAACAGTACTTGAATCGTTCTCAATACCAAAGGTTACAACTTGAGCTTCGGTTTGGTGTATGAGTGGATTTAATAGCGGTTCGTCAATATTAAGAATTGCAAAGCTATCTGCTGATGCATTTCTTATAAGAGAAGCTTTCGCATCAAAATAAGCTTCAAAAGATTCATGTAATTTAATATGTTCTGGGCTTATGTTCGTAAAAGCAACTACATCAAAATCTGTTCTGTGAACACGCTTAAGTTCCAGTGCTGAAGATGAAACCTCCATAGAGACATGAGAAATTTCTTCATCCGCCATTTTTGAAAAATATTTTTGCAAATCATAAGATTCAGGTGTAGTCAGTACACTGGTTTCTACTTCATGATCAATTTTAGTAATAATAGTGCCGATAAGACCGATTTTCAAGTTATATGCTTTAAAGATTTCATCAGTCATATATGTAATTGTCGTCTTACCATTAGTTGCTGTGACTCCAAAAATTCGCATAGACTTAGAAGGATGTTCAAAAAAATTACTTGATATAGTTGCTAAAGCTTCACGACTATCTTTTACTTTGATCTGAAGAACATCCAGTCCATTGATAAACTCCTCTACTACAATGACAGTTGCACCTTTAGCTACAGCTTTTTCTGCATACTGATGACCATCTGCAAGATGACCCTTGATACAAACAAAGAGTGTATCTTGACCAGCTTCTTTTGAATGATATGCTACTTTTTTTATATTCAATTTTTCAGTATACTTTTTTTCTTTAGAAAGACGTTTCGAATCAATCTCTACCGATTTTAATAGTTCAGTTAATTCCATTTAATAGTGTCTCCTCCCAGAGATTGCTTACAGTAGCTTTTAAGGACTAAATAATTTCGTTTCGCGAGTCTATTTAACAAGGGGTATCATTTAGTTTACTATTTAATTGGTATTATGTCATTTTATTTGCTTGTATAAACAAATACTGAGATTATTCTAAATCAGTTTAAAAATTTTATTTTTCGATTTCTATTGATTTATCCAAGTCACAATGAATATTAAGATTCCTTGATGCAGCGGGTAAAACACGTAGGAAAAAATACTTAGATACTTTAGGAAGTTTAATTCTTATATTACCTAGAAACAATGGAAGGGCCATTAAAGAAAATGCTTGAACCGAAACACCCATAATAAATTGTATAATAATGGAAAACAAAATACCTTGGTCGCGATTATACTCCTTCATCCAATATATTCCCCAGCCAAACAACATACCATAAACTCCATATTCCACTGGGATGCTCAAGAGTAAAAACACTATAAAATATTTCTTATATTTTATAGAAAGGGAGAATAAAGCAAGTAAGAAGATGACATTTAAAGTGTTCGGTGTGATCGGCATAGAGATTACTCCAAGTATTAATAGTCGTATAATATACTTTTTATAATTTTTAGTCCGCTTTGTTCCTTCTATAATGCCATATAAAAAACAAGGAAAAGCAATTCGCCCTATTACTCGCATCCATAATAACTGTGGAAATAAAAAATAGCCCATATGATCGATCAGCATTGTAATTATCCCGATCCACTTGATTGTATTTAATTTATGGTCAAACGATTTTTCCATATCCGTTTTCCTTTCAGAGATGCATTTGATCCAGCTTATTATTAAAACAACTTTAGTCTATTATAACAGGTTCCTTCTACTTTTGAGACTGTCACCTCATAGCCCTTCTATAAAGAGTAAAAATCAGTACTCTAAACGATTATATACGTTGAGAGTACTGATCAGTGACTATTCCATTCTTTATGATAAAGGTTTTCTGGCACTCAATACATATCGAGAAGCTTCTTGTCCTGCACTCTCTTTTTCAGCATCATAGAACTGATCGATCTGCATTTTTTCAAACCCGATCGCTGCAAGTTCATGCTTTAAATCTGCACTGTCTATTCCGTGCCCGTGATGAGTGGGATTTGTTTCTTGTTTCTGCATTTTAATGATCAATGGGATGGTAAAGGTATTCTAAACTAAAGTCAATAGGAAAAGGTGGTTTAATATGAAGAACTCGTTACACTAAAAAAACCCCTAAAAGGGTTGTAAAAATACAACTCTTCCAGAGGTTCTCTATAGTTTTAAGACCTTCCAAGACTTATGGTTCGGTCTCTTAATATTAATCTGTAAGTTATATGTCAGAAAATTACTTAGTTCATTACTTAGCTACTTTAGATTCAAGACCTTCAGCTTTTAAGAATTCACTAAATGGTACTAATTCTTCAGCTTCGTATTTTTCTTTGTAAGCTTTGATTTCTTCTGCACTGTATAATGAAGGATCTAATTTTAATGTCTCAACTGGAATAGGACGATCTTTAGTAATTTTAGCATCTACTACGACTGTTTTGCCTTCTTTATAAGCTTTAACAGCATCAGCCATTACTTGGTCGATATCTTCAATACGGCTTACTGTGAAACCAACTGCTCCTTGAGCTTCCCCAATTTTTGCGTAGTCTACATCAGTAAAGTCAGTACCGAAAGTATTTGTGTTTGTATCTTCATACTTATTCTTGATGAATGCATATTCAGTGTTAGTGAATACGATGTTGATAACAGGCATGTTGTAACGTACGTTAGTAACGATATCTTGATAGTTCATTGAAAACGCACCATCACCCATGATGTTAAAGACTTGACGATCTGGATATACGTTCTTAGCACCAATACCCCCAGGAAGTCCAATCCCCATAGTCGCGAACAATGGAGACGTTCTCCACATATTCTTAGGTGTCATGTGTAAGTGACGAATAGAAGTTTGAGTAGAGTTACCAACGTCGATTGAATAAATAGCATCTTCATCAGCGTATTTGTTGATCGCGTTGTATACTTGATAAAGTTGTAACGCTCCGCTTTCTTTTGTTTCCAACTTAGTCATGTAGTCACGCCAGTTTTGAATGTTTTTCAAGTTAGCATTCCACCAAGCTGATTCTGGAACTTCTGTTACTTTTGCAAGTAATGACTGAACAGCTTCGCCTGCATCTCCAAGAATCGCAACATCTGCATTATGACGTTTACCAAGCATAGCTGGGTTATTATCAATTTGGATGAAGTTTTCAGTATTTGAGAATGTACCTTCAATTTCAGCAAACGGGAAGTTTGATCCAACGAATAGAATAGTATCTGCTTCTTTAACTGTTTCATTAGCTGGTTTCCAACCAACACGGTATGTTGAACCTGCTAATGCTTCAAAGTCATATTCGAAAGTTTCAAAGTTTTTACCAGTTACAATGACTGGCGCTTTAAGTTTGCGAGATAATTCTTGAACTGCTGGACCGTGTCCCATAGTTCCAACACCCGCATAAATTGCAGGACGCTCAGCTTTGTTTAAGATTTCAACTGCAGCATCAACATCCGCTTCGTTAATCGCTGGAGATACATAATCACGATAGCTGTGACCTGAAGAATAGAATGCATCTTCATCGATTTCATGGTAACCGAAATCACCAGGTACTTCGATTACAGCTACTCCATTTTTAGCTAGCGCTGTACGGATTGCATCGTCAATCATTTTTGGTAATTGTTCAGCATAAGCCACACGACGGTTGTATACCGCAATACTTGCGAACATTGGATTTTGGTTCAATTCTTGGAACGCATCCATGTTCAACTCTTTCTGAGGGCGAGATCCTAAAATAGCTAAAACTGGAGTGTTATCCATCGCTGCATCATAAAGACCATTGATTAAGTGAGAAGCACCAGGTCCACCTGATCCAACACAAACAGCAATATTTCCGCCGAATTTGCGTTGCATTACAGCTGCCATTGCGCCAACTTCTTCATGTTTTACTTGTAGAAAATTAATGTTTGTTTCTTCTTGTTCACCTAAAGCTTCCATTAGAGGAGCCAAAGTTCCTGAAGGAATACCATAAATTGTATCTATTCCCCATCCTTCAAGAACTTTTAGTGAAGCTGTACTGACTTTAGTTTTTCCGTTCGTCATTTCAAAAATCCTCCTAGATTAATTTCACAAAATTCATGCTAGAATATTTTAACACGTTTAACTCAAGAATCAAAGTATATTTTTCATTAAAAAACATAATCTAATTATCAATCCCGAAAAAAACATCATTTATTCTACATATTTACAATTAAAAATAATAAATCTTTTAACTTACGTAGGTAAAAATGACTTTGTTAATAAATTTACAAATTATATATTATTGGGAAAAGTCGACAAAGATATGCACAAAAGAAAAGTTCTCTTCTACAATATTAACAATCCTTAAAGCGCATCTTCTTTATTCTTTAAATAAAGTTAACTCTGCATACTAGATTTCGGTCTAACATATAAGGTTTGGCACTATTCTACTAGATTTTTCTTTTTAATGGTTCTAAAGAAACTTTTATCTTAGTCTTCTTATAATATATTTATTTTTTTAGAGTATCTACACGTAAAATCTTCTCCATTTTCTTGCCTTTCGCCAGTTCATCGATCATCTTGTCGAGATAGCGGATTTCTTTCATTGTGGGCTCTTCGATTTCTTCAATTCTCACTCCGCATATTATGCCTTTTACTTGTACTCGGTTGGGATTCATTTCCGGCGCCTGCTCAAAGAATGTTTCAAAATCTGTTCCGTCTTCTATTACTGCATCAAGTTCGGCCTGTGAATATCCAGTCAGCCAGCGAATGATTTCATCTACTTCTGCTTTTGTACGTCCTTTTTTCTCGGCTTTGGTAACATAATGCGGATAGACACTTCCAAAACTCATTGTATAGATTTTGTGTTTTGCCATCATTACCCTTCCTTTTTATCAAATATTGGTTTCTTACGGTGATAAGTACTTTGTTCATATGCATAAGCACATTCTAACAGAATTGGTTCTGAGTATTGTCCAGCCGTAAAGGTTATCCCTACTGGTTCGCCAACTGGAGTATAGCCGGCTGGCACCGTGATTGAAGGATATCCCGCTTTAGCCGGAATAGTTGCGCCCACATTGTTCGGTGTGATGATAGCATCTAACTGATTGTCTGCCAGCACTGCATCAATGCCTTTTTCTCGAGATTGTTCCTGGTCAAAAACTAAGCTGTTCAAGTAATCGGAATCTATCAAACGACCGCTCGTTCTTTCTGCTTGATAGAATAATGCTTGCCCGTACTTCAGTGCTTTTGTTCCAAGTCTGCGATTGCCTTGGATTAAATCATTTAATGTATTTAAATCAGTCGACACATTTACGGTCTTCAAATAAGTCTCGACTGCTGATTTGAATTCATACAGCATTACATTGATATCCCAATCATTATTAGCGGAAGGAATTTTGATATCCTCTATTATGATTGCACCAGCTGCTTTTACTTCTTCGATTGCAGCATCGATCACTTTTCGATGTTCTTCACTTACATATTCAAAGAAAGGCTTACGGGCAACTCCGATACGCTTTCCTTTTAAACCATCTTTTTTTAGAGAATCGGTAAAATCTTTTTTCCCGAAAGGGTTGGTACTAGTGATCGGGTCATTTTCATCTTCGCCGTTCAATACATTTAATAAAATAGCCCCGTCTTCAACAGTTCTTGTCATGGGTCCGGCAGTATCTTGAGTAATTGAGATCGGAACAATACCACTACGACTGATCAAACCTACAGTCGGTTTAATTCCAACTAACGAATTCTGACTAGCTGGACTAAGAATCGAACCTGAAGTTTCTGTCCCAACCCCTGCTGTAGCCAGATTGGCTGCAACAGCTGCTCCTGACCCTGCGCTTGATCCTCCGACTATAAAACTTTTTCCATAAGGATTTATTGTCTGCCCACCACGGGAACTATAGCCAGTCGGCATATCTTCCGCAATAAAGTTTGCCCACTCTGTCAGATTCGTTTTCGCTAGAATAATTGCCCCGGATTTACGCAACTGCTCGACAACAAAGGCATCTGCTTTTGCGACATGATCTTTCAACAGTAAAGATCCAGCAGATGTATGCATTCTATCCTGAGTATCCACGTTATCTTTTATGACAACGGGAATCCCATGAAGACTACCGTATACTTTTCCGGCTTTTCGCTGTGCATCCAATTTATCTGCAATATACAAAGCATCTGGATTTACTTCAATAATTGCATTCAATTTCGGTCCTGATGCATCGATTTCTGCAATTCGTTTCAGATAAGTCAAAACCAACTCTCTAGATGCTGTTTCACCTTTAGTTAAGGCATTCTGTAATTGGCGGATCGTCTTTTCTTCAATCCATTCTGTTTGTTTGCTCACTGTTTTTCCTCCGTTAAGGTCGTTTGATTGTTTTATTTGCAAAGACATAATAGTCTGGTTTGTCGTCGTAATAAATTTCTTTCTCAAAGTTCAAAGCTGAGATTTGTTCATCGAACAACTCAGGATTCATTGAAGTCATCTGCTGTTTTGTATTTCGGAAAAATAAGAATGTTCCACACTGATTACAGAATCCTCTTTCAATCTCTTTTGATGAAGGATACACGCCGACTGTCTCTTTTTGGTTGAAATGGATTTGGTTATCTGGGACTCTATCTGTGTAAAACATAGGGCCAGCTGCCTGCTTTCTGCACATACTACAGTGACAGACCGTAACATCACGAGTAATTTGGCTGACGGTGATAATGGTTCTTCCGCATAGGCACTGTCCTTGCAAGTTTTCCATACTGATCGCTCCTCTATGACTATATGTAAGTATTATTTTATAGCACTTTTGGCAGAGTTACAATAAGCGAATACAAGTTGCCAGCTGATAAAAAAAAGTGCCGGCAATCATTCACCGGCACTTTCTAAAAAATTTTATTCAATTAATCATTACTGACGTCTTCACCGTTTGTTGCGATGACTTTTTTATACCAGTCAAATGATTTTTTCTTCGTACGTTTCAATGTTCCGTTACCCGCATTATCACGGTCTACATAGATGAAACCATAACGTTTTTTCATTTCACCAGTTCCGGCACTTACAAGGTCGATGCATCCCCAAGAAGTATAGCCCATGAGGTCAATACCATCTAATTCAACAGCATCTTTCATTGCTTTAATATGTTCAGCCATATATTGTATACGATAATCATCTTCTACATACCCATTTTCATCTGGGGTGTCTACTGCACCTAGTCCATTTTCTACAATAAATAATGGTTTTTGATAGCGATCATATACATCATTCATAGTAATACGCAGCCCAAGCGGATCGATCTGCCATCCCCATTCACTTGCTTCTAGATATGGATTCTTGATTGAAGCAAAAATATTTCCTGCAGTTTTTTCATTCACTTTAGGATCTCCTGATGCTACACGAGATGAATAATAAGAGAATGAAATAAAGTCTACTGTGTTTTCTTTAAGAAGTTCTTTATCCCCTTCTTCAAATGGGATTTCGATTCCATCACGTTCTAATTCTTTAATTGCATATGCTGGATATTCTCCGCGAGACTGTACATCGATAAAGAAGTAGTTTTCATGATCTTCTTGCTGAGCAGCAAATACATCTACTGGGTTTGGTGTATTCGGATAATATTTACCTGCTGCAAGCATACAACCTACTTGGTTTTCAGGATCTACTTCATGGGCTATTTTAGTTGCTAATGCGCTAGCCACTAATTCGTGATGAGCTGCTTGATATTTCACTTGTTTCTGGTTTTCATCTTCATCAAAGGCTAATCCGGCACCCATAAATGGAGCATGTAAAATCATATTGATTTCATTGAAAGTCAACCAGTATTTTACTAAACCTTTATAGCGACTAAAAATTGCACGACAAAGATTTTCATAGAAATCAACCATTTTACGGTTACGCCAGCCACCATACTCTTTAATCAAATGCATAGGGCAGTCAAAATGAGTGATTGTAACTAAGGGTTCAATACCATATTTATGACATTCCTTGAATAAATCTTCATAGAATTTCAATCCTGCTTCATTTGGTTCTGTTTCGTCTCCTTTAGGGAAAATGCGTGTCCATGCAATAGATAGACGATACGTTTTAAAGCCCATTTCTCCAAACAGTGCAATGTCTTCTTTGAAACGATTGTAGTGATCGATTGCTTCTTTAGCTGGATAGAAATGATTGTCATCAAAATCAAAATGTTTCACTTGTCCTGTAATGATCGGTCCTCGGTCTTCTCCAACGGGCACTACGTCAACATTTGCTAATCCACGTCCATCTTGATCGTATCCACCTTCAAGTTGATTGGCAGCTGTTGCGCCACCCCATAAAAAGTCTTTTCTGAATGCCATTATATGTGTTCCTCCTTGAATAAATTATCTGTTTCTAGATAGTAAAACAATTTGTTATAGATTCAGTGTATAGGATGTAATCCATTACATACAAGCGCTTTACTGTAAAGATTGCATGATTTATTGATGATTGCTTAATCTTTGCTTTCTAAAAATGAAATTACACCTCGTATCTGATAGGATTAAATAGTAAAACCCATTTATTGAAAGGAGAGATACACTTGCTGAAAAAAATAAGTATCCTACTTTCTGTTACAACAATCATTATTGCGCTTTACGGATTACTGTCTCAAGATTTCAGATTTTTAGCTTTAGTCTTTTTTCTAGCTGGCCTGTCACAGTTGTTAAACGGATTCGTTGAGTTCACTAAAAATAAAAGACTCGAAGGCTGGCTATTAATAGTATCCTCAGGGATTGTGTTATTTATTTCTATCTATATTTTTCTATTTTAACTTTTAAAGGTGAATGAATAGCAAATCAGTATACTTCAAAAATTATTACATAAATCCGACTATCTCAATCTTTTATAGCCTATTTTTGTAAATTATGGTACAGTAACGGATAGCTTAATGAGTAAGTAGGAGGAAATAATATGACCCACTACGATGTACTTGTCGTTGGAGGCGGAACGAGTGGCATGATGGCCGCAATCTCAGCCGCAGAATCCGGCGCAAAAGTTGCTGTCGTTGAAAAAAACAAGATGCTGGGCAGAAAGCTGCTGGTAACGGGTAATGGTCGTTGTAACGTCACCAACAACCGTGATAAAGAAGAAATTATTACCCATATTCCTGGTAACGGACGCTTTTTATATAGTGCATTTTACCAATATGATAATTATGATATTATGAAATTTTTCCGTTCAAACGGAATTGCTTTAAAAGAAGAAGATCACGGGAGAATGTTCCCGACGACCGACAAATCAAGAACGATCGTTGAAGCATTGAAAAGAATCATGGAAGAAAACAAAGTCGAAATTTTCTTGAATGCTCCTGTAGATACAGTTTTATATGAAGAGGGGAAAAGCAAAGGCGTTCGTTTAAAAGATGGACGTACCCTACTTGCTTCAAGCATTATTCTTTCTACCGGTGGACGTGCAATGCCTAAGACAGGATCCACTGGAGACGGTTATCAATGGGCTAAAAAAGCTGGACATACATTGAAACCTTTGTATCCTACAGAAGTTCCTATCACATCAGACGAACCGTTTATTGAAGCAAGAGTCCTGCAGGGACTTGCTTTGAGAGATGCCAATTTAAGTGTTTTGAACAAAAAAGGAAAAGCCGCAATTTCGCACCGTATGGATATGATTTTTACTCACTTTGGTATTTCAGGTCCTGCCGTTCTGCGTTGTTCAATGTTCGTTCATCAAGTGATGAAGCGTGACAAGACGGATCGAGCTACCATGATGATTGACGCTTTGCCAGACAAGACGATTAATGAACTGAGACAAGAGATCGCTCAGCTGATTAAAGATGCTGGGGATAAAAGTGTGAAAAACTCGCTTAAAGGAATGGTTCCAGAGCGCTATCTATTGTTTGGACTTGAGAAATTGAATATTGAAGATGGAACCCCATTGAAACAGTTGACTCATGCTCAAATCGATTCGGTTATTGAATTCTTTAAAGACTTTCGTTTCACTGTCAACGGCTCACTTCCGATTGAGAAAGCTTTCGTTACTGGTGGCGGAGTCAATACTAAAGAAGTCAACCCCAAAACTTTAGAAAGCAAAAAGATGCAAAATCTTTACTTTACTGGTGAAATTTTAGATTATAATGGCTACACGGGTGGTTATAATATCACGGGTGCCTTTATTACTGGACGCGTTGCCGGTATGCACGCTGCTCAAGCAGCTTTAGGTATTGGTCAATAAAAAGATTTTAAAAAACAGTCACAACTTACACAGAATAGCGTAAGTTGTGACTGTTTTTTGTGACTAATTATTTTCTTCACTTTTCATTTTTGCCAAAACAAATTTGATAGCGTCGTATGAAATCGACTCATCAACTGCTTCTTTGATTGGTTTCAAGAATTCATTTCCTTCTTTTTCTACTGCTGATCTGACCTCTGCTTCTGCGTCAGCTGAAACGAGTTGATTATAGCCTATCTCCATTTCATTTTCGATTGCTTTACAGATGTGATTGACGATTGTATTTGTAGTGTATCCTCTAAGTTCTGCTATTTCTTCAATTGAGTGACCATTCTTTAAAAGGTCAATTGTTTCTTCCATAGAGTTTTTTCCAGAATACTTTGAAGAACTGACTGGTTTGGAAACTTCTTTCTCCGTTACATTCTGTATTCTCAACTCTTCAGTCTGCAAACCCTGTTCTTCCACGTACGCTTTTATAACTGGAAGAAACTTTTCACCATAGTCAGCTAATTTGGTTTCTCCTACTCCATTGATCGCAAGAAATTCCTCATCAGTTTGAGGAAACTTAGCTGCCATATCAATCAGACTTCTATCTGTGAATACGACAAAAGGCGGTTTACCAATTTCCTGCGCTATCTTTGTACGTATATTTCTTAATTTTTCGAATAACTTTTCGTCATAATTTTCGATATTTTCGATTTTTTTCGTTTTGTGTACTGGCTCTTGTTTCAATTGCTTGCGTATAGATAATTTCGTTTTCCCTTTAAGCAAATCAGCTGTTTTTTCCGTAAACTGCAGCACAGGATATTGATCCCCACCTAATCTCAAATAATTATCGCTGACCATTATTGAAATCATATCTTTAATATCCCCATCAGTGTAATCTGACATGATGCCATACGTACTCAGTTCATCAAAGTTCACCTGTTGAATCCGACTGGTCTTTTTACCGCGAAGAACATCCGTCACTAACCCAGCTCCGTACATCTGTTTCATTCGATAAACACAAGATAGTATTTTCTGACATTCGACAGTGATATCGGTCGTGATTGTTTCTTCATCACAGTTAGAACAGTATTCGCATTCCTGCCACTCCACTTCTTGATTAAAATATTTTAAAATACTTTTACGCAGACAGTTTCCCGTTTTACAATAAGTGATCATAGAATTCAGGTTTTTCTTGGCATGGGGTGCTTTTCCTTGTTCAATCAGCATCGTGTTCGTAATGATGTCCTGAGCTGAATAGAAAAGAATTGCTTCAGCAGGTGCTCCGTCTCTTCCAGCACGTCCGGCTTCCTGATAGTAACTCTCCATATCAAGCGGCATATTATAATGAATGACTTTCCGCACGTTAGATTTATCGATTCCCATTCCAAAAGCATTCGTCGCTACCATGATCGGTTTTTCATCGTATAAGAACTGATCTTGATTTATAATACGTTCTTCTGGTTCGATTCCTGCATGATAACGGGTAACAGGAAAACCTTTTTTATTAAGAGATTTGTATACAGTATCGACATTTTTACGGGTATTACAGTAAATGATACTAGATTCTTTTTTATCTAAAATCCGACTCAGTTCATTGCTTTTTTTATCCGGTTTAACTACTGAGAAATATAGATTTGGTCGGTCAAAACTGGCAATATGCACAAAAGGCTGATTTAAATTCAGCTGATCAATCATATCCTGTTGAACAATTGTCGTTGCTGTTGCAGTAAATGCTGCAAAAGGTGGTCGTGAAGGCAATACATCCATGATTTGTGGGATCACTTGATAACTTGGTCTAAAATCATGTCCCCACTGAGAGACGCAATGAGCTTCATCGACTGCAACCAGGTTCACATTCATACGACGTACAGAATATAGAAACTGTTCATTTCCCAAACGTTCTGGAGATACATACAATAGATCCAATTCATTTCTGATTGCTTCATCGATAATTACTTGCTGTTCAAAATAAGATAATTGGCTATTGATATAAGCTGCTCTAACACCCATCGTCTGTAATGCATCGACTTGGTCTTTCATTAGAGAAATAAGTGGTGAAATCACTATCGTTACACCATCCATTATGATTGCCGGAATTTGGTAACATAGTGACTTGCCGCCTCCAGTGGGCATTACTCCTAAAACGTCTCTACCATTTAAAATAGCATTGATCAATGCTTCTTGTCCGGGACGAAACGTATCATATCCATAGTAGTGCTTCAATGTTTTGAAAATTGTATCCATATTGCCTCCAACATTCTAATTCCATTTTTCTACTTTTACAAACTATTCGTATTTTTCTCTTTGCGCTTTATAATTGTAACACAGCTATAAGGTTATTTTTCTACACTACTTTATTTATAGAGCAGGCATTACTGTTCATACTGTCTAATTATTTAATTCCTCTTTTTTTCTTTTGGCCCATGAATAGCTTCCGGGGAAAAACTCTGCTTTTTGTTCATCTATCCAGTATACTTTATTGAATGTTTTATCTAAAAAATAGCGGTCATGAGAAACAGCCAGAATGGTTCCTTGAAAATTTTCCAAAGTTTCTTCTACTAATTCTCTGGATTCGATATCTAAGTGGTTAGTAGGTTCATCTAAAACTAAAAAATTTATATCTTCTTCCATAAGTTGTGCCAACCTCAACCGCATCCGCTCTCCGCCACTTAGTCCTGAAATTTGGTTAAAGACATCTTTTCCATAAAACAAAAATCGAGCTAGTTTCGTCCTAGCCTCCTGTTCAGTCATCTGGAAGTTCTCTTTAAAAACATCAATCACCCTCTCACTTTTTTCCTTAGTAAATAAGTGTTGTGAAAGGTAGCCGACTTTTATATTACTGCCTCTATCTATTTGACCAGAATCTGCTTTTTCTTCTCCTAAAATCATTTTCAACAAAGTCGATTTTCCGGTACCATTCTCCCCTACTAAAACCACTTTTTCTCCGAAACGAATATGAATATTCACATCTTCTAATAGTACTCTTTCATCAAAAGACTTGGTTACTCCTTCAGTAACGATAACATCTTTTCCACTTCGATCTGAAGTCTTTATGTCCAGTTTCATTTGTTTACTTACATGCGGTTTTTTAACTTTCTCCATTCTTTCGATCATTCTTTCCATATGCCGAGCTTTTTTATGCAATCCGGGATTAGGTGGAACTGCTCGATTAGCCCATTCTCTCAGTGTTTTTGCTCTTTCCTTCATCTTCTTTATTTTACGTTGTTGTTCTTCATAAGCTTGAAATTCTCTTAAAACTTTTTCTTCTTTCTCTTTTATATACCCAGTAAAATTAGAATGATAAATTGTACATTCACCATCTTCTAGACAAATTATTTTGCTTACTCCTTCATCCAGAAAGTATCTATCGTGGGAAATAATGACGACTGCTCCATTATAATTTCTGACAAACTGTTCCAGCCATTCTGTAGCTAAAAAATCTAAATGATTCGTTGGTTCATCTAATAACAACAAGTCTGGATTTCTAAGAAGGTTCATTGCTAAACCAATTTTGGTTTGTTCTCCTCCACTTAGTATCTCGAACTTCTTATCCAATAGCCGATTTATATTTAATCCTTGAGTGATCTGCTGGATTTTAGCATCCATCTCATATCCTCCTTCTTGAAGATAGGTTTCTTGGATGTATCCATATTTTTCCACTAGCTGCTCCAGACGATCGGCATTTTTTTCGTTGCTCATTTTCATTTCTAGACTTTGCATTTGCTTTTCTTTTTCTAATAGATCGTAAAATGTGGAACGTAAAACATCTTTCACAATGATTCCTCTAGAATAATTAGGTATTTGTTCTAAATATCCAATTGAGCATCCTTTTTTCCAATGAATCATTCCACTGCTTGGTTGTTCCGCTTGTGCTATCAATTTCATCAGTGTAGTTTTACCACTTCCATTTCTTCCGACTAATCCTATTTTTTCTCCTTCTTTTATTTCTAATTGTATATTTTCAAAAATTTGAGTTCCTCCATATGCTTGAGAAACACCGTTCATTGTACAAATAATCATCATTTTCTCCTTTTGTCCTTCACCCTCAAGCCCTTTGTTAGACAAAAGTTTATATATATACAAACAACCATAGAAAAGAATCCTCTCCTATGGCTGTTCTGCAACAAAAAAAGAGAGCACAAATCTGCTCTCCCATTTTGTATATTAATGGTAGGGGTGAGATGTTTTCGCTGCGATTCTACTATTCAATTGCTAAAAATGGACACACTGATCCAATTATGCAATGACAGTAGAAAATTCAGCACGGCAGAAATACAAATAAAGTTCTTCTTTTCCATGCTTTTTCGCAGTTAGAAACATCTAACCTCCACCTCCGTTCAAATAAGTTAGTATCATTTTATCGGAAGAATGCATTTTTTACAACAGCTAAAACAAACCTTTACAGAATTCATCTGCAAAGGTTTTTGTTTTAATTAATTATTTTTTTCAAGTTCTCCAGTCAATTCAATGATGCGATCAATTGTTTCATCCAGGTATTTGATTGTATCTGAAAGTGGACGATCTGTTGTAATATCTACACCCGCTACAAGAGTTGCTTCAGCGGGAACTTTTTGTCCGCCTAATGCCAGAAATTCTAACCAGCCATCTACTTTTTCTTCTCCGCTCTTGATTTTAAGGAATGCTTGGGTCGCAATCGTTAAACCTGCAGAGTAAGTGTATGGATACAATCCCATGTAGTAGTGAATCTGACGCATCCATGTTAATTCTGCACCGGGTTCTAATTCTACTGAGTCACCCCAGAATTGTTCCAGTACACTGCGCTTGATTTCGCTAAGTTTTTTAGCGTCAAAACTCTTGCCTGCATCGATCAGTTTATACACTTCTCTTTGATAAGCCGCTTCAAGCAAATGCGTTACAAAATTGTGGAAATATGTTTTAGAAATCATTTTAGATAAAACTGAACGTTCCATTCGAGGATCTTCAGCTTTGTTCTGCAGATAATCTGTTAATAATAATTCGTTGAAAGTTGATGGTCCTTCAATTAAATAAAGTGATGGACGAGCACTTGTTAATGGGTTGTTTTCATTTGATAAAACTCCCTGACCGGCATGTCCTAATTCATGGAACAATGTATAAGCATCTGTTAGCTCTCCAGTCCAAGTAATCATTACATAGGGGTGTTTGCCATATGTTGTTGAACAAAATGCACCTGAACGTTTCCCAATATTTTGAGCAAAGTCTGTCCAGCGTTCAGGATATGAACGCAAAATCATGTTGACGTATTCTTCTCCAAGCGGAGCCATAGCTTCTTTGACCAAGTCTTGTGTTTCTTCTATAGTGATTGGTGTGGTATATTCAGGATCCAAGTCAACTTTTAAGTCAGCATAGGTCATTTTTTCAAGTCCGTGAACTTCTTTTAAATGAGTGATGAACTTACGCATGACTGGAGCAAAGTCATTCATAATCATATCGATCTGACGATTATAAAGCTCCTGGCTGACTTCTTGACTTTCTAATAAGTAATCAAAGATCGAATCATATCCACGCATGGTTGCTAATGTTTTTTCACTTTGTAAGTGTGTATAATAAGCTGTTGCCACAACGTTCTGATATTGGCTTAACACTTTACTGAATTGATCATAGGCAGCACGACGAACTTTTGGATCTTCGTGATACATATAAACTTCTTCATAGAGGACAAAACTTAGTTCATATTCTTTTCCGTCTACTTCAAATGTACCGAAGTCTGCATCTGCAGAACGAGCTTGTTCAAAAATTTCAGAAGGAGATTCAAATACAGGACCTAATTGTGCCAATGCTTTTTCAACGCTCGGATCTAGTTTAGCTTTTTTAGCCGCTTTTACTTCACGGACAAAGGGACCGTATTTCGGCTCTTTTTCTACAAGAGCGTTCAAAGTCGACTCGTCAGTTTCTTGAATTTGTGAGTTAAAGAAGCTTAAATCTGCACTCACATTTGCTAGAACATTGGATACGTGACGCGCCTGCTGTTGTGCTTCACCATCAGAAATATCTACTGATACCGGCAACATACCGTATTGTCCCAAGTGAGAAGCTGTCGCTCTTAATGCTTCGTAAGATTGAATGGCTTCAAGTAAAGTATCTACATTAGATAACTTTCCATCATATTTATCCGCAAAAGCTTTTACGTCTTTTGGAAGTTGCTCTGCAGTTTCCTCAAATTCTGCTTGTGTCTTGAAAATTGCTGTTAAATCCCATTTTAACTCTTCTGGTATATCTGTACGTGGTTTTAATTTTTCAGCCAATTTATTCTCCCCTTAAGTCATAATATGTAGTGAAATGCAGTCAGTTATATAATTATAACTCAGTTGATGTATCTGACCTAAAACTTCTTCAATATACAAATACCAAGTTATTCTTCAACTAACCTAAGTTACGCTCTTTTTCAGAGGTAATTCTCATTTACCAATTCACTATTTCAGATAATTATACCACTTATTCTAACATTTGTGTGAGAAATCTTTGTAATTTTCAAATTATATACTAAGAATTAGTTTGTCACTTTACAGCTAGTCGCATAATATTACTGAAAGTTATAATAAATGGTTTATACTAAGCTTTATGGCTCTATATGCATTTTATCTGCTAAGTTTCATTTGTTCCTGCAAAAAACATTTACTAAAAATAGATTTAAAGTAAATGTTTCGGATCAATATTTAGTTGTGTATTCAACTGTTCCATTTGTTGCATAACTGCTTTTGGTGAAGGGCCGCCCTCAATATTGCGTTTGTTTACACAGTTATCTAAATCGATAGCTTCATAGATATCTTCTTCAAACAGATAGTGTAATGATTGATAGGTTTCAAGCGGGACTTCTTCTAATGTGATAGCCTTTTTTATACACGTTTGAACTAATAATCCAATCACTCCGTATGCTTCACGAAATGGCACACCTTTTTTAGTTAAATAATCCGCACAATCTGTCGCATTGATAAATCCTTTTGATGCTGCATCTCGCATGCGATCAGCTTTCACTTCCATAGTATCAATCATTGGAATCATAGCAGATAATGCAATTTTGACTGTATGAATACTATCAAATAATGCCTCCTTGTCTTCTTGCATGTCTTTGTTGTAGGCAAGAGGAAGACCTTTCATCATAGTCAGCAGTGTCTGTAGGTTGCCATAAGCTCGACCTGTTTTTCCTCGTACCAGTTCTGCTACATCCGGATTTTTCTTTTGCGGCATAATGGAAGACCCTGTTGCAAAAGCGTCATTCAATTCTATAAACTGGAACTCCTGAGAACACCATACGATCACTTCTTCAGATAAACGAGACAAATGCATCATAATCATGCTTAAGGCATATACAGTATCCATCACAAAATCACGATCGGAAACACCATCTAAACTGTTGGCTGTCACTTTCTCGAACCCTAACTGATCCGCAACAAACTGACGATCGAATGGATAGGTCGTTCCTGCCAGTGCCCCATTTCCTAGTGGCATCACGTCTGTATGTTCTATTACTTCATCTAGTCGTTTGATATCTCTTGAAATCATTTGTCCATACGCTAAAATATGATGGGCAAACGTAACAGGCTGCGCGATCTGTAAATGCGTATAGCCGGGCATGATTGTATGGATATGACTCTGCGCTTTATCTAGAATAACCTTTTCAAACTGCAGCAATTGCGTTTTGATTTCAGCAATTTGCTTTTTTGTGTACATCCTTAGATCCAGCGCAACTTGATCATTGCGGCTTCTACCTGTATGCAGCTTTTTACCCGCATTTCCAATACGATCAGTCAGCTCAGCTTCAATAAACATATGAATGTCTTCAGCAGTCGGATCGAACTCCAAGTCTCCATTTTTTATATCCATCAGAATGCCTTGGAGACCTTCAACAATACTGTGTTCATCCTCTTTAGAGATAATCTGCTGTTTACCCAGCATTCTAGCATGTGCAATGCTGCCTGTAATATCTTCTTCATAGAGTACATAGTCAAAACTGATGGAAGAATTAAATACATCGACTTCATCTGCGCTGCTTCCGCCTAATCGACCTTGCCACATCTTATTTGAATTCGCTGGCATACATTGGAACCCCCATTAAATGAACTAGAACGGCTTTTTGAACATGAAGACGGTTTTCAGCTTCTTCAAAAATATAATCCGCATGTTGTTCAAATACTTCCGTTGTGATTTCTTCTTCTTTATGAGCCGGCAGACAATGTTGGACCATCACATCTGGCTGGGCAACAGACAAGAGTTCTGTATTTACCTGATACAGATCCTGAAAAATCAGTTTCCTTTTTCCTGCTTCGGACTCATCCCCCATACTGGCCCAGACATCAGTAAAGACGACATCGGCATCTTTGACAGCTTCATATGGATTTTCCGTTAAAGTAAATTTAGGATTTTTACCATACGTTTCAAGAATAAATTCATCCGGCTGATATCCTTTAGGTGAGGCCACCGAAATAGATGCTCCGGCCAACAAGGATCCAACGATCAATGAGTTAGCCATATTGTTTCCATCGCCTATGAAGGCAAACTTCAAGTTTTCAAGCGATCCTTTGACTTCTTGAATCGTCATCAGATCGGCTAAAATCTGACAGGGATGATACAAATCAGTCAATCCATTGATAATAGGAATAGAACCATACTCCGCAAGGCACTCTAAATCTTCCTGTTTGAATGTACGAATCATGATTGCATCAAGATAACGAGACAAGACTCGAGCTGTATCTTCAATCGGTTCACCACGTCCCATCTGCAAATCACTGGCACTTAAATATAACGGCTTTCCACCTAATTGACTCATCCCTACTTCAAATGATACTCGGGTACGAGTAGAAGCTTTCTGGAAAATCATACCCAACGTTTTCCCTTTTAAATAAGGCGTTTCAATTCCATGCTTCAGCTTCTTCTTCAAGTCATGTCCAGTCTCTAAAATAGACAGCAATTCTTCTTTGGTCAAATCAGAAAGTTTTAGTAAGTGGTTCATTTCAAGACCTCCGCTTCTTCCTTTTTCAAAACTTTGTCTAAACAGCTAACTGCTTCATCAATTGCAGCTTTATCTATAATAAGAGGCGGCAGCAGGCGTAATTTATCCTTAGCCGTTAAAAACAGTACTCCTTCCTCCTTTGCTTTAGCTAAAACTTCTTTTGCTGTTGTATGCTTAAAGGTTATCCCAATCATCAATCCTAATCCTGTTACTTTTTCTACTTCTTCTAATCCTTCTAGTTTCTCTATCAGGTAGAGACTGTTTTCATGGACCTTTTCTAAAAATGCGGGTGTGATGGTTTCAAGTACAACATTTGCCCCGGCTGTTACAACTGGATTCCCGCCGAAAGTAGAACCATGGTCCCCTGCTTCTAATACATCTTTGACTTTTTCTCCTAAAATAGCTGCACCAATGGGTAGACCGTTTCCGAGTCCTTTGGCACTCGTAACGATATCTGGTTGAAGTCCGTAATGTTCGTAAGCAAAAAGTTTTCCTGTACGACCAATTCCTGTTTGAACTTCATCTATAATGAGTAAAATATCTTTCTGTTTACAGACGGCCGCTATTTCTTGGATGAAGTCTGACTCTAGCGGAACAACGCCGCCTTCTCCCTGCACGATTTCAATCATAATGGCACAGACGGTCTGATCTATTTTCTGATGCAAGTCTTTTATATTGTTCGTTTCAATAAATTCGAATCCTTCCGTAAAGGGATCAAAGTATTTATGAAATGCATCCTGACCTGTTGCAGATAAAGTCGTTACCGTACGGCCATGGAAAGAATTGCTTAGAGTAAGAATTTTATGTTTATTTGGGCTTTGTTCATGTCCATATTTTCTTGCGACTTTAATCGCAATTTCGTTTGACTCTGCTCCAGAGTTCACGAATAGTACATGCTGCATTCCTGTATGGAGGCAAAGTTTTTCTGCAACTTGTGCGCTAGGTTCTGTGTAGTATAAGTTTGAGATATGCTGCAGTTGGCCTAACTGTTTCTGTGTAGCTTCTACCCAATCTGGATGATGATATCCTAGTGAGTTCACTCCAATTCCTGCTGTGAAATCCAGATATTTTTTCCCATCCTGATCATAAATGTAATAGCCCTCTGCTTTTTCAAATACTATTGGTATACGGTTATACGTTGGAGTTACATACGTATTTGTCAATTCAATACTATTCATCATTTACTCCTTTCTATTCAATCCTTTTTATAGAATAATGTGCCAATCCCTTTATCAGTCAAAAATTCAACGATTAATGAATGAGGAATCCTGCCGTCTAGTATCACTGCTTGTCTTACTGAATGTTTGACTGCATCTGTGCAACACTGGACTTTAGGGATCATACCGCCACTGATGATATTTTTTTCGTATAAATGATTTACTTCTTTTAATTCAATCTGTTTGATTAGTGTAGTAGAATCCGTTGCATCTTCCAGTACACCAGGGATGTCAGACATCAGAACCAAGTTGTCTGCTCCTAAGGCTTTAGCAATTCCGCTGGCCATTTCGTCTCCGTTGATATTGCAGATTTCACCATTTTCATCTGTTCCAATACAGGCGATAACTGGAATATATCCATTTTCCACCAAATCTTCAATGACTTGCGTGTTTACTTTAGTGACTTCTCCTACAGCACCCATGTTTTCAGGATCTCTGAGTTTGGCTGTGACTAATCCGCCATCCACACCACTGATTCCCATGGCTTTTCCGCCAAGAGAATGAATCATACGTGTCAGGTCTTTATTGATTTTTCCAGCAAGTACCATCTGAGCGATTTCCATCGTGTCAGTATCTGTTTTTCTAAGTCCATTCACGAATGAACTTTCTACATTTGCTTTATTGAGCCAGTGATTGATATCCGGGCCGCCGCCATGTACGATAACGACATTGATTCCGACTTTTGCCAGCAGCATGGCATCAGACAAAACAGCCTTTTTCAGTGATTCATTCTGCATTGCTGAACCACCATATTTAATAACGACCATTTTCTGATCGTATCGCTGAATATAAGGTAGGGCATTGGTTAAAATTTCTGCTACTTCAAATGAATCCATCTTGGCTCCTTCTTTTGCCTAAACACCTTATGTTCTATAGGCACTATTAATTTTTATATATTCATATGTGAGGTCGCAGCCCCAGGCAGTCGCCTGACTTTTACCTTCATACAAATAAATATCAATACTCAGTCTATCTGTTCCTAGAATCTCAAATGCTTTTACTTCGTCAAATGACACAGTCGAACCTTCTTCACACACACAGACACTCTGGTAATTTTCTGATCTCAGATAAATATCCAGGTTGTGATAGTCAAACTCCGCATCGCTGTATCCGATTGCGCATAATAAACGACCCACATTTGCGTCTCGTCCATATACTGCAGTCTTGACCAAACTACTACTGATTACCTGTTTCGCTATTGCTTTTGCCTGCAATTTATCTGCTGCTTCTAGTACATTGCAGGTAATTAGCGTACTCGCCCCTTCTCCGTCTTCTGCAATTGCAATAGCAAGTTCTTTACACACTAGATGCAAGGCTTCTTTAAATACTTGCAGAGCAGGTTCTGCTTCTGATTGAATCAGCTGATTCCCGGCTTCACCGTTTGCTAATATCGTAACCATATCATTTGTTGAAGTATCTCCATCCACACTGATCATATTAAAGGTATCCTTTACAACCTCTTTTAAAGTTATCTGAAGCAGTTCTGGTTCAATAGCTAAATCTGTCGTAATAAATCCAAGCATTGTAGCCATATTCGGATGAATCATGCCGCTGCCTTTTGAAATCCCGCCGAGTCTTACAGTTGTATTTTCAAGTTCAAATTCTACTGCATATTCTTTTATATCGGTATCGGTTGTCAATATGGCTTGAGCTGCTTCACTCCCGTCTTCTTCATCAAGCTGTTCTACTAAATCATTCATACCATCCTTAAATGGTTCGATGCTCAGTGGCTGACCAATCACACCAGTAGAGGCAACTAGAACATCCTCTTTTTTGATTTCAAGCGCATCCCCAACTAATGCACAGACTTCATTTGCAATTTCTTCTCCATTTGCGTTACAAGTATTGGCATTGCCACTATTACAGATAATGGCTTGAGCTCTGCCGTTTATACTGTGTGCTTTGGTAACTTGTATTGGAGCACCTTTTACTTTATTCTGTGTATAAACACTAGCTGTACTGCTGATTGTTTTACTATAGATCAATGCAAGGTCTTTTCTTTTCTTTTTGAATCCCGCATGCACTCCCGAAGCCATAAATCCTTGAGGTGCACATACATTTCCTTGGATTAGTTTAAACTGATTTTCTTTTTTATGTTTGATTAGGGTTTCCATTTTTCCACCTCAAAACGATGGGGCTACCATCGACAGTCCTTTAGTTTCATCAATTCCCAACATTAGATTGAAATTCTGTACTGCTTGACCTGCAGCACCTTTTTGCATATTGTCAATGACACTGACTATGATCAATCGATTGGTTCTTTCGTCTATTGTTAATCCTATCTGACAATGATTGGAATGTTGTACATGGCTGATATCTGGTAATTTGCCTGCTTTCAATACCGTTACAAACGGTTCATCTTCGTACCAGTTTTCATATGTTGGCTGAATACTTTTTGCATCGACTCCATCTAAGATATCCACATACATTGTGGATAAGATTCCCCTGTTGACTGGTAGCAGGTGCGGAACGAAGGATACCTTGATTTCTCCAGCTCCCATAAGATTCAATTTTTCTTCAATTTCTGGTGTATGACGATGAGTCGCAACTTTGTAGGCATTGAATCCTTCATTCTTAACTGCAAAGTTCGTTCCTTCTGAAAGAGTTTTACCCGCTCCCGTAACTCCTGACTTTGCGTCAATAATCAGACTGCCTGGATCAACTAGTTTCTTTGAGATCACTGGATATAGTCCCAGTAATATGCTCGTGGAATAACATCCTGGATTAGCTACTAACTTTGTCCTTTTAATTTCTTCACGATTCATTTCTGGAAGCCCATAGACCGCCTGCTCATGTAGTGCTGGAAATTCAACGTCCACTCCATACCACCCTTTATACACATCAAGATTTTTCAGACGAAAATCTGCGCCGACGTCAACGACCTTTTTGTTCTGATCCATACACTGCTTGACTAAATTTTCGCTTTCTCCATGTGGCAAACATATAAACAAGATGTCTGACCGATTAATTACTGTGTCATTTTCTTCAAACTTTTGATCATATTGAGCAGTAAAAGCAGGATACAATTCTGAAATTGCTTTTCCGACATGATTTATGGAGGATAACCCAGATATTTCTACTTCTGGATGCTTGAGCAGGATACCAGTCAATTCAGCTCCAACAAATCCGCTTGCTCCGATTACACCGACTTTGATTTTGCTCATGCCTTGATTCCTTCCTCTTTCAGGATGAAGCTACTGTTTACTTGCTTTGCGAGCTGTGTCTTCTTTTTCATTTCAGCATGAATGACACTTGATAACCCATATAGATTGATAAATCCAGCGGCGTCTCCTTGATTGTAGACATCGTCGTCATCAAAGGTTGCAAAAGCTTCTGAATACAAGCTATAGGGTGAATCCACACTTGAAACAATCATATTTCCTTTATATAATTTCAGTTTCACAGTACCTGTAACGGTCTGTTGAGTTTCATTTATGAATGCATCCAAAGCCTGCTTTAGTGGTGTAAAATACTGACCGTTATATATAATATTGGCATATTTCTGAGCCAGCTCTTGTTTATATTGAAGCGTCTCTTTATCCAAAGTAATCATTTCTAGCTGCTCATGTGCAAAATAAAGCAGCGTTCCACCGGGTGTTTCATATACACCACGGCTTTTCATTCCGACTAGACGATTTTCTATCATATCCAGAATCCCTATAGCATTTTCTCCACCAATTTTATTTAGAGCTTTGATTAATTCTACGCCACCTAGTTCTTTTCCGTCGATTGCTACTGGAACGCCCTGCTCAAAGTCAATACTTACATATGTTGGCTTATCTGGAGCTTTTTCTGGAGTAACACTCATTTCTAAAATAGAATGATACTTCGGTTCATTCAATGGATCTTCTAAATCTAACCCTTCATGAGACAAGTGCCACAAATTCTTGTCTTTGGAGTAATTCGTTTCACGAGAAATCTTCAATGGGATTTCATGTTTTTCTGCATAATCGATTGCCTCTTCACGAGAAGTGATTTCCCACGTTCTCCATGGAGCAATAATATCTAGTTCAGGAGCTAAAGCTTTAATTCCCATCTCAAATCGAACCTGATCATTTCCTTTTCCAGTACAACCATGACAAATGGCATCTGCACCTTCTTGTTTTGCTATTTCTACGAGAGCTTTGGCAATGACTGGACGAGCCGTTGCTGTGCCTAACAGATATTTATTCTCATAGATGGCACCTGCTTTTAATGTTGGAAAAATGGAATCATAAACAAATTCTTCTTCCACTTCAGCTAGATAAAACTTTGAAGCACCTGTCTTCAAAGCTTTTTCTTCTAGTCCTTCTAGTTCGTCTTCTTGCCCGACATTAGCTGTAACTGCAATAATATCGCAGTTATAATGTGCCTTTAACCAATGGATGATTACGGAAGTATCTAATCCTCCTGAATAAGCTAGTACGATTTTTTTGTATTGTTTGTCAGTCATGATGCATACTCCTTTTTTTAATTTTTGTTTTAATTTTTAAAAATGTGTATTAAGAAAAGCTAAGTACACCGTTCAGCCCTGAAAAGAAAATCTAAAACCTCATAGGAAGCGTCGACCTCCCTAAAGGTCGTCGACATAACATATCTGTAACTCACATCCGTTCGAACAGCTATGTCAATAAGCATCCCGCGCAATGGGTAATTTTATCTTTTTCTCGAAGGGTTGGTGTGTGAAGCTAGACAATAAAAAAAACGCCTGCTGTTTTTACACAGAGACGATTTAAATCGCGGTACCACTCTACTTGCAGACAAATATTTACTAACGGGTGTCTGCCACCTCAGTACATTAACGCTGTATGACGGCTGTTTCTCCTTCTCCTGCCCAGACCTTACTTGTCCCAGACAGTACGATTCAAAACAGCATCTTCCAAGTGCGGTTCAATGAGTTTTTCATGCCGATCTTCCACTCTGTATCGGCTCGCTGATTGCCATAGGCATTTATGAAAGTATCTCATCTACTCTCTTGTTCATTGATGTTATGAAATAGTCTACATCAGCCAATTTTCTATGTCAACTGTTTTATTATCTTTTTTGAATATTTTACGCTTTTTAATAAATTAAATCGCCTTTTTAAGTATATTTATACATTATTTTATTTATAAAATTCAAAACAAAAAAACGATTGTGCAATTACTATTGAAACAGTAATTTTACAATCGTTTAAACTTTTATTAAATGTATCATTGTTTAGTAGTGATTAATAGCCGCGAGAATAATCTACTAAATTAATAGGTAATTCTTCTCCGTTCACGTAGGCTTTTAAGTTTTTTTCAAATATCGGAAAGAGACTTTTACTGTAATCCTCTAATCTACCAGCAATGTGCGGCGTAATCAATACATCTTCACGATTCCAAAGTGGATGATCGTTTGGTAAGGGTTCTTCGTGAAATACATCCAATCCGGCATAAGCAATATTAGAGTCCAATGCTTCCAGTAAAGCATCTGTATCTACTGTTCCACCACGACCGACATTAATAAATATACTTTGATCTTTCATTTGTTTAAATAAATTTTTATCAAACAACTTATCAGTTTCATCTGTCATCGGAAGAATATTCACTACAATATCTGCGTGTCCAATTACATTCTCTAAATCATCCTGGGTATATTGTTCATCCATATGCTCCACTTCACCACCACTGCGATTGATACCAATCGTTTTCATATCAAAAGCATGAGCAACTTTACCAGTTTGTTTTCCAATCTCTCCAGTACCCACGATCATCATTGTCTTACCACTTAACTCTAGTAATGTGTCGACTGATATCCATTCACTTTTCAATTGTGCTTTTAAAGAAATATCCATTCCTCTTGTATAATTAAGTAACATTCCGAAGACAGACTCTGCAATACCATTCGAGTGAATTCCGCTTGAATTTGTTAGCAAAATGTCTTGTTTCTTCAATTTCTCCTGGTCTAAATAATCTACGCCAGCAGAAGCCACCTGTATCCATTTTACCTGATTCGCTGAATGGTCGATCAGTTTATTCCCATCTTCACTTTTCCAACCATATACTACCTCTATATCTTCTAGATTATCTGCTTCTTCAAGTGAAGAAATCAGTTTATAATCAGGTGCTAATTCTTTTATTTTTTCTTCTTGCTGCGCTGTAAGGTTACGCCATGTCAAAATTGTTTGAGTCATTTCTTCCACCCCTTTTTTAATATTATGACATAGCTTTTGTAAAATTTCTATGATGTCGTATTTTTAAGATAAAAAAAGGATATACCTAGTATCGGTATATCCTTTTTAATTGAAGTATGGCTATTCAACATCCTGATATTCTCCAGTTACTGAATCCAGTTTTTCGATAGAGTCAGTCTGCAAGTCATATCGATATAACCCAATTAAATTAGACCATTCTACTCCGTCTTGTTTTACGGTTTCTCTTACCTCAATAGAAACCCATTGATTATCTGTTCTATCTACAAAGATTGAATAATTTTCGTTATTTAATTCTAGACGATCTACAGATTGGGTAAAAGCGTAGTCTTCTGCTTCTTTATCTGTGGCAAATGTTTTTTGATCTTGTGTTTCAGTTTCTTCTGTAGCAGTTTCCTCAGAATTAGTTTCTGCTTCAGCTTTTTCTTCTTTTTCAGCTAGCCAATTACCCAGCTCTTCATCTGTTGCATCTTCTATAGATTTACCTGTAGCAGCCAGATACTCTTCTCCTAGTACACTTGACTGACGTTCTGTCTGATATTCAGTTTTATCTGAAGATGCACTGGCCACTTCCCTTGCTTGTTCGGCTTGGGTCAAATTCACTTCTTCTAATAAGCTTTCTGCTTCTGACTGAATATCTGGATACTCTGTCAAATCTTCTTTCAATAAAAGAGATAGCGTTCCAGCTGCTTCATCCAATTTTTCTGCATCATATTGCACTTTTGCCTGGTCCAGCATTGTTTGATAGTCATTATTTACATTTGTTTCAGTATTCGTAGTTTGCTCAGATTCCGGCTCCATCGCTGACTCTTCTGTGTCATTACTGCACGCAGCTAAAGTAGCTCCAATAGTTAAAAATGCCACTAATCTAGTCCATTTTTTCATTGAAATAGCCTCCTTCATTTATTTATATTATACTGTATCTTTTTCAAGAATACTATCTAGTATTTATAACTCGTGATAAGCAGAATAAACTTCTCTTTTTTGTACATTTCTAAGTTGCGCCACTTTTTTAATAGCTGCTTTACTCGTTACGTCCTGCTTGTCGATTATTTTTTCAACATGCTCTTTTAATGTCCAGTTTGTCCATTCCGCCTCTTGTTCATCTAAATCAGGGCTTTTATTTCCTTCTACAATGATACAGAATTCCCCTCTAATCTGTTCGTTCTGTGCCCATTTAAATACTTCAGAAACTGAACCACGAATAAATTCTTCATATCGCTTCGTCAATTCCCTCGCTAGAACAATTTTACGTTCAGATCCAAGTACAGGTTCCATTTGTTCCAACATCGTTTTCAATCTGTGAGGTGATTCATAAAAAATCAGTGTTTCTTGACGATTTTTCAAATTTTCCAGTTCTAACTGTAGATCCTTTTTCTTTCTTGATAAGAATCCATAGAAGCAGAAAGGCTGTGGTGCGATTCCAGAGGCAATTAAAGCAGGTAAGGCAGCATTTGCACCCGGTAATGGAACAACAGCTATTCCTGCTTCTATAGCTGACTTCACTAAGTCAACTCCCGGGTCACTAATTGATGGCATTCCGGCATCGCTAACCTGTGCCACTGTTTCTCCAGCTAGCATTCTTTCTACTAATTGAGTCGTTCTTTCTTTAGAGTTATGTTCATGAAAACTGATTTGTTTTGTTTCTATCTCAAAATGATTCAATAACTTTTGTGTATTTCTAGTGTCTTCAGCCGCAATAATATCTGCTTCTTTTAATAAACGAATCGCTCTAAACGTCATATCTTCCAGATTTCCAATCGGAGTAGGAATTAAGTAGAGAATGCCTTTTTCACTTGTTTCAAAACTCTTCTGTGTCTGCATCATTGGACTCCTCTGTATTATTGATGATTCGATTTAACTGGTCCTTAAATGGAATCGATACACCATTTCTTTTTAAATAATATTCTTTATTTTTACGCGTCAGTTTCTTGAATGCTGCTTCAGCTTTTGTTGCTTCACTTCTGGAAACATAGCTTTCTGCATAAATCATTCGTACAGGTCTCCTATAAGCTGGACGTGTATATTTTGCACCTGTGCCGGTATTATGTTCTTTCAGTCTACGGTCCAGGTTTGTTGTATACCCACCATAAAGTGTATCATCTTTACAAAGCAGTACATAAAAGTAACTAGCTTTCTTTTCTGTTGCTTCCATATATCATCCTTCTAACTTCTGGTAAATATTCATCTTGCTGATCAAATACATATAATGGTGGAAGAACCGTAAATCCAGTTTCTTTGCCATTTTTTATTCCTTCGATCAGCAGCATGTTAGCCTCTTTATGTTCTTTGGGATAAACAAATCTGACTCGCTTTGGTACGAGATTAACTTCTCGCATAGCATCTAAAATTTCAAGAAACCGTTCCGGTCTATGCACAAAATATGCTTTTCCTTTTGTTTTTAATAAAAAAGCAGTCGCTTTCATAAGTTCTTGCAAATTCAAGTAGAGCTCATGTCTAGCGATTGCCAGATGCTGATTAGGATTTTTGGCACTTTCCTTTGTATGTTTGAAATATGGAGGATTGCAAGTCACCACATCCACTGAGTCATGTCTGATCCAGTTTTTTATTTCATTGACGTCTGTATGAATCATATTAACTTTACTTTCCAGCCTATTTAAGCGGATGCTCCTATTCGCCATATCAATTAGTCGCTCCTGAATTTCTACCCCTGTTACTAAGCTCTTTGTCTTTTGGCTCAACATCAAAGCGATTGCTCCGTTTCCTGAGCACAAATCCATTATATTCGCGCGATCATGTCTTGGAACCTGAGCAAAATCTCCTAAAAGTACCGCATCTAATGAAAACGAAAAAACAGTGGGACTTTGAATAATTTTCAGGTCATACTGCATCAGTTGATCAATTCGTTCATCATTTCTAAGTAAATCTTCCACTTGTTCGCTTCCTTATCTATTCATTTATTCCAGTATACCAAAATCCACTTATCAATATTACTCTAGAATTGACAAAAGCCCCTCCAATTAAGGAGCGGCTCTCTAATTAAAAATAAATGACTTATACAGTGATTTTCGTGCTAAAATACTATTCAAATTATATTACTGAGTTTCTCATTTAAACAACACAGTCCCTACCTCTACTATGTCCTTACAACTCTATAGTTGCGCCAGATCGATTAAACTTCGTTAAAACGATTTTATATAATGTTTCATATTTATTCCTAATGTAATTCCATTATACCATATTCTACTAATAAATCAATTTTTAAAGCCTTTGCAAATTCTCTGTAAACACTTTGATTCTACAGTTTATAAAGTATGATTAGATTCTTACTATAAATTTAAATAATTCTATCTGTTAAAATTACCCTTTTAAGGATCCTCGATCTATTGTTTCATTCTCAGGACTCCAATTAATATACGGCAGTTTAGTTCGTTTGAGAGAACTTATTACATTTTTTCCAGTAGTATCCCATTGAATCATTCTATAGAAAGCATCGTGGTAGAATATGAATTTAGCATTTGTTTCTACTGCTTCTTTCATCCAATGCTGTTTTGCTGCAATGGAATCCATTGGATAATCATCAAACCCAAGTACCCATAACGGATTCTGATGAGCATGTGTCGGCATAATATCAGCCATATGCAGTAAAGTCTCTCTTTGCTGAGTTAATTTTACAATCGAGTGCCCCTTACTATGACCTCCAGTATGGAACAATTCGATCCCCGGCACCACTGTAATATGATCATCAAATGTTCTAACCTGATCTTGAATGACTTCCCAGTTCTCTTTCCAGTAAGTACTTTTAGAACGTATATTAGGGTGACGAATTTCGTTCCACTCAACATTATTTACGTAGATTATAGCATTAGGGAAGGTGGAGACATATTTATCTTTAATTAATTGAGTAAGACCACCGGCATGATCAAAATGCATATGGGTCATCAGAACCATATCAATATCATTTGTCGTTATTCCCAATTGAGCCAGGCTTTCTTCTGCTTGTGTTTCTTCCCTCACGCCATAGTTTCTAATCTGTTTTTCAGTCAGCTTCCCTCTACCTACTCCTGCATCAATCAAATAATTTTTCCCTTGATATTGAATTAGAATCGCATCTGTCGGTAACTCTATCTGATTTTTCTCATTTACCGGATATTTTTTTGACCAAAGTGGTTTAGGTACGGGGCCAAACATGGCTCCACCGTCCATTGAAGTAATCCCACCATTTATCCATGTCAGTGTCATATCATGAAAGTCCATTGAATCTAATTCCAGTACCATATAATTACCCCCTTTTTTAAACTAGCCATTCTTATTTTATAACTACAGGAGCTACTGGCTAAATTATACTAAAAATAAAGATCCCTATGCAAAAAAACGCTCAAAAGTAATTTATCTTCTGAGCGCTCTAATTTATTTCATTATTTTATACTTCTACAACTTTTTTCTGATAATAGAAATAGCCCGCAATACAAATCAGCAGAGAAAAGATCAAAAAGAATGGCACGAATGTTGGATTTGAGAAAATACCACCTATCAAGATTACCATTGCCCCAATCGTCCCAAATACTGGCGCAATATATCCTAAGAATACACTCTGAACAATACCTTCTCGTTTTAGTTGAATGACTTTAAGGTAAAGTACTGCATAAGCGAGATAGCTGAAAACAATTGCAATCTCACTAACGTCCCCGCCTGATAACAATCCTGTCTTTTGAGTAAGGTAATGTAGCAGCATCCATACGAGACTAATCATATAAGCTGCCGTAGCAGAAGAAGGTGATAGTTCACTTTTCGGATCTATTTCTGCTATCTTATCACTCATCGGAATCATATTCTTCATTGCCAACGCCTGCGGTAAACGGATAAATCCCAAGGTCAAACCATTAACCACACCTAGTACTGCAATTAATACGAATGTCAACATGATCGATTCTCCATTTGCTCCTAAAATGGCTGTACCGATCTGGTTAATTGCAGCATCTCCTGTGGAAAGGATATATTCTTCACCTACAATTGCTACTGTTCCTAAGAAGTATGCTAGATAAACTGCTAGCACGATCAATGGCCCAATCGTTAATGCAATCGGCATATTACGTTTAGCATTTTTCACTTCTGGAGTAATGGTTGTTGAAATAACCCAGCCTTCAAAAGAAAAGGCCATAGGAGCAAGCGCCGCTAACCATCCTAGCCCAACTGAACTTGTTCCAATTGCTGCAATTCCACTTGGTATTTCCGGTGTAGGCGAACTCCAAAACAGCCCTACAACTCCAATACCAATCAACGGAACCATTTTGATCAAGGTTGTCAAATTCTGAAATCTTCCACCTGTTTTAAGCGAAAGATAGTTTAATGAAAAAAGAAAAGTTAAATAAACTAATCCAATACCTATTTGCATCTCCAATGTTGTTGAAAGTCCAAATAGCATCGTCGTATAAATTCCCGCGACCCAGGCCACTACGACCGTTATCGTTGGAAAGTAGATCCATAACTGAAACCAGCCAAATGCACTTGCAGCTGACGAAGAAATAAATTCTTCAAAGTAGCCTACAACACCACCAGTTTTTGAAGTTCTACTTGCCAGTTCTGTTAAAGTAATACTCCCGAAAATAACACAGAAAGCTCCAATTAAAAATACAATAATTCCTAAGAAAACATTACCACCTGTGTATGTTAAAATGTCGTCTGCTTTAAAAAAGATACCAGAACCTACACATATACCTACAATCATAGATAATGCTGTTAATAATCCGTAATGCTGCTTTATACTTTTATCTTCCACTATTTATCTCCTTAAAATCTGAATATATTATCTATACTTTTTATTTTTGAAGTTGATTTCATTATATAAAGTATACAACAGAATATACCAGAAATCAGGGTTCACGAAAAGCAAGTTTTCATCCTTACTTCATTAAACTCTAAACAAACTCTCTACATTTTCTTTTTTAATATAAAAACATTAAGAGCAGAAATACTTTCGAGTGATTTTTTGAAAGCTGCTCTTAATGCTTTAGAGGTTTACTTATAGTCACCATTATTCCATAACTTTACTGTTTCTGTTTTTAAAGATTGCTGAACGTCAATTATTCTCTGATTTGAACTTCCTCTAAATGCTAAGTTTAAATCTTTTTTATCAAGTTCAAAGCGACCATCCACTATAACATCTAAATAAGTGAGCAATGTCTGTTTATCTTCAGTTCCCCGCATCAATTCATCCCATGTGTAACCTGTCCAAGACCAGATGTCTTTTGCTGATCCAAATTCTTCTCGGATACGTCGACATAGTTGTATCGTAACACCTGTATTCAAAAATGGTTCTCCGCCAAGCAGTGTAAGGCCTTGACAGTATTCAGCTCGTAAATCTTCTACAATTCTATCTTCTAATTCTTTGGAATACGGTTTCCCATAAGTAAAATTTTGGGCAACTTTGTTATAGCATCCTTTACAGGCAAACGGGCAACCACTGACATAAATACTGCATCTAACACCTTCTCCATCTACAAAATTGTAAGGTTTATAGTCTGCAATATAATGCTTACTGAACTGATCTGAGGTCCAGGCTACTGGATCAGTTGGCATTCACGTCAGATCCTTTCATATGCTTCAATCTTGAAGAGATTTCTTTATGTCGTCCATCTACCATTGGCCTTTTTTGCGGATTTCCAAGATAACCACATGTTCTTTTAACGACATCACAAGTCTCCGGATCCGTATTCCCGCATTCAGGACATTTAAAGCCATGTTCAGTAGGAGTGAAGTCTCCTTCAAACCCACACTTATAGCAGTGATCAATTGGTGTATTAGTTCCTAGATATCCAACTTTATCGTAAGCAAAATCCCATACAGTTTCTAATGCTTTTAAGTTTGTTTGTAATTTTGGATATTCACAATAATGAATGAATCCTCCACTAGTATAAGGAGCATATTCTTTCTCAAATTCAATCTTTTCAAATGGTGTCGGATTTTTTCGGACATCATAATGAAAGCTGTTTGTGTAATAGCCTTTGTCCGTTATATCTTTAACTATACCAAATTTTTCTTTATCTAATTTACAGAAACGATCTGTCAGGCTTTCACTTGGCGTAGAATATACACTAATATGCAAATTAGTCTCTTCACTCCAGCTGTCGGCTGTCTGTTTGAGTTTTCGGATAATATCCAGTGTAAATGCTTTAGCTTCTTTATTTTCTTCCCATTCACCACCATAAAACACTGTAGCGACTTCATATAATCCTATATATCCTAGAGAGGCTGTAGCCCTTCTGTTCAAGAATAATTCACTGACACTCTGCTCTTTTGTTAGTCGTTTGCCGAATGCACCGTGCATATACAATATAGGGGCATTTTCTGGTGTAGCATCCATCACCCGTTCAGCTTTAAAAATCAGGGCATCATGAAGAGTATCAAGTCTTTCTTCTAGTAATGACCATAATTTTGACTGATCTCCTTTTGCCTCCAATGCTATTCGAGGTAAATTCAAGGTAACGACCCCGAGATTCATTCTTCCAGAGTTGATTTCTTGGCCTTGCTCATCTTTCCATCCTTGTAAGAATGAGCGACATCCCATTGGCGCTTTGAAACTTCCAGTCAATTCAACAATTTTATCATAAGATAATATATCTGGATACATTCTTTTTGCTGAGCAAGCTAATGCAAGCTGTTTGATTTTATAATTAGGATCTTCCGGATTCAAATTAATGCCACGCTTTAAAGTAAAAATCAGTTTGGGAAAGATCGCTGTTCGCTTTTCTTTTCCCAAGCCTTTCAAGCGTACTTTTAAAATAGATTTTTGGATTTCTCGCTCTAGCCAGTTCGTACCTAATCCAAATCCCACACTTGTAAATGGTGTTTGTCCTTGAGAAGTATAAAGTGTATTAATTTCATACTCTAAACTTTGCATGGCATCATATATGTCTTTTTTTGTTTTCTCGACTGCATACTCTTGTCTCTTTACTTTATCATCTATCCATTTTTCTGCTGTTTGCTGATGTTTTTTATAATTCAGTTTTGCATAAGGTGCCAGTACTTCATCAATACGATCAAAGCTGCACCCGCCATATTGACTGGAAGCTACATTAGCTATGATCTGAGCTGTTTGTGCAGTTGCAGTCTGTATAGACTGGGGTGAATCAACTTCTGCATTACCGATTTGAAATCCTTTTTCAAACATTTCTTTAAAGTCGATCAAACAGCAATTACTCATAGGGGAATAAGGCGTATAATCTAGATCATGATAGTGAATTTCACCTTTTTCATGCGCGTTCGCAACATGTTCTGGCAGCATCTTCAATCCAACTGCCTTACCCACTATTCCAGCCGTTAAATCTCGTTGTGTATTGAACACATTGCTGTCTTTGTTTGCATTCTCATTGACGATACTTTTATCTTTTATTAGTAAACTTTGAATCATTTTGTTTACATCTCGCCGATTTTGTCTTTCGCTTAACTTATTTTCTTTTTCTTCATTATACGAAATAATCAATTTTGGATGCCCTGATTCATTCATTACCTTTTTTAAAATGTGTTCAATTTCACATGTTTTGATGAAAGGTGACACTCTTACTGCTATTTTTTCTTCTATTTTATCTTTAATTATATTTAGCTCATTATCGGTCAACTGTACATTATTCTGTCTTGCTGATTCTATATAAATTCTCAGGACTTTATTTAAATTGAAAGATTGTGTACGACCATCTTGTTTTAATACTTTTAATTTATTTTCTACTTTCTCTTCTAGTAGGATCGTCTCGTTTTCTTTATATGTAGTCTGCATTTATTCTGCCCCTCTCAATTATTTTGTTCCTTTGGTTGTTTTTTCACAAACACTATCAAAAGTATATCCTGCTTAAAATCATAAGCAGGAAGTACTTTTCAGTTAACACGATCAATCTAATACCATTTAACGTAGTCTTCATCTTCCATAGTTTCAACCATTCCCAGTAGATAGCCATTCCCTACTTGAGAGAAGAAATCATGATTGCTGGTTCCTGTGGAAATTCCATTCATGATAATGGGATCAACGTCTTCTGATGTATCTGGAAACAAGGGATCAAAACCTAAATTCTGTAAGGCCTTATTGGCGTTGTATCTTAAGAATACCCCAACACGTTCTGTCCAGCCAATTGCACCGTATAGATACTCTGTATATTCCATTTCGTTCTCATATAGCTTGAATAATAATTCATATGTCCAGTTTTTTAATTCTTCTTGTTCAGGTTCAGATAATTGATTATAGCCAATCTGAAACTTATATCCAATGTATGTGCCGTGTACTGACTCATCTCTTAGGATCAGCTTGATAATCTCAGCTACGTTTGTCATTTTACTGTTTCCCAAATAATGAAGTGGTGCAAAGAATCCAGAATAAAACAAGAATGATTCCAAAAATACACTAGCAACTTTTTTCTGTAAATGTGTACCTTCTTGGTAAATCGCATTGATGATTTGAGCTTTTTTCTGAAGCATTTCGTTTGAATGTGTCCATTCAAAAATCTGATCAATCTCAGATTTAGTGTTTAATGTGCTAAAAATCGCACTATAGCTTTTTGCATGCATAGATTCCATGAACTCAATATTATTATATACAGCTTCTTCATGTTGAGTACGAATACTCTTCTTCAATGCTTCGATCCCATCCTGAGACTGTAAAGTATCTAGTAATGTTAATCCTCCGAATACTTTAGCAATCATATCTTTCTCATCAAAAGATAACTTTTGCCAGTCACTCAAATCATTGGACAATGGAATACGAGTATCAGTCCAGAATTGTTCTACCAATTTTTCCCATGTCAATTTATCAACCATATCTTCGATCTGATTCCAGTTAATGGCTTTATACGTTTCAGTCATTTTATTCTCCTTGTCCATATCCTTTGCTCTGTCTGAGTCATTTACAGCATACAAGGAAATCCCTATAAAAGAACATATAGCTTTTCAGGGATTTCCTCCTGTACGTTTTGACGTGACTTATATCGTGCAGCTTTCACACGCATTTGATCCGATTTCTTCTGCATCGTCCGTAAACGTGCGAACATAGTAGATAGACTTAATCCCTTTTTTATGGGCGTAGTGTCTTAAAATATTCAAATCACGCGTTGTCTGTTTTGTTGTCTTGCCTTCTTTCCATTCATAAATACCTGCTGGAATTTCTGATCTCATGAACAAAGTCAAACTCATTCCCTGATCCACATGTTTTTGAGCTGCAGCATAGATATCAATGACTTTACGCATGTCCATATCATAAGCACTCTTATAATAAGGCATCGTATCATTTGATAAGTATGGTGCGGGATAATAAGTTTTACCAGTCAGTTTTTCTTGACGTTCTTCTACTAAACGGGTGATAGGATGAATACTAGCAGATGTTTCATTCACATAACTGATTGACCCTGTTGGAGCAACAGCCATGCGGTATTGGTGATATAATCCGGATTCCTGGACAGATTCTTTAAGTGTATCCCAGTCAGATGATGTTGGAATACTGATACCACGTTCTTCAAAAATTGCTGCAACTTTCTCTGAAGCAAAATTAAAATCTTCTTTTGTATAGTTATCAAAGTAAGTCCCATTTGCATAATCCGATTTATCAAAATCATAAAATACCTGATTACGCTCTTTTGCAATCTTATTGCTGGCTTTCAATGTATAATAGTTCAGCAGCAAAAAGTACGCATCTGTAAACTCTACTGATTCAGGTGATCCGTAATGCATTTGATTTAGTGCAAAAAATGTATGCAGTCCCATGGCTCCTAAACCAATCGTATGATATCTATCATTTCCATTTTTCACAGAAGGAACAGCTTCGATATTTGAGCGATCTGTGACATAGGTCAATGCACGTACCATTGTATCCACTGAACCCTCGAAATCTGGAGTAGTCATCAAATTCACTACATTTGTCGACCCCAAATTACAGCTAATATCAGTACCAAGAGATTCATATTCTTGATTATCTTTGATTATAGATGGTTCTTGTATTTGCAGTACTTCACTACACAAGTTACTCATTGTAATTGTACCGTATACCGGATTCGCCTTGTTCGCTGTATCAATATTGATTACATATGGATAACCAGATTCCTGTTGCAGCTTGGAGATTTCATTTTCAAGCTCACGAGCTTTGATTTTAGTTTTCTTGATTTCGGGATTTGCGACCATATTGTCGTATTCTTTAGAAATATCTACATAAGCAAATGGTTCACCATAGATTCTTTCTACATCATATGGACTAAATAGATACATATCTTCATTGCGAGCAGCCAAATCGTAGAATTTATCTGGTACCACGACGCCTAGAGAAAGGGTTTTAACGCGAACTTTTTCATCCGCATTTTCCTTTTTAGTTGATAGAAAACTCATAATGTCCGGATGGAATAAATTCAGATATACTGCACCAGCACCATTTCTTTGTCCTAACTGGTTGGAATAACTAAAGCTGTCTTCCAGCAACTTCATAACCGGTAAAACACCGCTGGATGCATTTTCGATTTTTTTGATTGGATCTCCGGCAGCTCTAAGGTTTGTCAGATTCACTCCGACACCTCCACCAATACGAGACAATTGAAGTGCTGAATTGATCGCACGACCGATACTATTCATATCATCTGTCGTCTGAATCAGGAAACAAGAAACTAATTCTCCACGTCGTTTTCTTCCAGCGTTCAAGAAAGTCGGTGTCGCTGGCTGATAACGCTGATGAATGATTTCGTCTGCAATCTTTCTTGCAAGTGTTTCATCCCCATTTGCTAAATACAGAGCATTAAAGCCGATACGATCTTCAAATCTTTCTAGGAATCGATTACCATCATTTGTTTTAAGCGCATATTGAGTATAGAACTTATACGCAGACATAAATGAACGAAAACGGAATTTCTGATTATATAAATCTTCAAATAATTCAGTGATAAATGACCTTGAATATTGAGATAGAAAAGGTTCTTCAATAAAATCATGTTCAATCAGATAATCAATTTTTTCATTGATACTATCGAATTTAACAGTATTAGGGTTTACATGTTCAATAAAGTAAGCTCTAACCGCTTCTCGGTCTTTATGAAGCGGAATTTGATTATTTACTGGTCGATTGATTTCATTGTTTAATTGAAAATACGTCACTTCTTTAGGTATTTCTTTTACTGGACTAGTTGAAGCCAAGATCATCCACCGCTTTCTTTAATTTTTTCACGTCTACTTCATTCCCTTGAAATTCAAAGCTGTGAAGCAGAGGCACATTATAATCTTTCGCTAGATCTTTTGCTGTAAAAACAAATAGCTGACCAAAATTAATATTTCCTCCGCCAGCTACTCCTTTTAGAAAAGATTCATTATGTTCTGTCTCAATAAAGTCATTTAGAATTTCCGTCACTTCCTTATCGTATGTAGGAGTAATGACGATGTAAGGCTCATTTACAGTAATGAAAGGATCTGTTGGAGTTATTTCCAACAAATCCATTCCAAGTTTATTTACAAATTTTCTTGTCTGGCCTGTTAAAGAAAGATAGACTACTTTCATGGCACTACGCTAACTGATTCAGCATATCAGGACGGAATCCGTTGAATGCTTCTAGTCCTTCAGCAATAACAACTGGTAAAGAACTAAATCCTAAGCTTTTCACTTCTTCAATTGCTGCTTCATTTTCAGCAATATCTTTAACTTCGTAAGAGATTCCTTTATCTTCTAAATATTTTTTAGTAAAGTTGCATTGCATACAATTAGGTTTTGAATAGACAATAACTGGTTTATTTGACATGATGATTTCCTCCTAAATAAATGAAAATTACTGCATCGATTTCGTTCGATATCTTCGTGAATTTCTCTGTGAATTAGTTTATTCCAACCAATGAGCTCATCTATATATAGTGATTAGCGCTAATTGTTTGCCATCCTGTTCCAGCGCTAAGCTCGCTTGGTATCGTATCTATTATTTTACATGACTTCAGATTTTTTTCAAGCATAAAACACTGTATGTAGAAAATTAATTTAACAAGAACACAACATGTTGTGTTAAGGCACAAAAAGACACTCTCGCTTTTTTTGCTCAATTTAACAAGCAAAACGAGAGTGTACAAGGAGTTGCACTAATAATATACTTTTTTGTTTTTTTCGATAACCACTATATATAGTACCTGAAAATTTATATGTTTTTCTAATCCGACTGTCTACTTTATTTTCGCTCTCCATAAATAACTTCCAAACAAAATGCGCATGGTTCGTCTCCATCTCTTCTAGAACCATAAAAAAGATTACATACATGAAATCCATCTTCATATATCTTCTCTAGATTCATTCGAGATTTAGTCATTCCAGTATCACTAATTTGTTTTTCAATGGATTGCTGCTTGATGACTTCAGCTAATCTGTCTCGTAAATGCTGGTTCTCCATACTTAAAGCATGGTTCTCTTCGGTTAACTGAGACAGCTCTTGTTTTACTTGCTTGAGTGTCTTCAGAGTGGCTTCTGCTTGGGATTCCAACTCGGAAAATGTGTCATGTAATTCCTTTTTATTCATTGTACACCACTTTTTCATTTCTACAGATTTCTTCACGTTTGATTTCGACTTGAATATTTTAAACGGTCGAGCAGTTAAAAAATTGAATTGGCGATATAGTATCTTTTAATAGCATAACACGATTAGAATTGAATTGGCAAACACTCAATAAAGAAAAATATAAAATCTCAGTCATTATCTGTATTTATATGCTTACTCTTTTTAAATTTAACTAAAAACTATCTGTAATGCAATATCTTCGAAAACACCTTGGGCTGCTACGTTACTATTTAGCTTCTTTTTTGCTTCAAGTAGTTGTTCTAAAACTTCAATTAGTTTTCTGCTGGATAACTGAGCAGCAAATTGCTTCATACTGGATTCTTGATTCAAAAAAGCCAGTATGACTGAATCTGAATACGTCAAGTTAAGAAGGTCTCGATATATAATAATCAGCAGATCAATAACAAATTGATAAGATTCTCTCTCTTTGACCGTACTCATCAGTTCAGTCTGTACAAAAATAAATGCCTGTTCATCCTGCTTAGCTAAAAGTTTGAACCAATTCCAGACAGTCTTAACTGTATCCTGGAACTCTTCATCATTTGCGAGTTCGATTGCTTTATCAGCATCGTGAGTAACTCTAGAAGTTAAAGAAGCTTGTGACAAAGTCAATCCTCTGGCTTCTAGTTCCCGAATTCTTTTTTCAAGAGACTGGACTGGGAAATGAATGACTTGGCATCTAGAAAGAATGGTCGGCAAAAGTCTCTGCTTTGCTGTAGTTAAAAGCAGTGCTGTTGTTTCACCATCGGGTTCTTCCAGAAATTTCAGCAAACTGTTAGCAGCATTCTGGGTCATCTTTTCAACATCTTCGATAATAAACAACTTTCTTTTACTCTCTACTCCACTTTTAGAAAATTCCGCTTTCAATTCTCTAACTTGCGCTACTTTGATTGATAATCCATCTGGTTTGATTTCAATAATATCTGGATGCTGATGCGTATCAATCCTCTGGCACTGATGGCAAGTGCCGCATGGCTCATTATGCTCAAAATAATTGGGACAAAAAAGAGCTTTTGCGATCCACAATGCCATTTCTTTTTTTCCAGCTCCAGCAACACCTTCAAATAAATAAGCATGCTGTATAGTCTGGTTTTGAATCATTTTAGAAAATAATTCATGGATATTAGCTTGCTTTTTAACAATGGTAGACATTAGACGTCTCCCCTAGCTTTAAAATTGTTGGAATTGTTCGATTGGAAGAACAAATAATGTTGCTCCTCCTACTTCTATATCTACCGGATATGTCAAGTCAGATTCTAATGTAAAATCATAAGAAGGCGGGCTCATCATCGTTTGACTTCTAGTTGAACAATTTTCTTTAATCAGAGCTAATACACTTTCTACTCTACGGTCTTCCACTCCAATTAAAAAAGTTGTATTTCCGGCACGTAGAAACCCTCCTGTAGAAGATAGTTTTGTTGCACGGAAGCCTTTCTCTACAAATTCATCGGCAAGTCTTTTGCTGTCTTGATTTTGAACGATCGCTACTATCAATTTCATGTTTTTCATCCTTCCTTAATCGTTATCTTGATTCTTATACTCTTCTATTGCTGTTTCAAGTGCATCAAGTGCATTCTTGTACACGCTATCCTGGTCCAAGCTTGCATCAATAACACGGAAGCGATTCGGGTCTTTTTCAATTAGTAAATGATAGGCCTTGCTTACTTCTTCATGAAATGTCACAGCTTCTAATTCTAGTCTATCCTGTGTTCTTTTAGATTTTTTGTCCTTAATCCTCTTTAATCCTACTTCTGCATCTACGTCTAGATAAAGGGTAATATCCGGTTTTAGTCCTTCTATCGCAAATTCATTTATAGCCATTACCTTTTCCATGCCAATTCCTCTAGCTTGTCCTTGGTAGGCTATTGAGCTGTCAACAAAACGGTCACATAATACAACTTCCCCTCTTGATAAAGCCGGTAGGATTTTCTCTACCACATGCTGTCTACGACTAGCTGCGTAAAGTAATGCTTCTGTTCTAGCATCCATTGCCAAATATGCCGGATTCAAAATAAGCTTGCGAATTTCTTCAGCAATTTCACTGCCTCCAGGCTCACGAGTTACAACAAGTGGATGATTGATCATGGATTGGATGGTCGGAACCAGCCGTTTGACTAAACCAGATTTTCCCGCTCCATCTGGTCCTTCTATTGTAATAAACAGACCTGTCACATTTATTTCCTCAATTCTAAAATAATTATCCTATTTAGTTTATTATACGTGAGATTCATCCCTATTGTCTATGGATTTTATAAAAGGATTTTCTCAGAGATTTTTCTATATAAATAAAAAAAGCAAATGTCTATTTCCAGCGACACTTGCTTTTTCATTTAATATTAGTCAACTAATTTCCTTTTATTTTTCTCACTTTTGCCTCTTTGAATAAATAAAAGTATTTTGCCTGAGCTAGTTTGCGTTCTGCTTTAAGTTTTGGATGTTCTTCTACGATAATTTCTTCCATCACTTTAGAATTTTCCCACAGTGCTTTTTGATGTTGCATTAAAGATAAAAGTTTTTCGTCATATTCTTTTCTCAGTTTTGACTTTCTTTTAAACAATCCCATTTCATCTTCTCCTACATATCCCTGCGGCCTTCAACTGCTTTAAGCAGAGTTACTTCATCAGCATATTCTATATCGCTTCCTACTGATAGACCATGCGCCAGACGCGTGACTTTAATGCCTGATGGTTTAATCAAACGCGACAAGTACATTGCTGTAGCCTCTCCTTCAGCTGTAGCATTGGTTGCAATAATGACTTCCTTTACTTCTTCGTTTTGAAGTCGTTTAATTAAATCCGGTATATTGATATCTTCCGGACCTGTTCCCTCAATAGGAGACAATACTCCGTGAAGTACATGATACAAGCCTTTAAATTCCTGCATTTTTTCCATTGAAATGACATCTTTGGGATGTTCAACAACTAGGATCAATGACTGATCTCTGCTTTTATCTTGACAGATTTCACAAGGGTCTTGTTCGGTCATATTTCCGCATATTGAACAGTAATGCAGATCTCGTTTGACACTAATTAGGGATCTGGCAAAGCCGGTCACATCGTCTTCGTTCATATTAACTGTATAAAAAGCCAGGCGGGCAGCTGTTTTCTCCCCAATTCCTGGCAATTTCATATAACTTTCCATTAATTTCGAGATCGGTTCTGGATAATGCATGACCGTCTCCTTTCTAAAAAGATACTCTCAATCAAAGATTGTGTTAATTGGCTTCTACTTGAATCTCAGTGTTACATTCCAGGCATACCTTTAGTATATTTCCCCATTACACGTTCTGTTTCTGCATCTACTTTTTGAAGAGCATCATTTACTGCAAGTAGCACAAGATCTTCAATAATTTCTACATCTTCAGGATCGACAATTTCTTCTTTGATTGAAACTTTTTTTAATTTTTTATCACCTGTAAAAGTCACAGTTACCAGGTCATCATTAGCTGATCCTGTAAATTCTGTCTGATTCAATGTTTCTTGAGCTATTCCCATTTCTTTTTGCATTTTCTGCATTTTCTTCATCATACCTTGCATATTTCCCATTCCACCGCGCATTATTCATTCTCCTTTATTAATTATTATAATTTTTATTCTTCGATTTTAACGATTTGCTCTCCAAAAATCTTAAGTGCTTCTGATACAATCGGCTCGGTTTCAAGTTCTCTTTTATCTTCTGGAGAAAATGTTTCTGACTGAGTATCGCTAGTATCGGCAGATTCTTCCTTCATACTTTTAATGAATTCCTGACGGATAACTGGCCATTGTTCAGCAGGAACACTAATTAATTCAGCTTTATGTCCAATAACTTTTTCAAGATATTCACCAATAGTATTTAACAGAAGTTTATCGTTAGTTGCTCTCTCACATAGAATATCATAATCAAAGGTCACAACCAACCCTTGAGCACTCGCTGCTACAGGGGTTGAAGTATTCATAATAGCTTTTTGACTGGCTTCCAGCACATTCATCAAATCCGGCCAGACATCTTTCAATTGGGCTAAGTCCTTTTTTGTCGCTTTTTCAAGGACTCTATATACGGATGGACGGTTGACTTTAAAGACTAGGCTGCTTTTAGATCTTTTCGGCTTGGATGGAGAATGTTTTACGGCACCTTCATTCCCAGCCATATTCTGAATCAGCTTCTGCATATCTGCTAATTGTTTTTTTAAATCTGAGATTTCTGCAGATGACGTAGTATCTTCTTCAAGAAAATTTTTAGAATTTTCTCTTTTTGAAGAAGGTTTAGTGGGTTGTGTTAGTCTGACTGTTGCTACTTCAAGATAAACTTCAGCATGGTTGGATAATCTCATTTCTTGCTGCGTCTGGTTAAATACTTGTATCACTTCGTATAAAAGCGGTGAAGCCACTTCGTTTGAAAGTTGTATAAACTCATCATCTGCTTTTCCCATTTTTAATAACACATCTGTTTGTGCTGTTTGATAGAGCAAAACATCTCTGCTGAATAGAATCATATCTTCTACAAAGCGGCTAGGGTCTTTCCCTTCAGCAATCAGTTCATGGAGAATGTTTAAGCCCTGTTCAGTTTGCTGAGTATAAAGCGCACGAATATACTCAATCAAAAGTTCTTGAGTAATACTACCGGTTATTCTCATTGCATCTTCTGTTTTCAGTTTCCCTTCAGAGAATGATAAGGCTTGGTCTAAAATGCTTAACGCATCCCGCATACCTCCCTCTGCCGCTTTCGATATAGTAGTCAGTGCATCTAATTCAAATTCTACTTCTTTTTGATTCAGAATATATTGCATTCGACTAATGATATCTTGAGGAGATATCCGCCTAAAGTCAAATCTTTGTGTTCTGGAAATGATTGTTAAAGGAATCTTGTGAGGTTCCGTCGTTGCCAGAATAAATATAACATTAGCAGGAGGTTCTTCAAGTGTTTTCAATAAGGCATTAAATGCCCCCATTGACAACATATGAACCTCATCGATAATATACACTTTGTATTCTGCTTGCGTGGGAGCATAGTTTGCTTTGTCTCGGATATCACGAATCTCTTCAACCCCATTGTTACTTGCTGCGTCGATTTCAATAACATCTCCAAGTTTTCCTTGGCTGATCGACTGACAAATCTCACAGTCATTACAAGGTTCACCATCTTTAACATGTGGACAGTTGATTGCTTTGGCAAAAATTTTGGCTGCACTCGTCTTGCCTGTACCACGAGGTCCCGTAAATAAATACGCATGACTCGTTTTATCTTGTACAATCGCATTTCTCAGAGTCTTTGTAATTGCCTGTTGTCCAGCAATATCTCCAAATTTTTGCGGACGCCAGACGCGGTACAATGCTTGATAGCTCATGATTCCCCTCTTCTCTACTATAATTTTACTGCATTAGATGATCGCTTTATAAAATTTATATTTACGGTTTTCTATTTTGATTTCTCTACTCTTCATTATAAGCGAAATCAGAGTGAATGAGAAATAGATTTTGTATATTTTTATTCAATTTACCCTTTTATAGAAACTATGCATAAACAGAAAAAAGATGCCCTAATAAAAGGAACATCTCTTTTCTTATATGCACAACTATCAATTGTTCATAACTATGTATACACATAACACATGGAGGAATGTACTTAGTGCTGCTTCCTTCCGGACCTGACACGGTTCATACACCCGCCATTGTCATGCGGCCTTTCGGCACTTTTAATTATACTATAGATAGAACAATTTTTCTAGTACTATTTTAAATTATCTTAACCTTTATACTGAATATTTTCAAAAATCATTCCACTTTTAGGTGTTGTCGGCATGTTGACTAAACTAAATCCAACATCTTGTTCCGGAACGGTATAATCAATTTTGTTGACTAAGAAATCCGTGATTATTTCCATTGCCCGTACTGTATTCCATTCTCCTGGACATCGATGACCAGCAGAATAACTACCTCCGCCTTGTGCCAATAATCTAAACTGAATCTGATCAGTAGGACTCTCATGCCAATTGCTGAATCGCTCTGGCTTGAAGTCTTCAGGATCTTCCCAAACTCTTGGGTCATGGTTCGTTCCATAAAAATCAAATATTGTTAAAGTATCTTTTTCAAACTGATAGCCATTCCATATGAAGTCTGTTCGCGTAATGGCACCATTGAATGGGAAGAACGGATAATATCGTCTGATTTCTTGAATAAACATATGCAGGTAGTAAGGATTTTCTCCATTCAATTTATTTTTTTCTTCCGGAAACTGCTGTAAGGTTAACGCCGTAAATGCAAAGTATAAAGCAATTGCAACAGAAGGTCGAATAACATTCAGTAATTCTACTGCCGCAGTTTTCAAGTCCAATAGCTCTCCGTCTAATTCTTTGTGCCAAGCTATCTGGTATAACGCTGTATCTTCGTCTGGTTGAAGTGTTCCTTCTCTTACCTGCTCAATTAATCCAGAAACCCATTTTTCTCCTTTGATCCTACCGATTCGTCCTTCGATATGGCGTTTACTTACAGCAACAGGTGATTCAATCATACTGATCAATTGCTCTGTCCGTTTATCAATTTCTTTATCTTTTAATGGAACACCACACCATTCACATGCAGCTTGGGTCAGCACTTTCTGGCTTTCTTTATAAAAGTTGATCGAATCTTTTCTGATCCATTCTTTTGTAGCAATGTATAGATATTTCTCCACTAATTTTGCCCAGATTTCAATACGTTCTTTAGACATAAGATCTAAAAACATCTTTTTGCGATGACGATGTGCTTCATCATCTAACTGTTGAACACCACCTTGACCAAGCAAAGTCGATACAGCAGGTTCTGGAGCAGCACCTTCACGCTTAAATTTATCTTCATCATAAAATAGTTCTGCTGCTTCTTCTCCTCCTAGTAATATTGCTTCTTGCCCGAGGACTCTAGTTTTAACTGCATCAGATTGATATGCTTTTCGACGATTGGGTATATACAAATACCCTTCTCTTAATAATCTCAATCCATTTTCAATTCCTTTTTCTCTAGGAAATGGTTTGACTTTTTGCATGGCTTTCTCCTCCTAAATAAATATCTGATTCAACTATAACTTTATTCATCTATTCATTTAGTATATTCTTACTCGGTATGTAGTTTCAAACATTTCTCCTCGAAGGAAAAGTCCCTTATTTCTAATGGTACTTTCTGACGGAGTTAATTTGGAATAAAGATAAATGTAACCAAAATTTATCAAAATAGTTTTATTAAATACTACTAGTAATTTTTGATAGTGCTAATCAAATAAACATCTATGTAGAACGTTTCCTCTTTCGATGTACTAGAGTATATCTTGCGCGTCTTTTAAGGTTAATGGACATGAATACAAATGTGATGTTTCTATTGTGCTATATTTTACGTAAATCATTTCTAATTTTGATATTTTCCACACTCTTTCTACAAGTTTCAATCATCTTGTCATCTACTTACCCTAGTATTTATTCTTCTGATAAATTTGCTACATGCTTCTGTTTTTATTCTCGCTTTTCCAAAAATTATGGTAAGCTAGTAACAACAAAAAGAATTTACATAGTTTCTTAAGGAGGAAAGTACATGAATTTTGAAAAAGCACATTTCGAACAATTCTTCCATACCAACCGTATTGGCAGTTTTGCTATTGCAAACGATGAATCAAAATTGATTTATATGTCTGATATAACTGGAGAGCCTAATCTATGGGCAATTGATTTAAAAGAAAGTACAACACCCTATCTATTCGCCAAGTATGATGAATCTGTCTCCTTTATCAAGATCAGTCCAAACTCTGATTACGTTCTAGTGGGATTTGATAGGGATGGAAATGAAAATACTCAAATTTATGCTCTTCCAATATACGGCGGATATCCAACCCCGCTTGTAACAGGTGATGCTTCAGAAAAATTTTATTTTGCAGACCTTTCTGAAGATGGAAATCGTTTATATTATACTACCTCTCTCGCTAATCCTAACTTCTTAAACACACATGTCAGAGATCTTGAGACAGGAAAAGATACACTTTTAGAAAAGGGGCAGGAAGCTCCAACTTATCTGACAGCCGTTTCCAGAGATGAAGCCCTCTTTATTTACACAAAATTATATTCTAATACGCATCAAAAAGCCTTTTTAAAAGTTGAAGATGAAATGATTCCTTTACTTCCAGAAGATGCTAAACCACCTTATACGATCAGTGGAACAACTATCACTGAGAGCAATATGATCTACTTTGTAACAGACTATCAAAGTGAACAAGCCTATCTGGTCCGTTATGATCTAGCCTCTCGCCAAAGCGAAACAGTACTTTCATTCAGAGATGAAAGCATTACAGAGGTTTCCTGGCACGAAGAATCCGAAACTTTTATCTTAGCGACTACTGCAGGCGTTACAGATAATCTATATCGCTTTAATCCTGAGACACGTGAAGTAGAAGAACTTGTCTCTCCTGTACATGTATTGCAAGAAATAAAAATTGCTAAAAACGGAACAATCTATTTATCGGGATCTAGTGCAGTAATGCCTGTCAATATATTCCGTTCGGTTGATGGGGTTCATTGGGAATCGCTGACAGAAAATCGTGTCCTCGGAATTGACTCAACTGAAATGGTCGAACCCGAAACCATTAAATTCAATTCTTTTGACGAACTAGAAATTGAAGCATTATTATTTAGAGCAACTGAAGATAATGCGAATGGATATACAATTTTCTGGCCTCATGGTGGTCCACAAGCAGCCGAGAGACAAAATTTCCGTGCTTTATTTCAGGCACTTTTATATAGTGGATATAATATTTTCGCACCTAATTTTAGAGGTAGCACAGGATATGGAAAAACTTTTGCTACGCTGGTAGAACAAGACTGGGGTAATGCTCCAAGGTTAGATAATGTTGCAAGTATCGAATGGTTATTCAAACAAGGTATTGCTTCGAAAGATTCTTTATTCCTAGTAGGCGGCAGTTATGGCGGATATATGAGTCTACTGCTTCACGGTCGTCATCCAGATTATTTCCGTGCTGTTGTGGACTTATTTGGACCTTCTAACTTATTCTCTTTTTATGAATCTGTACCGCCGCATTGGAAACCAATCATGAAACTGTGGTTAGGTGATCCAAATCAAGACAAAGAAAAATTCATCGAAGATTCTCCTATTACGTACTTGGATCAAATGACTAAACCGATGTTAGTTGTACAAGGTGCACAAGATCCGCGAGTTGTAAAAAAAGAATCGGATCAAATCGTTGAAAAGTTAAAAGAAAAGCAGCGTGATATCACTTATCTTGTCCTAGAAAATGAAGGACATGGATTTGCAAAAAAAGAAAATGAAATTGCTGTATCTTGAATATACACTTTAAGTGCAACACTTAATCCTTAAAAAAGACCCCTAGCTAAATTCCAGTTAAAATAGGGTTGTCCACACTATTTGAAAGGAAGATAGCTATGAGCCACTATAACCATCTTACAATATTTGAACGAGAAAAACTATTTTTAATGTTCAACCAAGGTCATTCTATTCGCACTATTGCCGCTGCCGTCGACCGAAGTCCGTCAACGATCTCTAGAGAACTGAAACGTAATTTTAAGAAGGGGACTTATTCTCCTATCATTGCTCAGACGTTATATTCTTACAGAAAGCAAAACTGTGGGCG
>NZ_FOSJ01000002.1:67258-108180 GCF_900114235.1 Marinilactibacillus piezotolerans | reverse complement strand
GATCTTCTGTACCCAGTTCAACACAGCCGGATGGCACTCTAAACTGGGAGGTGGTCCCACAGGAGAAGCAGTTATTGATCGGATTGTTCATAATTCCTACACCATCACTATTGATGGTGAAACATCTATGCGTGAACGACTGGGTTTATCCAATAACTTCTAAGATATTATTATGAAAAACTAATATAATCCTATGGATTATGTAAAGGTGTCCCATAACTAACTTAAATCACAGTGGTTATGGGATATTTCTTTAGTGGTACATCGAGCTGGCAAAAGGTGGTACATTCTTTGGCAAACAGTGGTAAGAAAGTTGGCATCAATGGTACAAATGTGTGGCAGTAGTCAGGGTGGTCATCTTTTGGGGGTTGATGGGGAGGGTAGTTATGAGTGAAGCATTTTATAAACTTTCAATAGAAAAACAGAATATGATTTTAAATGAAGCTTACAAAGAATTTACGCAAAATGGTTATGAAAAAGCTTCTACAAATATCATAGCTAAGAATTCAGAAATTGGTAAAGGTACATTGTTTTATTATTTTGGTAATAAGCGTAAACTTTTTGATTTTTTAGTTGACACAGCTTTTCAGTTAACTTATGAGGTGTATTTTAATAATATTGATTTTGAACAAACAGACTTTTTTAAACGTTTAATAGAAGTCAGTCAATTAAAGCAGAATGTGTATAAAAATTATCAATATCCGATGGGGTTTATTTCAAAAATTCTTATGGAGGCAAGTGAATTTGATTTATCCGAAGAACACATGAAGAAAAGAGCTATTGTAGAAGAAACATGGTCACAAGTGCTAAAGAAAAATATTGATTTTTCAAAATTCAGAGAAGATCTTCCACAGGAAGTTACGTTTAATTTTATCAGATGGACACTTGAAGGATACCGTCAAGAATTAGAAATGAGAGTCAAACAAACAGACGAATTTTTAATGAATGAAGAAAATATCAAAACTTATTATGATGAATATTTTAACTATATAAATACGCTAAAAAAGATTTATTATAAAGAAAATCTAGATTAAAAATATTGGAGGGAGATCAATGAGTATTCTTGAAGTCAAACATCTTTCAAAGTTATTCGGCAAGCAAGCAGCATTGAAAGATGTCTCTTTCAACTTAGGTGGAGGAGAAATACTAGGATTTATTGGACCCAATGGTGCTGGTAAATCTACTACAATCAGAATCATATTAGGAATGCTGAAAGCAACTGAGGGATCAGTAACTTTATTTGGAAAAGATGCATGGGATGATGCAGTTGAAGTACATAAAAGAATTGCCTATGTTCCGGGAGATGTTAATCTTTGGCCAAACCTGACAGGGGGAGAGGTTATCGATCTGTTTTTGAGTATGCGCGGAGTAGAAGTGAAAGCTGCTCGGAAAGAAGAGTTAATGAGAGAATTTGAATTTGATCCAACAAAAAAATGTAGAAGCTACTCTAAAGGGAACAGACAAAAAGTTGCTCTAATTGCTGCGTTTGCAGCAGATGCAGATTTGTACATTTTAGATGAACCCACTTCAGGTCTTGACCCTCTTCAAGAACGAGTTTTCCAAGAACATATTAAAAAAGTGAAAGAAAAAGGTGCTAGTGTACTGTTATCAAGTCATATTTTATCAGAAGTAGAAGAGCTTTGTGATACAGTCGCTATTATTCGTAAAGGTAAAATCGTAGAATCAGGAAAGCTTGATGAACTGAAACATTTAACGCGCACTCAAGTGAAGTTACAAGTATTAGAGTCTGTAGATCATTTGCAAGAAAAAAATTATATTCATGAATTCATAAAAGATAAGGATAAGGTTTTCTTCCAATTAGATTCTAATCATACTGATGATCTGATTCGAGAAATACAAGGACATGGTATAGTAAAATTCGAAAGTACACCTCCAAAATTGGAAGATTTGTTCATGAGACATTATTCTAGGAGCTCGGAAGGTGATGTGTAATGCAGTCATTTAAACAATCAAAAAAACTACTTATTTTTTCCCTTAAAAGAGAAAAAATAAAACTTTCGTATTGGTTGATCGGCTGTTTATCGTTTGTGATAATCGGTATCATTGCATTTGTTTTAACGTATAATGATCCAAATGATAGGCAAGCAATGGTAGGAGCTATGTCAAATCCAGCAATGGAAGCTTTATTCGGGAAAGTAATTGGTGTTGACAACTATACAATCGGTGCCATGTACTCTCATACAATGACTGTGATGACTTTGTCATTAATTTCAATCAGTGCAATTCTTCTAGTTGTGAGAAATACAAGACTGGAAGAAGAAGAGGGAATGATAGAAATTTTTCGAGCATTGCCTACAGGTAAACTAGCTCATACAACTTCAGCAATCACACTACTTGCTATATACAACATCATACTTGCGGTACTTTCAGCTATTATATTAATTATTTTTGGTGATAATAGTGTTGATGTTAATGGTGCCGTATTAACTGGAGTTATTTATGGCTCAGTTGGACTTTTTTATGGTTCAGTTGCGTTACTATTTTCACAGTTATCCAGCAATAGTAGAAATGCTACTATGTTTTCTTTGGTTTTTTTAGGCCTATCCTATGTTTTGAGAATTATAGGAGATTCAGGTTTCGAGTTGATAAGCTGGATATCACCGCTGGGATTGTTGTATCGAACGAAACCATTTGTAACGAATAATTGGTGGCCGGTATTAATTCTATTCTTTGGAACGATAATTTTCATTGTAATTTCTCTTTATCTTCAAAAACGTCGAGACTTAGGTTCAGGGTTATTACCATCTAGAGTTGGAAAACGTTCTGCTTCAAGACTTTTGAGGACGGTTCCTGGTTTGGCATTGAACTTACTTAAAGCTCCATTAATTATCTGGACCCTTTCACTTATCTTATTAGGAGTGACTTATGGATCTGTAATGGGGGATTTAGAGACTTTGATAGCAGGAAATGAAGTAATTGAAAAAATTATTGAAAATAATCCTGATCAGAATATTGTAAAACAATTTATAGCTATTATATTAGGCTTATTATCCATAGCAACAGTTATTCCAGTTATTCAGATAGTAATGAAATTATACAGTGAAGAGAAAAAAGGACGATCTGTATATCTTTTAGTGGGGAAACACTCGAAAAATTATGTGTTAGGGGCATTTGTGGCTTTAAGCTTTTTTAGCAGTGTTTTACTGCAAATGGCACAAGTTTCTACTTTTGCAGCAGCAGTTATGACTACTCAAGTAAAAGGTGTATTTTTTAGGGATATCTTATTAAGTGGTTTAGCTTACTTGCCTGCACTATGGACCATGATTGGTTTTGTTGTTCTATTATTTGGCTGGTTACCTAGAATGATTTTCAGTGCTTGGATTCTTTTAGGTTATAGTTTTGTAATACTTTATTTTTCGAATTTATTTGATATGCCAGAATGGCTTAAAGGGATATCGCCGTTTTATCATGTTCCAGATGTTTTATCTGGGGAAATAAGCTTTATCCGTTTATTTGTACTTTTAATACTAGGGATTTTATTTAGTTTTATTGGATTTATAGGATTTAACAAAAGAGATAGCATAGAATAATCAAACGAAAATCAGATTTGAGATGACTCCGTCTTAGGTCTGATTTTTATATTTTTACTGCATCTGATGTAGTAATGTAAGTAACAATTTGCTATACTGATTACAACGACAGATGAAGTAATTTAAAATCGATACATAAAGAGGTGAGGTGAATGATCAGTAGTGATGTTAGTAGAGGATATAATGATTCATTTATCTTATCAATATTGATTGAAGGAGATTCTTATGGATATGAAGTTTCAAAGCAGATTAGAGAACGGACAAATGGTCAATATGTCATGAAAGAGACAACCCTATATTCAGCTTTTACCAGGTTGAAAAAAAAGGGTTATATTACTTCCTACCCGGGAAATGAAACACAGGGACGTAAAAGAACGTACTATAAAGTGACAGCAAAAGGTAAAGGATTTTTCTTAGAGAAAGAAAAGGAATGGTTGTTAACTAAATCTGTTGTTGATACATTTTTTGGAGGTGGAAAATATTGAATACAATACAGGAATATGTTGATAAAATGTTTAAACAAGTTGTAAAGACTGAAGAAACGGAACAATTGAGAATTGATATATTAGCGAATATGGAAGATCGTTATTTAGCTTTGATTGAAGAAGGAGCATCTGAAAACGAAGCAATTGGTACAGTAATTGTGGAGTTTGGAAATATTGAAGAAGTATTAGACGAAATGGGTCTGAACCATGAAAAAACTTCAGAAGAAATTGATATTAAAGATGTACTAGTAGTTGAATTAGCTGATGCACATGAATATATTGAAGCAAGAAGAAAAGCTGGAATGGGAATAGGTTTAGGAGTGCTGGCTTGTTCCGTTGGGTTAGCTGGACTTGTATCATCAATATCATATGTAGTAAATGGTAATGAAGGACCTGTTTTTATCGGTCTGATCTGGTTACTGATTTTCAGCTGTTTAGGTGTGGCGCAATTTATTCTTCAAGGATTACGCTTGTCTAATTACAAACAATATAGTAAGCCTTTTATATTAGTACCAGAAGCACGTCAGTCTATTGAAATACTTTTAAAAAATTATAAAAAATCTCACGCATTAAGTATAGTAGTTGGTGTTGCGCTATGTATATTCTCATTACTACCGGTATTATTTGGTGCTTTCTTCTATGCTGAAGAAGTTATATTACTAGGTACTGGATTTATGTTTGTTCTAGCAAGCGTAGGAGTATTATTATTTATCTATACTGGAATGAAATGGACAGGATATCAAAATCTATTAGCGAAAGGTAAAACCGTAGAAGAGGTTATGGTTGCTAGAGATCGTGATAGTAGGAAAACTAAGATGGAACATCTATTTGACACTATTTACTGGCCAATTATAGTCGTTTTATATATAATTATCAGCTTTAGTACAGAGTCGTGGTCATGGTCTTGGATTTTATTTCCGATTGGTGGAATATTAGAAAGTACTATTAAAGCATTGTTTGATATCGAAGAAGATTAGAATAATATAAATCTGAAATACTAAAAGGGTTTTCACTATCAGAAAATTCTTTTAGTATTTTTTTAATTTCTCGTTTGTCAAATTAAGCTAGACGGTTTCCAATCTGATACATGCTCATGAAAAACTTCCATAGGGGTTCTATAATCTAAAGACTTTCTAGGAATCGTATTTCTGTAGTTTGAAACAGAAGAAATAAAGGATTGATCGGTTTTATTAAAGTCCATCTGTTTTGGCAGTCCGTCACGTCGAAGCAATCCGTTAGAGTGTTCATTCAGCCCACGCTGAGACGGACAACCAGGATCTGCAAAGAAAATAGAAATATCATGGTGGTTACTAACTGATTTCCAATTAGAGAACTCTTTTCCACAATCAAAAGTGATTGATTTAAAAGAATGGGAAGGGATACTGGAAAACCACTCAGATAATTTTTCTTCTATATCAGTTGCTTTGCGTCCTTCAGGTTTGAGTGTAAAAATGACTTTTGACAAGCGCTCAACCAATGTAATAACAGCACTTTTATGATGCTCTCCAATAATGGTATCCCCTTCAAGGTGACCAAATTCGTTCGTATAATGTGGATACGATAGGGCTCTATCCTGTAGGCTTCTCTTAAAGGCTTGTTTTCCTCTTTTTTCTTTATGGCCATTCGGTTTGCGTTTGCCTTTCAGGGGCAAAGTCGTTTGATCAAATAAAGGGGGCTGTCCTTGAATCTACGGTAAAGAGTTCGCATAGAGCACTTCAAATCAATTTCTTGTCTACCAATAATAACATCAGGTGTCCAACCAGATGCAACTTTGTCTTTAATGTAACGGATTTCTTTATCGGTAAAGGTTTTACGTCTGGCACCACAGTTGCTTTTATTCTTTTTATAGCGTGCATAGTAATCTTGAATCGTATATCCTTGTTTAAGATAATTGACTACATTACAGACAGGTTGTTTTGATCGTTCCAATTTATTTGCAATTTTTGAAGCAGATAGTCCAATCGTGTGATAAGTTTCTATCCATCCAAGGTCTTCCATGGTAAGATGGGTGTAGGCCATTTGTGGTCACTCTCCTAATTTTCGTGGTTGTAAATCTGGAATGAGTGTACCACATATGGTCTTTTTAATCGTCTAGCTTAATTTTACAATTCAAGATTAATAAAATGTATAATGAAAATGAAAAAATATCAGTAAAAAAGTATTTGGCTCATTTTAAGGATAATTTCATTAAAAGCTATAAAGAGAATTGGATAATTCTAGTATTAGCTTTACTTTTTGGGATGGACTTTTTTGTTTTTGAAAGTTCTTCCTTTTTCCCAGAATGGTTGAGTATTATTTCAATATCACTTGCCATCCTCTTTATTCTCTTAACTCTACTAACTCTTTACTTTTTTTCAGTTAGCCAATGTTTACAAGAAAAAATTCTCAATAAATGGCTCATTTCTTTTTATCTGTTATTAAAATATCCATTAATCAGCTTGGCTACTTTGGTACTTATAAGTTTAATAATTATAATATTTATGTTTTTTCCTGCATTGATATTCTTTTTTTCAATTAGTTTACCGGCTTTGATTAGTACAATAGCAGTCAATAAAGGATTAGAAAAAAAGTCTATATTGTAAAACTAAGACTCTAAAGGAGGTATGATCCTGTTTAGAGTCTTTTATTATGCACTAATTAATACGTTACGCTACTAAGTAAATAACCTAGTAACTAGAAATCAGGAACGTCTTCTTGTACACTATTTGTTGTAGATAATAATTGCAGACATTATTAAATGAAATGAGTGGAAAAGATGAAAAAAATATTGATCGTGGAAGATGATAATGCTATTAATGAGTTGCTTTTTGATTTATTAAATGAAGAATACGAAGTAATACAAGCATATGCTGGTTCAGAAGCAAAGCGAATAACAGAAAAAGAAACATTTAATTTAGTTTTACTTGATCTGATGTTGCCGGGTATTTCTGGGGAGGGCTTTATTAGAGAATTTCGTCGTAAATCTAGTGTACCCATAATTGTAATTACTGCTAAAGCTGAAATAAATGTACTAGCTAACGTACTTAGTTTAGGTGCTAATGATTATATTGCAAAACCTTTTAATACAATAGAAGTGAAAGCAAGAGTGAGTGCACAATTGAGGGATCATATAGAGAACTCAGGTGAAGGTACTCTGTATCGGTTTGGACCGATTGAAATGGATGATGCGGCAAGAGTCGTAACGGTGAATCACTTAGCTGTATCTCTAACCCAAAAGGAATACGATTTACTGAAGTGTTTTTTAGAACATCCCAAAAAGGTATATACTAAAGCAAACTTGTTTGAATCCGTATGGCATGAACCATACTTCGGTGATGATAATACGATTTCTGTACATATTTCAAGGTTAAGATCAAAATTGAGTAGTCATAGTGGGGAAGAAATGATTGAAACAGTCTGGGGAGTAGGATTCAAATTAAAAAATCCGGATTAAGTGATTTTTGAATATTTAAGACTTTTGTAAGGTTTACTTCAGAATTTTGAAATAAGTGTGCTTTAATATAAAAATTATCAAGAAATAAAAGTATAAGAACAAAAGATTTTAATAATTCATAAGGAGTGACAAAATGGAAAATCTAATAGAAACTATAGATTTGACTAAACGCTATAGTAAAGCAGTTGCACTGGATAGCGTTTCTATTCACGTCAGGCAAGGGGAAATATATGGTCTAATTGGCAAAAATGGTGCCGGTAAATCAACTTTATTCAAAACGATGATGGGCTTAGCACCAAAGTCTTTTGGGGAAGTGAAGTTATTTGGAGATAGTTCAAACAGTGGACTGAATACAGCTCACCAGAGAATGGGATTTATGATGGGAGCACATTTTTTCCCCTATCTCTCTGCAAGGGAAAATCTTGAATATTTTAGAAAATTAAAAGGAATACCTGATAAAAACGAAGTAGAACGGGTATTAAAACTTGTTGAAATGGATAAAGTTAAGAAAAAATTCAAATCTTTTTCTATGGGGATGAAACAGCGTGTAAGTATCGCTAATGCTCTGATGGGTTATCCAGACATAGTAGTACTTGATGAGCCGATTAATGGGTTGGATCCTCAAGGGATTGCTGATTTCCGTCATTTGGTACAAAAGCTTAATAAGGAGAATATGACCACTTTTGTTGTTTCTTCTCATATATTAGGTGAATTAGGCATGATGGCGACTCGTTTTGGATTTATTCATAATGGGCAGTTAATTGAAGAGATTGATCGGGAAGTCATTCGAAATAAAACAAAAGAGCAAGTTATTGTTAAAGTAAGTGATGTTGAAAAAGCTGCTTACTTATTAGAAGAAAATTTTGAATCTATCGAGTATACAATTAATGGCGATAAAGAATTAGTTATTTTGAAGATGACAGACCGGACTGCTGATATCGCGTCTTTATTTGTTACCAATGGTTTGAGTCTTTTTAAATTAGATACTCAGGAAATATCGATTGAAGATTATTATCTAAATCTTATCGCAGAAGGAGGAGTGAAAAATGTTTAATTATATCAAAGCAGATCTATATAGACTCTTCCACAAAAAATCAAATTATATATTTTACGGTATCGTATTCACTTTGTTTATAGCAGTTGTCATCATTGCTAGAACAAGCGTAGAAGGAGAACTATCTTTTGCAGAGGGCTATTTACAGCTTGGAATTATTTTACTCACACAGTTCTTCCCCTTAGTATTTGGTCTACAAGCATATGTTGCGGTCTTTACAAATGATTTATCTGCCAATACCTATCAGAACATTTTTACTAATGGAATCTCTAAAGTAGAATTTGTCATTGGTAAAGCCATTACAATGATCATTTATTTATTAACAACGTTTTTATCCGGAGCAGTTCTTTATTCACTAATATATGTTATTTTATTAATGACAGAAGACGGTCCAATTGATTTTGAAAGTTTCGGGAATTTAGCAGTCGTTAGTATAACTATTTTTCTAGGAATGCTGGGATATGCAGCTGTAGCGAATATATTGGCATACTTTTCCCAAAATAGTACGATTTCAATTATTACGATGGGTGCTCTAGTGTCAGGAGTTATTCTTCAACTATTTAACTTAGTCTCATTGTTCACTGATAAGATTGAATTCTTAAGAGAATATACTTTGTCTTATCATATGAATGAAGCGTCAAATCAAATGATGGGTTCAATAATAGGAGGAGAAACTGCTTATTCAGCTTCTTTTCAAGCTTGGGGAGTGGCCCTGATCTATCTAGTTATTGCGAGCATTATAGGAATTATTGTTTTAAATAAAATTGAGATCAAAGAAGGAAAATAATTCATAAACAGAGTCTGTCAACTTAGGGGAATGGTGGAAGTGAAATGATCTGGATCGTAATACTCAGTTTGCTCGTTAATATAGTACTCCTTCTAAAATTATATCAAGATCAGAAAGTAAAAAGGAATCTTGTAAAACAACTTGAATGGATTATCGATAAGAATGCATTAGCTAAAATCAAGCATTCTGGTTCTTCTAAATCGCATGATGATCTGGTGAATGAAATTAACCGAATGATTGAAAAAATAAGTGAGATAAGCATAGAATCTGAAGAGATTGTTCAACAAAATCGACGAATGGTTTCTTCAATTTCTCATGATTTTAGAACTCCCTTGACCTCAATGCTAGGATACGTTCAGATTCTACAGAATGATTCAAATTCTTTGAAAGAAAAAAAATACCTTAAAATCATTGAAGAGAGAACTAAAATCCTTAGAGACTTAATTGAAGAATTTTACAGTTTGAGTTTACTGGAATCAAACGAATATGAACTGAATGCAGAGTCCGCAAATCCAATAATCTTGGTTCAAGAACAGGTTGCTATGTATTATTCAGAATTAGAAGATAGTTTTGATCATATATCTATTCAGTTAATAGAAGAAGATATAAAACTTTTGACTAGTCCTCTTGATTTTAATCGTTTAATTGGAAATTTATTAAAGAATGCTTATACTCATGGAATAAAGAGATTTGCTCTATATAATGAAATGAGCGAAACTTCATTAATATTCTATTTAGAAAATGAAGTAAAGGATACAAATACAATTGAGGTTGAACGCCTATTTGAGCGCCTCTACAAAGAGGATAAAACTAGAGCGATTGGATCTACTGGGCTAGGATTATCCATTGCTCAGAAAATAGCTGAAGCACTCGGATATAAGCTTGAAGCTTCACTTAAAGAATCTATGATACAGTTTAAATTAACCATTCCGCTTAAATAATTAATAGAAAAATACGAGCTACTTTTTTTGAAGTAGCTCGTATTTTTTATCTTTTATTTTCAAGTACGATCTTACCGTTTGTATGACCAGTCATTAATTGTTCATATGCTTTTTTCAGGGTTTCTGAATTCATGGCATCAAAGCGATGATTAATTGTTGTTTTTAATTTACCTGCTTCAATATTTTCTTTTAATTCAGTGAGATATTTATGCTGCTTAATCCAATCTTGGGCTTCATAAACGGATCTAGTATACATTAATTCATAACTGAATGTTACGCTTTTAGAAAAGAAAGACATAGGCAGCGGCGTTCTTAATGGTAAGATTGAACAGACATGACCTTGTGGACTGACGATTTTACCGACTTCTTTTATATTATCGTCAGCATTAGAAGCTAAGAAAACATAATCAACAGTCTGAATGCCTAGTTCTTTTAACTGTGGTTTAAAAGCTTCTTTATGGTTAATGATCTTTTCAATTCCCAGTGAGGTAAGATGATCTCTAGATTCTTTTCTTGAAGCAGTACCGATGACATGAATACCATCATTTAAAGCAATCTGTGTTGCGATAGAGCCAACACCTCCAGCTGCACCGATAATCAACAAGGTAGAAGGATCATCACTATTTTTCAAAATATTTAAACGATCATAAAAGGTCTCATATGCTGTAAGAGCAGTTAACGGAAGGGCAGCTGCCTCAGCAAAATCCAAGTTGTCTGGTTTTAATGCAACCATTCTTTCATCAATCACATGATAATCAGCTTGAGCCCCTTGAATGTTGCTGGATCCGGGATAAAACACTTCATCTCCAACTTTGAAGGGTTCTACTTGATCTCCAACCTCTTTTACGATTCCTGCTACATCTCGGCCTAAAATAGTGAATGAATCATCCTCTTCTTTTTTCATTTGCCAAGTAGCTACATCAGTAGGGTTTAAAGCGACCGCTTTTACTTCAACTAAGAGTTGTTTTGCTGAAGGAGTCGGTTTATTGATTTTCTTTTTTTCAAAGTTAGGGGATTTACTTTTATCTCCGGGATTAGTAAATCCGTAAGCTGTCATTTGATCAGACAAAATTATCTTCCTTTCTTCAATATATTATCTTTAGTTTACACCTTTAAAAAAGCGAGAACAATGAATATGTGATAGAATAAAAAAAGACTGATTATTACAAAGGATGGTTAATTTTGACAGAATATATTGAAAATGCCCAAAAAGTCTTTGAGAATAACTTTAACTTGCAACCACAGGAGTCTGTAGTGATTGTAACGGATGACAGTATGAAAGAAATTGCACAACATTTCTACGAAGCTGCTGTTGTCAAAGGCAATGAAACGATCATGGTTCAGTTTCCAGCTACATATAAAAGTGGCGAAGAACCTCCTGTACTGATTGCTAAAGTATTAAAAGAAGCTGATGTAGCTTTATGTATAACTTCTGCTAGTTTGACTCATACTAAAGCAAAAAAAGAAGCCGCAGTTACTGGGACTCGTATTGGAACGATGCCTGGCATTACTTTAGATATGCTGAAAAAAGGTGCGATAGAAGCTGATCCGTCAGATGTTGAAAGTTTAACGGATAAGTTTGCCTCTTTACTAGAATCTGGATCTGAAGTTATTATAGAAAAGGATGGAGAATCCTTAACTTTTGATATAAAAAACAGAAAAGGCATATCCAGTACTGGTATTTTCAGAGAAAAGGGAGAAGGTGGAAACATTCCATCAGGGGAAGCTTATATCGCACCTATTGAAACTTCTGCAAATGGATCGATTATAGTAGATGGATCAATTGCGCAATTAGGAAAAGTTTCTGAACCAATTAAATTAGATTTGAAAGATGGCCGCTTAGTCAAGGCCGAAGGAAAACAAGGCGAAGCTTTATTAGCTCTTCTAGGAGATGAAAAAGGACGTATAATTGCAGAATTTGGAATAGGGACCAATCCAGCAGCTAGAATTACTGGTATTGTTCTAGAAGATGAAAAAGTATATGGAACAATCCATATTGCATTTGGAAGTAACAAACCATTTGGAGGAGAAACAGAAGCAGGGATTCACATTGATTGTGTGGTAAAGAGTCCGACGGTCTGGTTAGATGGTAAAAAAATAATGATGAACGGTAAAGTGGTCGAGTAAACAAATTTAACTCGCAAAAAAATCTAGAATAGAGTATGATGTAAAAATATCATGTTTTAAAAGAAAGAGGAAAAGCCAATGAAAAGAACCACTCATTCAAAATATCCCGGGATTTTTGCTTGGCTTACGGTGTTGGTATGGATGGCTATCATTTTTTGGTTTTCTTCACAACCGGCAAGTGAGTCTGCTCAGTTAAGTTTTGGAGCAATGGAAGTAGGGAGTCAAGTTGTTAATCATTGGAGAATTGTAGGTGCAATTTTATTTGTGCTGTTTTTCAATGTATTTTTAATCTGGTTAAAGCAAAGAACTATGCCATTATGGGGTAAAATCGTTATTTCTGTATTGTTTCTTTTGTTTTGTGGACTTACAGTCTTTTTTTTACTCACTATTGTCAGACCACGGTTAGGAATTAATAACCTTAGAGAAATGAATTATTATGTCTTGCATAATTTCATTAGAAAAAACGCTCACTTCTTTATTTATTTACTTTTTGGAGTATTGGTAAAAAATTCCTTGTCCACTTCAAATATTAAAGGAATTAAAGCTATTTTAATTGCGTTGCTCATTTGTGCAACATATGCAGCCTCTGATGAATTTCATCAGAGTTTCGTGCCAGGAAGAACTTCTTTGATTTCTGATATTTTTATAGATTCTTCAGGCTCTTTTGTAGGTATTCTCTAATACTCCATACTTGACTGGATTTCAGGAAAAAGAAGTATCTGGCAAGCATTCTGGAATATCAAGACAAAGTAAATTAATAGACGCAATAGACTATTCTGTCTGTTGCGTCTATTTTAAAATAGATCTAATTGTCTAGGGGAAAGATTATTAAATGTTATCCCTAAAATTTCTTGTAAAGACAAAGCATTAGAAGCGGCGTGTCCCCCAGAATTGTTGTTGAAAATTATACAAACTTCATGGGAGGTTTTTTCCAAAGATTTGGCAGTCTTCGAAAAATCTACTAGTTCTTCTTTATCATAATTATAAAGAGTTCTTTCTGATCGCCAATCTTTAATATCTTCGCCTAGCCAACCTTCATAGTTACGTCCATGCAATCGATATATAGATAGACAGTCATTCGTTGAAACAGGAATGGTTGGAACGCTGTTGTTGGGTGTTTGCGGCTGGTCAACGATTACATTAATAAAATTTAACTGTCTTAAAAATTCCAGTGTTTTATTCTTATTCTGTTCGGTAAACCAGCTTTGACTCCTAAACTCTATAGCAACTGGCAAATCTTTCATTAGTTCTCGAACACGTCGTAAATAAGCTACGTTTTGTTTCGTACAGTCAAAATAAGGAGGAAACTGAAATAAAAAGGCTTTAATCTTGTTTTCTTTTAGCATTGGAGCGAAAGTTTGATTAAATACTTCAAACATTTGATCAATGCTCGAAAATTCTTCTACCCACTCTTTATGTTGAGTCATAGCCTTATAGGCTTTTGGAATAAATTGAAAAGTATCGGGTGTTTTCTCAATCCAAGAAGAGATATTTTTTTGAGGAGGTATAGCATAAAAGCTAGTATCTAATTCAACAACAGGAAAATAACTCGAGTAGTTTTCCAATTTTCTGGATTTTTCAAGTGTAATCAGAGGATGATCACTCCAGCCCGTTAAACCTATTGTAATCATATAAAAACCTTCTTTCCGCTATTTATTAGTTAGATATATTTTAACATGGTCGGTTCATTACTTCGAATAAAATTTACTTTTCAGAAAATAGTAATAATTATCCATTAACAATTCTGATATACTATATAAACAATGTGTAAAGGAGTGAGACCTTTGTATTTCTATGAATGTCTAAAAGAAAATCGAACTCAATTGAATCGGACAGAAGAAGAAATATTAAATTATCTAATCGATGAAAAAAAGCATGTTGAAGAGTGGACGATCAGAGATGTTGCAAACCGATTTTATACTGTCCCTAATACAATTGTGAGAATGTGTCAGAAACTTGGTTTTAAAGGCTATACTCAGTTCAAAGAAGAATTGAAAAAGACTTTAGAAGCAGAAGAAACTATACTTAATATGACGGATCTAGATGACAAAGTTATCAAAACTAAACAACTCTTGAATAAGGAAGTTTTAGAAGAAATTATTAGTAAAATTTATGATGCTGATAATATTCTTTTTTTCGCGGTTGGACTTTCTAGATTTCCAGCGGAGGAACTTAGTGAGCGATTAAAAATTTTAGGTAAGAAAAGCCAAACTTTCATTGATCCGCATTTGATGAAGCATAATGCAAAGCAAATGGGACGTAAAGACGTAGGAATTGCGATCAGTCTCAGTGGATCAGAAAATTCAAACGTATTTGCAGCAACCAACCGTGCTAATATTGCCGGAGCTAAAACAATCAGTCTCACGGGATTCTCAAGTAATGCTTTGTCAAAAATAACAGACTATCAGCTATACGCTTACAGCACAGAGATTAAGATAGAAGGAATTGATGCATCTGACCGATTCGGGTTACATTATTTAGTGAACAAACTTTTCAATGATTATTTGAAAAAGTATCAAGTATCAGACTAAAAGAATAAAAAAAGCATCGAACCTTAATCCTGAGAAGAGGTTCGATGCTTTTTGTTTAAAATACTATTTTAATTCTGGCCAGTATTCTTTATTAGCTTCAATTAGAGCATCAAGTAGTTTGCGTGCTTTTTTAGCATCTACCACTGTACGATTCATTGTTAAGGCTTGTAAAGCTTTAGTATATGATTCTTCCATATAAGCCTCTACCGTCAGTTTTTCATAGGCATGCTGAGACTCAATCAATCCTTTATAGAATGTATCAATTTTACCGACCGCATATGGATGAGGACCATTTGCTCCAAGGGAAGCCGCTACTTCAACCATACTGTCATCTGGTAAATTTGAAACAATCCCGTTGTTTCTTACCATAACTACATATGTTTTTCTAAGGTTGTGTGCAATAGAGGCTGCTACTTCAACCATCATATCTCCATGGGCATCATTATGAACAACAGAAGAATCTTTGGCTGTACCATTCTCCACAATTCTTCTACATTCATTAAATACTTTAGTCTCGCGACCTTCACGAACTTCATCTGTTCTAGTACGATTAGGATCCATTTTAGATAACTTGTATTCTGGATACAGATAATATTGAAGATAAGTGTTTGGTAAATATTCCGGGAAGTCTCTTAACATATCTTCAACCATTGCATAAGTGTCTAACCAGGACTGATCTCTCTGCTCGGCATCGACTGGTCTGAAACCGCCATTCAAAATGACTTCTTTGATTTCCGGCATTCTGTCTTTCCCGGTTTGATCATAAAGGTGAGTAAACCAACCATAATGATTTAATCCGAAATAGACTGGTTCAAAGTCATTAGCATCAAAGTCAATCAAGCTCGCGAACGAACGTAATAAGTTGACAGGCTGATCACAGATATTCAAAACTTTATCTTCTTTAGGGAATATTTTATCTAAAGCCAAAGCCACAATCGCTGCTGGATTTGTGTAGTTTAATATCCAGGCGTCGGGGGAGAATCTGCGTACGCTTTTCACCATTTTCTCCATGTCTCTAATAGAACGAAGACCATAAGCAAAGCCTCCAGGCCCACATGTTTCCTGTCCAATTACTCCATGTTGTAAAGGTATTTTTTCATCTTTATCACGCATTTCAAAACCACCAGTACGCATCTGGCAGAATACGAAATCTACGTCTGTATAAGCTTCTTTTTCATCAGTTGTGTAAGATACCTTAACATCAGGTGCTTCTTCCTTGAATAAGATTTTAGCGAACTCACCAATGACTTTCTGACGCTCTTCATCAATATCATATAAAGTGATTTTTTCTAGAGGGAATTGTTTTAAATGAGTCGTCATTGCTTTCAGAATTCCGGGAGTCCAGGTAGAACCTCCACCTACTAATACAATTTTACTTTTTTTATTCATCATGATAATGTGCTGCTCCTTTCACTTGTGGTGCGATTTTTTCAACTTTTGGTCCATATATCACTTGATAGTTTGTTTCATCCAATTTCAGCGTTCCTGCTGCACCTGTTTTTTTCAATGCATCTTCATCAACGATTGAGGTATCTCCAAGAACTAAGCGAAGTCTGGTAAAGCAGTTATCAATACTCTTGATATTTTGACTTCCGCCTAATGCATTTACAATAGTCGTTCCTAAATCACCTGAAGGAGCAGAACTGTTTGCTGACTCATTGGTTACTTCATCGTCGTCTAATTCTCGACCTGGAGTCAGAACATGACGTTTTTCAATGACTGTCTTGAATACGAAATAGTAGATTGGGGCATAAAATAACCCTACGATTACTGCCCAGTACCAGTTAGTTGCTGTTCCTTGAAGGATGCCGAACACAGCCAAATCAATGACTCCTCCTTGAACATTACCAATGACCACTCCGAATGCATCCATCAGCATGAAACTCAATCCAGCCATAAAAGCATGGAAGATATATAGAATTGGTGATACAAAGATAAATGAAAATTCGATTGGTTCAGTAATTCCAGTTGTAAAACTAGCAAGGCCAGAAGCGGACATTAATCCTTTTACTTCTTGTTTTTTCTCTTTTAAAGCTGTTTTGACCATAGCGAATGCAGCAGCAGGTAATCCAAATACCATAAATGGAATTTTTCCTTGCGCTAAGAAGCGAGTTGCTTCAGCCATAACGCCCATATCTGGTGAATCCTGTGCTAAAGATGTGTTGAATATATTTAATGCTCCCACTACTTGCTCACCATCTATTTCAGCAATTCCGCCAATTGGGGTAAAGCGTACAATCTGATTTAGAATATGATGTAATCCCGTAGGAACGAGTAATCTTTCTAAGAAGCCGAACAAGAATGTTCCGATTAGTCCAGCTTCAGCAATTAAATTACCGACACCTTCAATAGCAGCACCGAAATATGGCCATACAAAGTACATCAGTAAAGCCAAGAAGGGAACCGTTACTGTTGTAATAATCGGGACAAATCTTTTACCGCCAAAGAAACTAATGGCAGTAGGAAGATCAATAGTGTGAAAACGATTGTGCAGGAATGAAACCAATAGCCCTGTAATGATTCCGCCAAAGACATTCATTCTTAAAGTGAATATTCCTAAAACAGATTCATATTGAGAAGCAGCTTGTGTAGCAGCTAGTTCATTCATCCCCGAGTCCATTAATGCTTCTACCGAGTAGGTTGCTGCAGTAATATCGTTGACACTTAATAAATACTGAATCGTAACGTGAAATAAAATAAATCCTATAACTCCTGAAAAAGCTGCAGTTGTTTTTTCTTTCTTAGCAAGACCGAAAGAAATTGCTACTGCAAATAAGATAGGCAGATTTCCAAATATTGCCCCAGCCAATGCACGGACAATACCGATGAAATGCTGCACAACAGTAAAGGATACAAACGTTTCTCCTACAATATCCGGGTTTTGAAGCACTGAACTAATACCAAGAAAAATCCCAGCTGCAGCAATCAATGAAATAGGTGTCATTAATGCTTTACCAAGACGCTGCCAAAAATCTTTTGACATGATAATTCCTCCTTTATTTTTTATAAACCTATTGTAAGGGTTTTAAATAAGCGTTTACAATAGGAACCTGCTTTGTACACTTCTGTTCTCCTTGTACACAAAACAGTGTACAAAAATAACTTTATATATTTTGATTTTTTGGATAAGGTCTAGCATGATAAAGATAGAATAAAAATGGAGGCGATACCATGGAGTATAGACAACTTGGAAAAAGTGGGTTAAAAGTTTCAGAGATTGCTTTAGGCAGTTGGCTGACTTATGGAAAAACGGTAGAAGATACCACAGCAGAAGATTGTATTAGATTAGCTTATGAGAAAGGGATCAATTTTTTTGATACAGCGAATGTTTATGAACAGGGACAAGCAGAAAAAGTACTGGGTAAAGTTTTAAAAGAATATGATAGAGATAAGGTTGTAGTCGCTACTAAAGTATATTTCCCGATGGGTGACTGTCCAAATGATAGAGGATTGTCAAGAAAGCATATTATCGAACAGTGCGATAGAAGTTTACAGCGACTCGGAATGGACTATGTGGATCTTTATCAATGTCATCGTTTTGACTCAAGTGTTCCTTTAGAAGAGACAATTATGGCGTTGGAAGATTTAATTAAACAAGGGAAAGTACTCTACACCGGAGTAAGTGAATGGTCTGCAGCTCAAATTGAAAAAGCACAAGGGATCATTGAACGTAAAGACTACCATAAAATGATTTCTAATCAACCAGTCTATAATCTATTACAGCGTTATATTGAAAAAGAGGTTCTTCCAGTATCGGAATCACATGGTATGGGACAGATCGTATTTTCTCCATTAGCCCAAGGCGTTTTAACGGGTAAATATAAACCAAATGCTGATATTCCAAAAGATTCTAGAGCAGCAAACAAAGAAATTGGGCGATTTGTTGACCGCTATATGGATAACGAAACACTGGAAGCTGTTCAAAAGCTTGATTCGATTGCAGATCAGCTTGATTTAAGCTTAGTTCAATTATCTCTAGCTTGGATATTACGTCAACCAGGTGTTTCTTCAGCTATCATCGGAGCCAGCAAACCTTCCCAAATTGAAGAGAATGTTCAAGCATCCGGCATTAAGCTATCGCAAGATGTACTGGATGAAATAGATAAGGTATTAGAAGAGATTGCACATGTCAGAGAAAGATAATTCTTTCGTAATAGTGTTGTCATTATAAACAATAACTAAGGCAATAGAGCCTAATAAAGTTAAATCAAATAAAAAGCAGGAACTCGTATTATTTCGAGTTCCTGCTTTTTGTCAGTCTTTAACTACTAAACCAAGCAATTGTAAGAATCCTAGAGCTTGATCCTGTGTCACAATGGCTCCTTTAATATTTTCTGTATCAACTACCATTCTTTCAAAGTTCGAGGTTCTAAGATCTATTCCCTTTAGTGAAGTGTTTGAAAACCTAATCCCACTCATTTCACATTGATCGAAATAGATATTTTTAAAAGTATTTTCATAAAAATCACTTTCCTTAAGTTGAGTAGAAGAAAATAAAACGTTTTTATGCTTTGAATAAGCGAATCCGGCTAAATCCATCATACAGTTTTTAAACTGAACATCTTCAAGAAAGCTGTCACCAAAAGAAGCACCATTCATTCGGCATTGATGAAATTCAACACGTTTTAAGGCAGATTCGTTAATTTCCGCATTAATGCATTGACAGTGATCAAATTTAACATCTTTAAGATAAGCATTTGGTACACTAAAATAATCAAAAATAACATTTTTAAAAACCAAATTTTTAAATTCAACATTTCTTATAGAATCAATACTAATAGTACAATCTTTTATAATAGCATTCTCAATAATAGGATCTTCTTCGTCCATAAGAGAATAAAAATCTTTTTCTAGCAAATCAGAAGAAATATTTGGGTCTATAACTTTCTTTTTCATAGATACTCCTTTAAATAGTTTATGTAAAATAGTGTATCTCTTTCTTAATTCAGTTACAAGTTTGTTTAATGTTTGGTATAATGTACAGATGAACAATGCTTGGATCTATAGAAATCTGAACTGTTTAAAACTGTTTAAAGGATGGCTTTCATGTTTAAAAAGCAATTTTTTCCCGAAACGACAATAAAAACTCTTGCTTCTAATACAAATGTGTATACAGAAGGTGCAAGTTTATTTAAAAAGGAAGCAGTTAACCTGCTATCAGTTGACGATAAAGAAAACACGCTGACCTTTGCTGTCGATGACCATAAGACAGAACAAGTCCATTTGCGTTTTTATCCTAATGGAGTGGCTAAAAAGTACCACTGTACATGTATTCCTTTTGAAAAAAACTCTGGTGCCTGCAAGCACGTAGTAGCTAGTATGTTACAGGCAAACTTAATTCAGCAAACAGATTTAAAAAAGGTGAGCAAATCACAAAAATCTGCTACTGTTAAGGAACCAATGTTTTCTTATAAGAAAAGCGAAGAAGCACTTAGTCAACTTATCCAGATATCTAAGCAGGAGATCTCAAGACAAACGAACGATTATAAAAATCAATCATTAAAATTTGAATTTGTTTTAAATGTGAGTGGTACAGGATATGCTTATGCATATGATTTTTACATGAAAGTTGGGCTTGACCGACTTTATGTGGTGAAAAACGTTCCTTTTGTGATTTCAGAAATTCTTGAAGGCAGGACTTACGAATTTGGTAAGAATTTCACGTATGATCCTGAAAAACATGGTTTACATCCTTCGGACAGAAAAATGCTGGAAGTTTTATATGACTTGTACCAGCTTGTTAAATCGGCAACACCAGTTGGTTATGGACAATCTTATCAGAATAAGACAGAACTGGAAATCCCCGCAAGAAGTTTAAAGTTAGTTTTAAAAACATTAGAGAAGACTGATGGAGGATTCATCAGGTTCGGTCGACCTCCAAAACATTTGATGAGACTAAATGATTTGGATAAAGTAGTAATTACAGAGTCTTTTGAACGTTTTCCTTTAAAATTCAAGCTTGAGAAAAAGGAAAAACTTTACCATTTTTCGTTGGCAGATGAAGATATTGATGAACTAGAATTGAATTTTCATCGAGGCGCCAATATAGTTGAATGGAATCGAGAATTCTTTTTCCTGAGCTCTGAGCAATATAAATTACTCAGCAATCTGATGCAGGTCTTTAATAAAAATGAAAAAGCACCTCTAGTCATGCGTTCAAAAGATTTGACAGAATTTGCATCCACTGTTTTATCGCAATTGTCTTCATTCTTGGATATTGAAGTAGAAGATGCAGTCCAAGAAACGGTTTACAGACAAGACATGGTTGCTCAATGCTACATTGATACATTAAATGATCAGTTATTAGTTAGTCCAGTATTCAAATATGGAGAAATATCGATTTATCCTTTACAGGATCAACCGATGACTGAAGAGTTAGACAAAGTTATTATTAGACAGCTTATAAAAGAAAATCGCCTATTACGACTTGCCCATGAGAGTTTAAATACTGCAATAGTTGTAGATGGACATTGGGTACTTGATTCATTAGATGAGTTAAGTGAGTTCTTGTATGAAAGCTTGCCTATGCTGGCAGAAGAATATGAGATTTTCATGTCGACGGATGCCAGACAACTCATTTATGAGCCAAAATCAGCGCCTTCAATTTCAATAGAATTAAATAGGAATTCTAATCTATTAGATATTAATTTTGATGCTGAAGATATAGCTACAGATGATTTGAGAGAAATCATTAAGCAATTAAATAACAATAAACATTTTTATCGTTTATCGAATGGTAAAATTTTGAATTTAAAAGAAGAAAAATTTAAAGAACTGAATGATACGGTACGAAAAATGGATATTGAATCAGATGATATCAGTGAACAAATGACTGTTCCTGTATTTCAGGGCTTGACTGTATTAGAAGATTCAATCATCAAAAAAGGCAATAGATTCAAAAAACTTGCTCAACAGCTGCTAGAACCTCAAAAGCTTTCTTTTGATTTACCGGATACTTTGAACGCTTCGCTGAGACCTTATCAGGAAACAGGGTATAATTGGTTGAAATCTTTAGATTATTATGGGTTTGGTGGAGTTCTTGCTGATGATATGGGACTGGGCAAAACGCTGCAAACTATAGCGTTTCTACTGTCAAAATCGCAAGAAGTGGGAGGACAGTATCTGATTATTTGTCCTTCAAGCGTATTATATAATTGGCAGCATGAGTTTAAGAAGTTTGCACCGGAATTGCAGACAACCCTAATTTCAGGTTCTATTGAAGAACGGGAAGCAGCGATCAAAGAAGCAGAAACGGATGAAAATTCTATACTAATCACGAGTTATCCGCTGATTCAAAGAGATTTTCTCTTATATAATAATTATAATTTCAAAACAATTGTTTTAGATGAATCCCAGAATGTCAAAAATAGTTCAGCTAAAACGACTCAAGCCGTACACCATCTAAAAGCAGAGACAAAATTTGCTCTTTCAGGTACGCCAATTGAAAATAACCTTGGTGAGCTTTGGTCTTTATTTGCTATTGTTCAACCTGGATTATTTAAAAATAGAAAAGCATATAAAAAGGCGACTCAAGCTAGAATCGCTGCAAAAATCCGTCCTTTTGTTTTAAGGCGTTTGAAACGCGATGTTTTAAGCGATTTGCCTGCTAAAACAGAAACAACTGAATATATTGATTTATCTACAGAGCAGAAACGTATCTATCAGTACCAGTTGACGTTGATTCGTGAAGAAGTCAAAGGAATGATACAAGAAAATACTTTTGATAAAAACCGAATAAGAGTTTTAGCCGGTATGACAAGGCTTAGACAAATCTGTTGTGACCCTGCTTTGATTATGGATGATTATGAAGGGACGTCATCTAAACTTGAACGGCTGCTGGAATATTTAGAAGAAGCTAGAATGAATGGGAAAAGAGTTGTGTTATTTTCTCAATTTACTTCAATGTTAAGCATCATAAGAGAGAGATTGGATAGTCAGGAAGTTGACTATCACTATCTAGATGGACAAACAAAAAATGAAGATCGTCTTAAATTAACTACTCAGTTTAACATGGGAGAAAAGGATTTATTCTTGATTTCTCTTAAAGCTGGAGGTACGGGTCTGAATCTAACAGGTGGAGATACAGTGATTTTATATGATTCATGGTGGAATCCTGCAATCGAAGATCAAGCAGCTGACAGAGTTCATAGATATGGACAAAAAAATGCTGTTCAGGTTATTCGTTTAATTGCTACAGGTACGATAGAAGAGAGAATCAACGAACTTCAAGCAAAGAAACGTGAACTGATCGATACTGTTATCGAAACTGGAAATGAACAACCAATTTCAAGTCTTTCTAAAGAAGAAGTCCTTTCTTTACTCACGGAATAACATCAAAGTGCATTTAGTTGTATAAATTGAATAAAAGACTTAAAATGACGCTAACTAAAACTGAACCATTATAGAAGGTGTGTAAAATGAAAAATAAGCAATCTGCTTTAATATTACCGCCGGATGAGAAAGTCATTCTTGAAAAAAGAGCAAATTTCAAATATAAATGGTACAACTATATTGGCGGTAAAGTCGTATTAACGAATAAAGCCTTATACTTTAAGTCTCATAAACTTAATTTAAAAGAAGATACTACTCGTATAGTTTTAGAAAATATCCATGTATTGCGAAAAGGCAACTCATTAAAAGTCATCCCCAATCGAATGATCGTAGGAGACCGTGAAGGGAATGAGTATACTTTTGTTGTAACAAACAGGAATGAGTTCTACAATGCTGTAGAGGAACAATTGAAATAAGGCACCTTGAGCAGTGACTATAAAAGTTGCTGCTTTTTGTCTATCACTTAGGTACCCTGCTCATGCATATGGCGTATGGTATACTGATTAATAAGTTTTTATCATCATCGGAGGAATAATGTGAAAGAAAAAATAATCGTTATTGTCGGCCCTACAGCTGTCGGCAAGACAAGTTTAAGCTTATCATTGGCAAAAAAATATGATGGAGAAATTATTAGCGGAGATTCGATGCAGATTTATAAAGGGTTAGACATTGGGACTGCAAAGGTTACTAGGGAAGAAAGAAAAGAAGTCATACACTATCTGGTAGATGAGATCAGTCCAAATGAAAATTATGCTGTTTCTGATTTTAAAACTAAAGCAAAAAATCTAATCGAAGATATAACTGCTAGAGGCAAAGTTCCTATTATTGTAGGTGGGACAGGTTTATATATAGAATCTCTTCTATATAATGTATCACATGGTGGTCAAGCAGAGCCGGATTTAACTTACCGTAAAGAATTAGAAACTTTTGCTGAGCAAAATGGGAAACAAAAACTGTGGGAAAGATTAGAGTCCATTGATCCTAAAGCTGCAGAATCTATTCATTGTAATAATTTGCGTAGAGTAATTCGAGCGCTTGAAGTATATAATTCTACTGGTCAATTATTCTCATCTTTACAGATGGAAAAAACGAATAAAGAAAAATTATATGATGCTTATGTTATAGGTCTAACAACAGATCGTGCACTTCTATATGAACGAATAAATCAGCGAGTAGATTTCATGTTTGATCAAGGGCTGATTAAAGAAGTTGAAAGCTTGTTAGCTACTGTTCCGTTAACAGCACAAAGTTTAAAAGGCATAGGCTATAAAGAATTAATTCCTTATTTTGAAAATTATATAAGTTTACAAGCAGCAACAGAACAGATTAAACAGAATTCGAGAAGATATGCCAAAAGACAGTTGACTTGGTTTAGGAACCGTATGGAAATTAGTAGCTGGTGGGATTTTGTTCAAGCACCGGAAAATCAAGAAAAATTAGAAGCTGAACTAGAAATTTTTTTAAGGATGTGAGTATTTGTTAAACGAAGAACATTATGAAAAGGTAGTCGTTGTCGGAATTCAAACAACAGAAACCGATAGTCAGTTTCGCTATTCTTTAGAAGAACTAAAGCAATTAGTTGAAAATGCTGGAGGAAAAGTAGTTGGAGAATTAACTCAGAAAAGAGAACGTCAAGACGCTAAAACAGTTGTTGGCAAAGGAAAACTTAATGAATTGAAACATTTAAGCGAAGAACTTGATGCAACGACAATTGTATTTAATCAAGAACTTTCACCAAGAAACGTCAGGAATATTCAAGAAGAGCTCGAAGCAAAAGTTATTGATCGAATTCAAGTGATTCTAGATATTTTTGCCTTGAGAGCACAAAGCAAGGAGGGGAGACTGCAGGTACAATTGGCTCAGCTCTCCTATCTTTTACCGAGATTAGCAGGTCAAGGTGTGAACATGTCGCGTTTAGGAGCTGGCATTGGGACCCGTGGACCAGGTGAGACAAAACTGGAGACTGATCGAAGACATATACAGAAACAAATGACTGATATTAGACATGAATTGAAGAAAACTGAAGCGCATAGAGAAAGAAGCAGAGAACAACGTAAACAAAGCAACGTTTTTCAGATTGGATTGATAGGATATACCAACGCAGGCAAGTCGACTATACTAAATGTCACTACTGAAACAGAGACTTTTGAAAAAAATCAACTATTTGCTACTTTAGATCCGTTAACTAGACAATTTGAATTACCTTCTGGCTTACAAGCTACCATGACTGACACAGTAGGATTTATTCAAGATCTACCAACTCAGCTGATCGAAGCATTTCAATCAACATTAGAAGAATCTAGAACGGTTGATCTATTACTTCACGTTGTAGATGCTTCGGAAGAAAATATAGCCGGTCATGAAGAGACAGTGCTTGAATTACTGAAAGAACTAAATATGGATAAAATCCCAAGACTAACTGTCTATAATAAAAAAGACTTAGTAAAAGGGAATTTTCAACCTAGTTTATATCCTAATGTAGTCATTTCAGCTAGAGATGAATCTGACGTTAAACGTTTGTTTGAAGCGATTGAAGAGAATATAAAAGAAGAAATGGTTCCTTATACTCTGGAAATCGAAAGTGCCCGTGGGGACTTATTGATTCAGTTAAGAAATGAAACGATTGTTGAAAGACAGTTATTTGATGAAGAAAAGCAAGTGTATTTTGTTGAAGGATATGCACGAAAAAATTCTAGGTGGAATAGATAAAAATAAATAATTTTTCATATAATCTTATCAAAGTGAGTAGAAGTCGTACTTGCATTGATAAGATTTTTTGCTTTGGGTGAAAATGCCTTATGACCATTAGATAATACGATTGATTAGGTCCTGCTAAATAAAGTAATAAATAACAAAAACAGTATAATAAATTATATTATAACTAAATTGTGTCAAGTAACTAAAAACCTATATTATTTTATTCTATTTAATGTATAAACTTTTATGGATACTTTCCGATAGTAAATAAAGTCGAAAAGGAACTCTTTATAGAGTAAAATATAAATTGGTGTGTATATCGCACTAAAAAGGAGCGCGTTAAGTTAATGGATAAAGTCAAGGAACAATGGGAAAATTTAAAAACGAATATAAGTAAAATTGATTGGTCAAAACTAAGACCATCCAAAAACAATTCAATCAAAAGAGGCCATAAAAGCGTTAAATGGCCCATAACCATACTGCTAACTATCGTCATGCTCGTACCTCTTTTGGCAGCTTTACTTTTCTCGTACATACAAACTACGAAAATTATGACTGAGCGAGTCGAAGCTCAAGAAGAACAGATTACTACAAATATTGTAAGTACAATCGATAGCGCTGCAACTGCGGCTGAAACAACAGTTGAAAAACTTGCAATGGATAGTATATTAAACCAGGTTTCATCTGGAACACCTGGAGCGGAATCACAGTTAAGCTCTAGATTACAATACATCTCATCTGGTAATCGATATATTTCAGATGCTTATTATATTCCTATAGGAGAAAATCAGGATATTGTTTCGACTAATACATTGAACGATAATGATTCTCTGAATGAACAACTACCTTGGCTAGAATCTGCATCACAGTCTAATGGAATTCAATGGTCAGAACCATACACATTAAATGGCAGCTCTAGAATTGCAGTATCAAGACCTTTATTTGGTGGTCAATCTGTTATTGGAGTACTTGCTGTTGATCTAGATTTTGAAACAATAAAAAAAGATGTAGAAGAAGCTAAAATTGCCAATACCGGATCTATTCAGATTTTTACGGAAGACGGAATAGTTCTTGCTTCTCCCGATACATCTATAATTGGTCAAAACCATAAAGAAAAATCTTACTTTCAGACTATTTTAAATGAAGAGAGCGATTCGGATACAGGAATTATTTATGATGAAGAAGCCAATGGTGGAGAATTAGGTATTTATTATGAAAAGATTCCTAATTTAGGGTTAACTGTGTTTGGGATGGTTGCTGAAAATGAAATGGATGAAGAAGCAAGTGCAATTATAAAAACATTGATTACCATTACTTTGATTACCATTATAGTTGCAGCAGTTATTTCTTACTATGCTGCAGGTATTATTACGTCAATTGCAAATTCAATGATGAAAACATTTGGTGAAGTTCGTCGAGGTAATTTAACCAATCGTTTAAGCTATAAAGAATTAGTGGATTTTAAAAATCCTTATGTATTTATAAAAAATAAACTATCGAAAAATAACGATGAAATTGTGTCAAGTAATGCTGGAGAATCTGATTTAGATCCTAAGGGAAATGAGATACACCAGATTGCCATAGCCTTCAATGAAACAATGGATACATTTGAAAGTACGATAGCAGTAATTCAAGGAAATAGTAAAAATGTGTCTGAAATGGCGGCTACACTAACAGAATTGTCTGATCAAACAAGTCGAGCAACTTCTGAAGTTGCGCAGACGATTAGCGGAGTTGCTGAAGCCACCAGTACTCAAACTGAAGATACTGAAGAAACAGCAAGTCAAATGAATGATCTATCTCAAGCGCTCAATGAGATCAATGATGCCGTTGGAACTATGGGAAGCCACGCTGACAATACAATGATACTAAATGGTAATAATATTTTTGCTACGCAAGATGTAGATCAGAACTGGAAAGAAACACTAGGTACCATGGATCAGTTAAAAGCTCAAATTGAAGAAGTTGATGGAGACATTCAAAATATCGAAGGAATTGTCAATGCAATTACCAATATCGCCAAGAAAACAAACTTACTGGCATTGAATGCTTCTATTGAAGCAGCTAGAGCTGGTGAAGCAGGTAGAGGATTCGCGGTAGTTGCAGAAGAAATTAGAAATTTAGCTGAACAAAGTGCACAGTCTTCAAAAGATATTCAAAATATTATCCATACTGTTCAAAATAAGTCGACAAATATGGTTAATCATCTAGAAGAAACCAGCGAAGGTAGTAAAGTGCAAACTGAAAAAATCAATGAAGCCTTATCTGCATCGGAAAGTGTTGCAAGCTCATTAGAACAACTGGTAGCAAGCATGATTATCGTTATTCAATCTTCTTCTGTCATTAATGAAAGAAAAGATGAGGTTGTCTCTCAATTGGAAAATATTGCAGCTTCTGCTGAAGAAAATTCAGCTGGAACAGAAGAAGTATCTGCTAATGCACAGGAAATTCTTGCTACAATGGAAGATTTCACTTCACATATCAATAACCTAGAAGAAGTAGCAAAAATATTAAAAACATCTGCTGAGCAATTTGAAATCAACCATAATCATGAAAACAATGCAGACCTCAAAGATTAAGGAAATCTGACTGCAGAGCTTGCTTAAAAGAACAGGAAAAGAGGAATGACCATGGATAAACATATTTTATTTCGTGTAGGAAATCAGATCTTTGCTATTCCAATATCCAGCACAGATCGTGTTGTTCACATTGAAAATCTAACTATTATACCTGATATGTCATCATATATTATTGGTGTAGAGGATATTGAAGGAACAATTACTCCACTGATTGATTTAGCTGAACGCTTTTTTGCCGAAAAAATTACAGACCTGAATAAAGCTGATACGATTATCGTTCATTGGAAAGAAGAAAAAATTGGATTGACTGTTAATGAAGTATTATCAGTTGAAACATACTATGAAAACCAAATCTCAGATAAAGAGGGTACAGAAAAAGCAGATGGTATTCCAACATCATACATTTCAGCATTTGTCCAAACAGATGATGGAATTGTTCCGATTCTAGATCCGCATCTATTATTTAATGCTGAACAAGCAAAAGAGTTAAGGGCATTACTTGAAATCGAACAAATTCAAAATTAATCATGGAAATTAGTCGAATAACGGAGGAAGAAGCCATGTCAGAACAAGTCAAGGTCGGGATATCAGATTATAAGATGTCAGAGCCACCTGACCATTTAGTGACGATTGGACTTGGTTCATGTGTTGGAATCGCATTATATGAACCCACTACTAAAGTCGGTGCACTTATTCATATCATGTTACCGGAAAGTAAAGGATTTAAAGATACCACTAAATGGGAAAAATTTGCTGACTTGGCAATTCCTAAAGTAGCTGAAAAAATGTATGAACAGACAGGTAAGAAGAAATTATTTGCAAAGATTGCTGGTGGTGCCAGCATGTTTTCTTTTGGTTCAAAACCAGATTCCATTCAGATCGGTAAAAGAAACATTATATCTGTAAAAGAAACCTTAAAAGAATTGGGTATACCTATCTTAGGAGATCATACCGGAGGAGAAATGGGAAGATCGATGTTTGTTGATCTAGAAACTTTCGAAGTCAAAGTGCGAATGGTAAATAGAGAATACCACATTTTATAAATAGAACTATTAATTTTTATCAGTAAAGGGAGCTGGAAGATGTCGGTAAAAGTAATGGTGATAGATGACTCGGCGCTGATGCGTAAAATTCTGAGTCATATGCTCCAGGAAATCGAAAAAGTAACTGTATATAAAGCTGTCAGAAGTGAGAAAGAAGCAGTTGCTGCTATTGAGAAAGAAGTGCCTGATCTTATTTTTGTTGACGCTCAAATCCCTAATCATGAAGGATTTAAACTTTTAAAGAAGATAAGTCATGAATATACTATACCAACAATAATGATTTGTTCACCAACCGATCAAAAAGAGATCACTCTACGAGCATTGGAATTAGGTGCGTTAGATTTTGTATTAAGCCCAAACGATATAAATAAAAATTGGAATTTATTCAAAGAAAAATTGGAAAGTAAGATTAAGATTCATTTTTCTAATCAGTTTTATTCAAAGCAGGTTGAACCAATGGTAAAAAAAGGAAAAAGCAAATTTCAGAAACCAGTGAAAGCAATAGTGATGGGGGCTTCAACTGGTGGGCCAAAAGCAATTATTGAAGTTATAAAGCATTTTCCACATTCTATTGGAATTCCTGTTTTTATCGTTCAACATATGCCTAAAGGCTTTACCGCTTCATTTGCTAATCGGTTGAATACTTTATGCAAACTGGAAGTAGTGGAAGCCAAAGATGGAGATAAAATTGTAAAAGATAAAATTTATCTCGCTCCAGGCGGAAAGCATATGGTTATAGAAGATCAGGTAATCAAATTGAACGATGATGATAAAATTCATGGAGTAAAACCTGCTGTAGATTATCTGTTCAATAGTGCAGCCAAAAAATATAAGAATCACTTAGTCGGTGTCGTGCTGACTGGCATGGGTTATGATGGAGCAATAGGTTGCCAATCGATAAAAGAAGAAAATGGATATGTTATTACTCAGGATCAGGAAACCTCAGTAATTTATGGCATGCCAAGAAACGTCGAAGAAAAAGGATTCTCAGACGAAGTCGCAAGTTTATTCGATATTGGTGAAATTTTAAAAAATATGATTGGATGATTATATGACGACACTAAATTTTGAGTTTTTTTATGAATGGGTTCTATCAAATTATAAAATCAACTTAAATGCATATAAAGAAAAGCAACTGCAGCGAAGAATCGGCACAATTATGAAACAATCGGGTGCTACTACATTAGAAGAATATGCCACTATTCTGTCGGTTGATGAAACATTAAAAAAGCAGTTTTTAGACTATATCACAATAAATGTAACGGAATTTTTTAGAAATAAGGATCTTTTTGACAATTTCGAATTAATGATCAATACACACCTTTCAACTAAGTTTAATAGTCTTAAAATCTGGAGTGCTGCTTGTTCTATAGGTGCAGAACCTTATTCTCTTGCCATGATTGTGAAAAAAAACAATATAAAACTTCAACAGAAAATATTAGCGACAGACATTGACCTTACGATTTTGGATAGAGCAAAAAAGGGTTATTTCAGAGAAAATGAAATAAAAAATGTATCTTTAGTCGATAAAAACACTTATTTTGATTTTATGGATGGATATTATACCATTCAAAATGATATAAAGAATAAAGTGCAATTTAAGCAGCATGATTTGGTTCAGGGTCGATATGAACAAAACTTTCATGTTATTGTCTGTAGAAATGTAACGATTTATTTTAAGAATGATGTTAAAGATGAAATATACCTTAAAATGGCTGATTCCTTAGTTACGGGTGGACTCTTATTTACTGGAGCAACAGAAACAATTTATCAGCCTGAAAAATATGGATTTAAGAAAATCGCTTCATTTATTTATGAGAAAGTAGAATAAAGAAATAAAAAAGGAGGATTCGAGCATGGATGACAATAGTGCTTACCGTGATCTGTTTTTTGAGGAAACAGATTCGAATTTGGAAATACTAAACGAAGAAGTTTTAAGATTAGAACAGAATCCTGAAGATACAGAAATCATTGATTCTATATTTCGTTCTGCACATACTTTGAAGGGCATGGCAGCCACTATGGGTTATAATACAATGGCAAAATTAACACATTCTGTCGAAAATGTATTTGAATTGTTTAAATCAAAAAAGGCAAAAGTCGATACTGAGACAATTTCACTGGTTTTTGACTGTTTAGATACACTGACTGACATTGTAGAAGCATTACGAGCTGGAGAAAGTGATGAACTTGATATTTCTAGTCTTGTGTTACGTCTAGAAAATGTTGCAAATCAAAATGCTCAAGTATCCCCCGTCAAGACTAAAGTTGAGACAGAAAACAAGGGAATTGATTTAGTTTTATCTAACTTAGAAGAATCAGATCTAACAGTTATTGAACAAGCAGAACAAACTGACTATAAAGCTTATGTAATAACAGTGAAAGTGGATAATGAGAGCTTTATGAAAGCTGCCCGGGCGTTCTTGGTTATGAACAAGTTAGAACAAGAAGGAGATATTATCTATACTGAACCTTCTGCAGATAAAATAGAAGAAGGTGATTTCGAAGATTACTTTAAAATGATTTTATTAAGTAAACTAAAGCAATCAGAAATAAAAGATAATATCCTGGAGACCAGTGAAATCGAAGAAGTGCTGATTGCTGATTTTGATAAGACTCAGTCAATTAAATCAACTGAAGAAATGCTTGTTGAAAGTACTGCAGCTAATGAAAATAGCAAGGTTAAAGAGAATGGAACGAATCAAGTTGCCGCCAAAAAAGAGACGCCTAAGAAATCTATTTCAAAACAGACAATTCGTGTAGATTTAACAAGGCTTGATCAATTTATGAATCTTGTTTCGGAACTAGTTATCCATAGAACCAGGTTAGAAGATCTTTCTGAAAAAGAAAAACTCCTTGAACTTTCTGAGCCTCTTACTGAAGTAGGGAGAATCACAACAGAATTACAAGAATTAGTGCTTCAGCTTCGTATGCAACCTTTCAATGTTGTCTTACAGCGCTTCCCAAGAATGCTTAGAGATTTGGCAAATGAGCTAGGTAAAGAGATTCAATTGGTTACTGAAGGTGAAGATACAGAATTGGATCGTACGGTTATTTCAGAAATTGGAGAACCACTGATTCACTTGTTAAGAAATTCAGCCGATCATGGCATTGAAATGCCTGAAGAACGGGAAAGAATAGGTAAGCCAAAGGTTGGTACTGTTAAATTGGCTGCTTATCCTGAAGGTAATCGAGTAGTTGTTACACTATCTGATGATGGAAAAGGATTGAATCCTGAATATATCAGAGCAAGTGCTGAGAAAAAAGGCATTTCAACTGCTGGATTATCAGATGAGGAAATTCAGCAATTGATTTTCCATCCGGGATTCTCTACAGCTGCAAAAGTAACGGGAATCTCTGGACGAGGCGTGGGCATGGATGCTGTTAAAGAAAAAATCTCTAGCTTAAATGGGACTATAGAAACGGTTAGTGAAGTTGGTAAAGGCACAACGTTTAAAATCATATTACCTTTGACATTATCAATTATACAAGCTTTGTTAGTTAGAACGGGTGGAGAAACATTTGCATTGCCTCAAGCAATCATCGATAAAGTTAATCGATTTGATGAAGAAGATGCTATCCAAGTCCATCAGGGCGAAGTATACAGATACAAAGATACTACTATTCCAATCACACGTTTAACGGATGCGTTAGACTTAGAAGATTCTAACTATGGATCTCCACATATTATCATTGTTTCCATCGGCGATGAAAAGCATGGTCTAGTAGTAGATGAACTGGTGCAGCAAAAAGAAATAGTCATCAAAAAATTAGGGAAAGAATTAGGAGAAATGAACCATTTTCTTGGTGCGACCATCATGGGAGATGGAAGTATCAGTCTGATTCTTGACTTAACTTCTATCTGTAAAGGAAGGAAGGAAGCAAAACAATGACGCAAGACGAATACTTGTTTCGCTTCGATGCTTTACAAGAGATTATTAATATCGGTGGAGGTAATGCGGCAACCAGTTTATCAAAGCTCATTGAACGAAAAGTAGAAATGGAAGTTCCAACGCTCGAAATTATGGATTATGATCAAATTTATCAAGAAATAAGAAAAGAAGATGAGGTTGTAAAAGCTGTTTTAATGAATATTGTTGGAGATAGAGAATACGGTGTGTTTCTGTTCGTAGCAAATCCAGTAAATGCTGAAAAGCTGGCTCAGATGATTACACCAACTGAAGTGGAACTAACAGTCGAACTGATAGATTCTGCAGTTAATGAAATCGTCAATATTATCGTTCATTCTTTCATGACAGCTATTATGAAGATTATTGATATCAAAATGGTTTCTTCAGTACCGATCATGGCTGAAGATATGTTCGGATCAATCATAAGTAGCGTTTATATGGAACAAGAACAGTATGATCAGCAGATTTTAATCATTAAAAATGAATATTATAGTCTTGGACACAAAATTGAAGGAAGTTTGTATTTTGTACCTAGGCCTGGTGTGTTAGAATTATTATTGCAACAACTTGGATTATAGATTGGAAGGGGAAAAAATAAAAATGACAAAACGTGTACTAATTGTAGATGATGCAGCATTTATGCGAATCAAATTAAAAGATATTTTAGAGAAAAATGGTTATGAGGTTGCAGCAGAAGCTCAAAACGGGATCGAAGCTGTAGAAAAATATAAAGAAACTAAACCTGATTTAGTGACTATGGATATTACAATGCCGGAAAAAGATGGCGTTGAGGCTCTTAAAGAAATTAAGGCAATGGATCCTAAGGCAGTTGTTTTGATGTGTTCTGCTATGGGGCAGCAATCTATGGTAATGGATGCTATTCGTGCTGGCGCAATTGACTTTATTGTTAAACCATTTGACACTGAACGTGTCATTAAAGCTTTAGATAAAGCTAGTCAATAATAAATCAAAACGGTGAAGATGTGAAAGTCGAAAAATTGTCACAACTGCACCGTTTTAAATTACGTATAATAAGGAGGGACGAGTCATGCAAATAATCGTGTTTCGTCTAGGAGAAAGAACTTATGGATTTTCCACTGATAAAGTTGAAGAAATAACAACTATGCTTACTTCGACCACAGTGCCTCATTCACCGAACTGGACAGTTGGTCTGGTTAATCTAAGAGGACAAGTTATGACTCTTGTTGATTTAGATATTCTGCTGAATAAATCAGATTCTTCTGGAGATGATTGGTATAAGAATACAATCATCATACATACTGAAGAGAATCCTATCGCTTTAAAGGTAGGGCCTGTGATTGGAGTAAGTGATGTTTTAGAAGAACAGTTACAAGCAAGTGGGGAAGAAGAATCTATAATTTCTGGATATATTTCAGTTAACGATGATATTGTAAGCATCATCGATTTGGACCAGATCTTTAAGGAGAAAGAGGAAGTATAGTGAGCCAACAAGTCTTATCACAACAAGAAATTGATGCGTTGTTGGGTGCGATAGACAGTGGCGAGATCGATACAGAACAGATGGAAGAGGAACTGGATTCCCCTAAAGTAAAGCCGTACGATTTTCGTCGTCCCGTTCGCCTGTCTAAAGAATATCTGTCAACTATTACGATGGTATTTGAAGACTTCGCAAAGATAGCGGTCAATTTATTGTCTACTCAGTTAAGAAAACCCGTGGATATTAAGATTGCAGCGATTGAACAGGTTTCGTTTGATGAATTTGTTCATTCCGTACCTAGCTTTACACTTATGGGTATTTTCCAAAGCAAACCGCTTAACGGAATGCAGATCATCGAAATCAATCCTCAGTTCAGTCTGCAAATGATTGAATTATTATGTGGATACAATGAAGTTACAGAAGAATCTTCTGTATCTGACAAAACAAGTTTTACGGATATTGAAAGAGCAATTCTGGAAGATATTACTAAATCTTTTCTTCGGTCTTTTGAAACGGCCTGGAAAGAAATTACAGAAATATCTGTAGAATTAGAGTACACAGAAACGAATCCACAATTACTTCAGACTATGTCACCTAATGAGCCTGTATTACTTGTGACATTTTCAGTTGGACTTGATCAACAGAGAACGTTCATTAATATGTGTGTACCTTACATATTTTTTGAAGAAATTCTGGATAAATTAAGTTTTAAAAATTGGTTCCATTCAGGAAAAGAGTTTGATTCATCTGAAAGAGGACAATTATCTAAAAATCTAGATCATGTACCACTAAATCTGGAAGTGCTTCTTGGTGAATCTCAGATGACGATTTCAGACTTTTTGGAGATGGAAGAAGGCGATATTATTCAATTGAATGACAAAACTTCTAAACCTCTGACCATGTATATTGAAGATAGACCATATTATAAAGTTAAACCGGGAATGATTGAAGATAACCTTGCAGTTGAAGTATTAAAGTTTATGGGAGGAGAGAGTACAGATGAGTAGCGGACAATTATCGCAAGAAGAGATAGATGCATTGTTGAATGGTACTGGCGCAGCAGCAACTAGTGAAGAAGAGTCAGTAACTGAAACAATAAATACTGATGACCAAGTTAGCCAGAATACAAAAGATATTCTTGGAGAAGTAGGAAATATTTCTATGTCTCAAGCAGCTACTACTCTTTCTCAATTATTAAATCGTACAATCAAAATTACTACACCTAAAGTATCTGGTGTTACGTTAAAACAGATCGTAGATGAATGTGAAGTTCCAAAAGTTGTGACTACTATTGGTTTCAAAGAAGGTCTAGTAGGAAATAATGTACTTATGATCGATGTTGAAGATGCCATTATCATCGCGGATTTAATGATGGGAAATGACGGGAAAGACGTTGAAGGAAAAGAATTCACTGAACTTGAATTAAGTGCAGTAGCGGAAGCAATGAATCAGATGATGGGATCAGCTTCTACAGCAATGGCTACAATGTTTAACAAGAAAATAGATATCTTGCCGCCAGAAGTAGAAATGTGGAATAGTCCCGAAGAAGCGACCTTAGAAAACATCACAGATGAAAACTTAATTTGTAAAATTTCTTTTCATTTAAGTGTTGAAGGACTACTTGAAAGTGAAATTATGCAAATCCTACCGATGGAAACAGCAAACGAAATTGTAGAAATTATGCTTGGAGACGAAGCAGAAGTTTTGCAAGGTCGTGAAACAAATACATCTGAGGCAAAAACTTTACAAGAATCAAAATCCGATAATCAGTCAGTAGCTGAAACTGCCAGAAAACCAGAAACGGATTCAGTCAGTGTTCAGAAACCTCAATTTCAAGAACTGGAACAGAATGGAATGAAATCGGCTCCTCGTAATTTGGATCTGATTATGGATGTACCGCTGGATTTCAGTGTAGTATTGGGTAAAAGTAAAAAAACCATTAGAGACATACTTTCACTTGGTACAGGTTCTGTAGTTGAATTAGATAAAATGACAGATGAACCTCTTGAAATTTATGTTAATGGAAAATTAATTGCAGAAGGTGAAGTTGTGGTTATCAATGAAAGCTTTGGTATCCGCATCACTAATATTTTAAGCAAAGAACAACGAATTAATCATTTGAAGTAAATATGTTAGAAGCAGAAGCACTGGCAGAGACTAGTGCTTTTGCTGTACTTTAATCCAATATCGATTTGCTTTATAATAAGAGCTGACTTAATTTGAAAACCACCTTAACAATTAATAGAGTGTTCCGATAATAAATTTGTAGGAAACTCAAAACAGCTATTTATAAATAATTCTATTAAAAATCAATAAAAGAGGCGATTATAATGAAAATCGATAAAAACTATTCAAACTTTTTAAATTCTGTGAATCAAGCTAAACCTGGATATGCTCATGAATCTAAAAAAACTGAACAACCTGCAAAAAAACAAGCCAATGTAGAAGTTAATATTTCCAAAGAAGCGCAAGCTCTCTTAGACGCAGATCAAGTAGATATTTCTGAAAAAGTAAAATCTATCAAAGCAGCAATTCAAAATGGTGAATATGAAGTGGATGCCAGTAAAATCTCTTCAGAATTAGTTCGTACGATTCAAACTCAAAAGGAGCAATAAACCATGTCAAGAACAGAAGAGGTTCTTTCACTAATGAACACTTTAAAAGATTACCTGGTGGAAGAGCGAACAGTTTTAATTAATCATGATGGTGAACGTCTACTTGAGCTGGTCAGTGCTAAAGAAGAAACCATGAATGCGCTAGCTCAATATGATGAATCAGAAATCGAGATTGAACAGTTGACTGGAATAACACTTGAAATCAAAAGCTTGCAAGAAACTAATGTTTTATTGACTGAGCAATCTATCAGCTTTACTGAACAACTTGTCAGCAATATACAAAAAAATGCAACAAAGAAAAGTACGTATTCAAAAAAAGGTACATTCGATAAAACTGGACAAAATGCATTTATAGATCAGTCATTATAAGGAGCAAATACATATGTCAGGACTTTTTGGAACTTTAAATACTGCAACAAGTGGATTATTAGCACAGCAAAATGCCTTGCAAACTCTCGGTCACAACGTATCGAACGTTAATACTCCAGGATATTCTAGACAGCGCGTGGATTTACAGACAAATGTCGCTCAACAGATTCCTGGAGTAGGACAAATTGGTACTGGTGTTCAAGTTGCTGGGATTTCTCGTATGCAGGATCAGTTTGTTATGAACCAGTTAATGAACGGTTATTCAACAACTAGTAAACAGCAAGCCTTATCTGATACGATAGGGCAGTTAGAAGCAACATTTAATGAACCGTCTGAAACAGGATTATCTAATCAAATTTCAGAAGTATTCAATGCATGGACATATCTGGCTTCAAATCCAGAACAAGATGCATCTAAAACAATGCTGGTCCAAACTAGTGAAACTTTTGTAGATACAGTTCAACATATGGCGAATTCTATGGCAGCTTTAAAGGAAGATACAATTCAGCAACTTGATAAGGAAGCTGTGGATGCTAATTCAACTTTGAAGCAACTTGAAGATTTGAATTATCAAATATGGCAAGCATCTGTAAGAGGGTATACGCCCAATGATTTACTTGATACCCAAGACCAGCTGGTAAATAAATTAGCTAGTCAAGCTGATATTACTGTAGACAGAGATAAATACAATCGGGTATCTATATCAATGGATGGACAGACCTTATTAAATGAAGATACAAGAAATGAACTGATGACAGTTACTGGATTGAATGAAGATGGAGCTGCTGTCCTTTCGGATGGAACTGTATTAACAGAGGCAGCTGAAATTGGACAGTTTGTCGTTCGTTCAGAGTCGGGTGGAGAAACATCTTTTCAGCCAATTAATTTAGACGGTGGAAGTGTTAAAGGAACTCAAGAAGCTTTGACAATCATAAGTGATATGCAAAATGAATTAGATGATTTTGTATACAGTTTTGCGACTGCTGTAAATACTATTCACAGCAATGACGGAGAAGGAATCGACTTTTTCTCTATAGATGATGAGAACGCTGCACTGTCATTACAAGTTAATCAAGACATAAAAGATGATGCCAGCCTAATCGTAACTGGAAAATCACTTACTAATGATGTTGCAGGTGACGGTTCTAGAGCACAGTTGATTTCTAGTCTGAAAAATACACCTATTTCTTTAGAAGATGCTAACTGGTTCGATGAAGAGACTATGGAAATCAATTCAAGTAACGGCAGCTCAACATTATTTAGTAAATATAATAGCATGGTTACAAATATGGGAATTATTAAACAACAGTCAGACAATATGCTTGATACCCAAGAAGGTCTGATGGCTTTACTAGAACAACGACGTGAATCTGTATCAGGTGTAGATATCAATGAAGAAGTAACGGATATGATCAAATTTTCAAGTGCATTCCAAGCAAATTCAAAAGTATTAGCTACATTGTCAGAGATGCTGGACACACTAATCAATCGAACTGGGGTGTAATAAGTGAGAATTACAAACTCTTTAATGTCAAAAAACTTTATGCGTAATTTGAATAATAATATGAATTCTGTTTACAAATATCAAGAACAATTGTCTACGATGGAGCAAGTCAGTCGTCCAAGTGATGATCCTCTAAAAGTATCAAAAGTATTAGACTTGACTAATGAAATCAAACAGAATGAAGAATATAAATCTACCATCAATGACTCAATTGATTTTACAAATGCTCAAGATTCCGCCCTTGCTAACGCTACTACTTCGATACAGCGGATTTATACATTAACTCAACAAGCTGCTAATGGAACTTATAACAAGGAAGATCGTCAAGCAGCTAAAGCAGAAATTGAAAATGAAATCGACACAATGTTAGATTCATTAAACACAAGTTTTGGCGGACGTTATATTTTTGCCGGAACGAATACAACTACTAAACCATTTGAGAAAACGCTAGATGCAGATGGAAACTTTACAGGCATTACTTATAACGGCACAAGTGATCCTGAACTTTCTGGAAACTTAACAAAAGAAATAGCTCGGGGTGTATCGGTAGAGATGCAGACTGATGGAAGAGAATTAATGAATGAACAAGGAGCTGGAGATGATCTGGGAACCTTTTTCAATGATCTTTTGACAGCATTAGATAATGATGATATTGAAGCTCTTGGTGGTAGTTTATTAGAACGTGCTGATACGGAATTGAACAACATTGTAAACTTACGTACGACAATAGGAGCTACTCATAATCGTCTTCAAGCCGCAAAAGATCGAAATGAATCAGAATACTTGAATTTAAAAACGACCTATTCAAATACACAAGATATTGATTTAGCAGAGACATATATGCAGTATTCTATGGAAATGGTTGCTTATGAAGCTTCACTTCAGATGGGGAATAAGATACTTCAAAATAGTTTATTGAATTATATGTAGTATCGACTTTTTCAAAGCAATAAAATAAAATTTAACTGCAGCGGAGAGTTTACTAGCTTATTAGTAAATTCTCCGCTTTCAATTTTTTTATAGTTAAAAACAAATAACCTTATCTCACTATTAACTTTTAAATCACTCAAATACATATAAACATGAATATATATAGATATTGTATAGAGAAATCTACTACAATCCTTACAGGATAAATTTTTTCTAATAAATTAATAATACTTTTTCATATATAAGCTTAACAGTATCCTATATCTGCCGATACTATAACTAGAAGGCCAGAAGGTCTTTGTAAGAATAAAACAAACATTGGAGGAAAATAAAATGCGTATTAATACAAATACAGCGGCTATGAATACATACTCACGTTTGACAGCAGCAAACGGAGCAAAAAGTAGTTCATTAGCTAAACTATCATCAGGACTAAGAATCAATAAAGCCGGCGACGACGCTGCTGGACTATCTATTTCAGAAAAAATGAAAAACCAAGTATCTGGCTTAGCACAAGCAACTCGTAATGCACAGGATGGTATTTCATTAATTCAAACTGCAGAAGGCGCTTTGAA
>NZ_FOSJ01000002.1:0-65853 GCF_900114235.1 Marinilactibacillus piezotolerans | reverse complement strand
GACGTTGATATGGCTCAAGAAATGATGGAATTCACTAAATCTAACATCCTTTCTCAAGCTTCAACAGCGATGCTTGCACAAGCTAACCAAATGCCACAAGGCGTTCTACAACTATTGGGTTAAGCTTAATCTATTCATACAACTATCAACCAATAGGATCGAAGCTAGTCAATCTAGCTTCGGTTTTGTTGTACATACATGATGCAGAATTTCTAACATATTAAACGGTTGGAGGGATTGCTGTATCCAATTTGATAATAGGAGCTGGATTGATGGATCAGCGAATTAATACACAAAATACAATTCGAAATATTGATAGAGTTTTACAACATAGTAAAAGTACGATATCCTTATATGAGGATTCCTATGTAGAACCAATTCAACCAGTTAGAGAAATCAGAAGAGCAGATCAAACATCAGATCTACTGAAGCAGCCTCCAACTGAAAAGCAGGTCAATCAATGGGTTTTAGAAGCAAAAGAAGTCATACAGCGTGTAAACACTCAATTGACTTTTAGGAAACATGAAGGTACTGGAAGAATATTAGTAGAATTAATAGATGTAGAATCTCATGAAGTAATACGAGAAATCCCACCTGAGAAAATGCTTGATATCATAGCAGGTATCTGGGAATGGTCAGGTCTGATTATAGACAGAACGGAGTGATAAAATGAGTGCAATGAATATAATGGGTACTTACTCTGGCATTGATATGACAACAATAGACCAGTTGATCGAAGCTGAATCAGCCAGTGGAACAAGATATACCACGCAAAAAACAGAATACCAGACAGAACAGACTGCGTGGAAAGATGTAAACAGCCGTCTAGATAGTTTCTATAATAAACTTGAAACTCTAACCAAGGCAGAAACTTTTAATGCAAAAAATGTTTCTGTATCAAGTAAAGATTTTGTGTCAGTGACTGCCGAGGGTAGTGCAGCGGTAGGAGAATACAAGATTCATGTTGACCAGTTAGCAGCGGCTACTCGATTGACAGGAGGAAAAATTACTGCTGAATCTATTACAGATGAGTTAGGGTTCAATGGAAACTTGAACTTAAGTAATGGAGAAAGTGAAGAAGCTTTTGAGTTTAACATTACTTCTGACATGAGTTTAAAAGATATTAAAGATTTGATAAACGAAAAATCTGATGATTCGAAAATCAAAGCGAATATAGTCGATAATCGTTTGATCCTGGAGCGCACAGATACCGGAGAGAAAGCTTTAACAGTAGGTGGTTCATTGGTATCAAGTTTGAAATTGGATGAAAACACTACTGTAGAAGGAAAACAATCCATTTTTACAATTGATGGGATTGAAATAAAAAAAGATAGTAATACAATCAATGATGTTCTTGAAGGTGTTACCTTTAATTTGCAGAATGTCCATGAAGAAAATAAATCGGACACACTTAAGATTACTGATAATACTGAGGTAGCGGCAGATGCTTTACAAGCTGTTGTTGATCAATATAATTCAATAAATTCATTTATTGAAACTCAACTATCTGTAGGAGACCCCTCGGCAGAAGATAATAGTACTGGCGCTTTAGTTGGTGATAGTGCATTGACTAGACTTCAGACTAATTTAAGAAGTATGATGACAAGAAATATGGAAACTGCTTCTGAGACTGTAAATGGATTACAAGATCTTGGTGTAGAAGTTGATCGAGACGGCCTAGCTTCTTTTGATAGAGAAAAATTTATTGAAGCATTTGAGAAAAATCCTGAAGATGCAGCACTTTTCTTCCATAGTTCCACAAATGAAAAAGTTGAATCTGTTGATGAAAATGGAGATCCGAGTACTGAAACAGTTACTAAACTAACTGGATTTGCTAATGACGCACGTTCCTTGGTAAATGAGTATATTTCTAGTACAACTGGAATCATCAAAACTAAAACAGATACTTATGATCGTTTAATCAAAGATGTTAATCAACGTATAGAAACATTTAATGAACGTATAGAAACAAAACGCCAACAGTATATTACACAATTCACAGCCTTGGATACAGCTATGATGGAAGCAGAATCCCAATTAGAATTTTTAATGGGTCAATTAGGAGAAAGCTAGAACTTGAAAGGAAATGTATATGAGTCAGTCGTCTAGTCGCTTATTAAAAAAAAAGAAAGCTGTACTTTTAAACTTATTAGAACTATATGAAAATTATTCATATAATTTAGAATCAGCCCTTGCTATATTTAAAGAATCCGAAAAATTGATAAAAGAAATAGAGGAGCTTGACTCAAAGTTATCAGATTCTGATAAAGAACAATTTAAAAATAAGTTCGAAGAATCATGGCAAGTAATTATTCAAAAACATAAAGAAATGATGACATTGATAAATGTAGAGACTACTCTCCTCAAAAATCAGATGACTCAAATCAGTAAAAAGAATCAGGTTATTCATAGTTATATGGATAAAAATCAGTCAATGTTTTTAGACCGACAAGCGTAATAAGGAGATAAGGAGCAAACGATGGGATACGGAAATGCCGCTAATGTTTATAAGAAAAATCAAATACAAACTGCTTCACCTAAACAGTTAGTTGTTTTGTTATATGAAGGAGCTATTAAAAACATTCGTTTAGCTGAATTGGCACAGGAACAACAGGACATTCAAAAAGTTAATCAGCACTTGATTAAAGCTCAAGATATTGTTTCCGAATTGTCTAATTCATTGAATCATCAAGGGGGAGAAAACGCAATCGCCAGCGAACTAGATGCCCTATATGATTACCTGCTGAACGAACTGCTGCAGGCAAACCTCAAAAAAGATACAGAAAAGATGGTTTCAGCACGAAATATCCTAAATGAATTACTCGAAGCTTGGGCCAGCATTTAACTGCTGGTCTATTTTTTGTGCTATAAAAATAAATGTGAATACTCTAATGCATAAAAATTGATAAAAAATTTAATTAAGGAAAAAAAACAATCATTATAGATTGTTATTTTTTTATATATAGCTGATTCATTTCAACATAAGAATGTGATTATACATACTGTGGAAGCGATTTTTGGTGCATGTTCACAAAACTGTCATTTATTTGCTATTTGACAAAATAAAAGTTCGCAACCTACTTGACATTGAGACAAAATAAACTAGTTTAAATACCAAAGAGTGTACTTGGTGTCAGATTATTACTGATATTACAACCTATTTTGTATTTTTTAAATTTTGACCTTTTAAAAAACGTTCTATCTCGATTTCGAGTAATCTCAAAAAAGTTCACATTTGCAGATTCAGAAAAGTTAGGTAAAAAAAAATTTGATTGAATCTTCTTAAGGACTAATTTACACTAATAAGAGTAAGATCACACTAGAAAATCAATTTTTATACAATTTTTTATTAGTATATATATTGAGGAGGATTTTTGAATGGAATATAGCAATATTGATTTATTACATAGAGCATTAGATGCTTCTAACTTAAGGCAAGAGACGGTTTCTAGCAATATTGCAAATGTTAATACACCGGGATATAAAGCTAAACGTGTCGAATTTGAATCGTTACTTAAAGACGCTATGGAGGGAACTGGTTTACAACGAACTAACGAACGTCATTATGGTGTTAGCGGAGCAAGCGACGTAACTGCGACTGTTAAAGAGCAGGACGGGAATATGGTTGGCGATGATGGGAATAATGTTGCTATTGATACAGAGATGGCTGAACTGTCTGCAAATTCAATTTATTACCAGGCACTAATATCTCAGACGAGTGCTCAATATAGTATGCTTCGTTCAGTATTAAGATAACTTTAAAATAGAAAGCAGGAACTGGATATGTCTATTTTTGATGGAATGAGAATCAATGCAAGTGGTTTGACACTTGAACGTTTCAAATTAGATACAATATCAACTAATATCGCAAATGTGAATACGACTCGTGTTGAAAACGGTGATGGACCATACATAAAACAGCAAGTTGAATTTGAAGAGAGTCTAAGAACACAGACTTCGGGATTTACAGGTGATACAACTACAAGTAGTGCTGGTGTAAGAATCACTGGGGTAGAAGCTGATGAAGAAAATGTCAAAATGGTTTATGAACCTGAACACCCAGACGCTGATGAAAATGGTTATGTAGCTTATCCTAACGTTGATATGGCTGATGAAATGGTCGAAATGATGACTGCAATAAGAACATATGATGCGAATGTTACTGCAATTAATAACAATAAAGATATGCTGAAGCGAGCGCTGGAAATCGGTAAGTGATTTACTTTAAAAATTCTAAATCCATTTTGAAAGGAAATTAAATATGAATGAATTAAACGGTTTGAGCTCATTATATACCAATGCACTGAATCAAATGAATGGGACTGCTAGTGTAAATCAGAAGACTAGTGATTTACCAGAAGGAGCAGAAGGATTTTCTAATATATTTACAGATGCCTTACAAACCTTAGAATCCAAACAAGCAGATTCAACTCAAGCTGTCCAAGCGTTAGTTGATGGTAGTGCGGATGATTTACATACTGTTATGATGAAAACTACAGAAGCACAGCTTTCTCTAGAGGTTGCTGTTCAATTAAGAAATAGAGGCTTAGAAGCATATAACGAAATTAAGAATATGCAGTTCTAATTTTTGATTCAAAAGCAGCTAGAGGGAGAAATGGTTAATGGACAAGTTAAAAGAAATAGGGAATAACTTAAAGAATGGCTGGAAAAATCTAGCAGCTTCGAAAAAAAGAATATTGATAATAGTAGTATCTACAGCAGTTATCTTACTTGCAGTTTTAGCTTTTATCGCACAGAGAAATCATTTTACAGTATTGTTTTCAGACCTTGATGAAGCAGACGCTGGTGCGATAGTTGAAAATTTAGAAACTGAAGGAATTGAATATGAACTAGAAGACGACGGTAAAACCATTCTGATCGATGAAGCACAAGTAGATCAGTACCGTATTCAACTGGCAAGTAATGGATTAATGCCAGTCAATTCAACTGGATTTGAAATTTTTGACGAAACTAGCATGATGGCAACTGATGAAGATAGAGAAATAATGTACCAGAGAGCTGTTACTGGAGAGTTAGAACGTTCCATTTCGTCATTACAACAAGTTGAAACAGCAAAAGTTATGTTATCTATACCAGAAGATAGTATTTTTCAGAATCCTGATTATAAAAGTGAAGCGTCTGCTTCGATCGTTTTAGAGACTAGAGGATCAGGACAATTAACAACACAAAATATTCAAGGAATTGCTTCTCTTGTTTCTGGAGCAGTTGATAATCTTCCAATGGAAAATATTCAAATTGTTGATTCGAATGGTAACTTGTTGAGTGGATTTCTACAAGAAGGGGAAAGTGCTATTGGGGCTACGGATGTTTCTACCCAGCAGTTATCAGTTCAACAGACTTATGAGCAAGATTTAGAAAAAAGAATCAATGCGCTTCTTGCTCCTGTATATGGAGCAAATAATATTCGAGTTGTTGTCAATGCTTCAATGAACTTTGATGCAATTGAAGGAGAAACAGTTGAGTATACTGCGCCAATGACCGATGAAGAAGAGGAAGATCCCGAACGTGAAGGGTTAATCAGAAGTCAGACTGAAAATTATAATGGTGCAAGTGATATGATTCAAGGTCTGATTGAAGACGGAGAGTTACCTGTCGCTGAAGATGGAGATGAAGAATTAAGTACTTCATTGGATCGGACAATCAATTATGAATTAGATCAGAAAACAGAAAGATATGTTCGTGCCCCAGGAGTCCTTGAAGGGGTTAATGCATCCATTATTATCAATCAAAATGCAGAAACTGTTCCAGCTGAAGATCAGATTGTTCCAATCGTAAGACGTGCTATAGGATTAGATGATCCAGCAACAGAGATTGTCGGAGACGTTACTTTTGAACCAATGCCTTTCGCTGATGGGGAATATATAGAACCAATTGGAGAAGATCTAATGGCAGACTTCTTGTTGTTCTTCCGTAGATACTGGCCATTTATGATTGGTGGAATCGTCTTGCTCATCACAGCTATTGTGATCTTGATCGTAGTTCGTCGTGGCAAAAATGATGACTACGATGAATTCGAAACTGCTTTCGAAAATCAAAATCCTACTCCATTACAAAGAGAAGAATTGGCACCTATAGAGCCAGATCCGATTGACTTAAACATTGAACGTAAAAAACAAAAAAATAAAGTTGTGAGCGATAAAGAAGATACAGTGCGAGAAGAAGCGAAACAAAACCCTGAACTCGCTGCAGAATTAATGAAAATCTGGCTGAAAGAATAAGAGGGATAAAATGGCAGATATAAAAGAAGAAAGTAAATCATCCAAGTTAGATGGTATTAAAAAAGCAGCTATTTTTATGATTACTTTAGGGCCTGAAACGTCAGCTCAAATAATGAAGCAATTACCAGATTCTTATATTCAAAAAGTAAGCTATGAAATAGCTAATATTGATCATGTTAGTCAGCAAGATAGAGAAATGATTATTGATGAGTTTTTAGAAATGTCACAAGCTAGAGAGTACATTTTAGATGGCGGAATTGATTATGCTAAGACTCTTTTAAACAAAGCATTAGGTACACAGCGAGCGAAAGAAGTGATTGATATGCTAAATCAGATTCAATTACGCGAACGTCCATTTAATATCGCTAGAAAGGCTGACCCGCAACAATTAACGAACTTATTGCTTGGCGAACAATCTCAGACTGTAGCCTTGATTCTCTGCTATATGCAGCCTGATAAAGCTGCCCAGATACTAGTACAGTTTCCTCCGGAAAAACAAACTGATATCGCAGAGAGAATCGGTACAATCAGTAGTACTTCTCCAGCAGTGATTGAGCGTATAGAAAAAGTAATCGAAAGTAAGTTTTCTTCTTTCGTTGAAAACGAAACTGAGAGTGTTGGTGGTGTGAATACTCTGGTTGATATATTGAACCAAGTTGGTCGTACGACAGAAAAAGCAATTGTTGCAGAGTTAGAGCAGACACAACCAGCCTTGGCAGAAGAAGTCAAAGCCAGTCTGTTTACCTTTGAAGATATTGTTTCCCTTCAAAAAGCGGATGTACAAAAAGTCTTGCGAGAGGTCAATCAAGACGATCTTGTTCTGGCTCTCAAAGGTGTTTCAGACGAATTGCGTGACTTTATCTTTGATAATCTATCTTCAAGGGCAGTAGAAACACTCAAAGAAGATATGCAGTTCTTGGGACCTGCAAGATTATCAGCAGTAGAAGAGGCACAACAAAAGATCGTTACAGTTATTCGTCGTTTAGACGAACAGGGTGAAGTTTACATTATGAGGGGCGAACAAGATGCAATCGTCGAGTAGAATCATCAAATCAAGACATAAAGTTGATCAATCTAACGATACGTGGGTAATTGATACTGTGTTGAACGATACAGAAAATAATATTGATGAAGAATTAGATGAATCCGAAGAAGTCAAAGAAGCAGCGATCAAGCGGAGAAAGATTTTGAATGAAGCTCAATCTAAAAAAGAAGAGATGATTGAGCTTGCTAAAAATGAAGCTGAAGCAATTAAACAGCAAGCTTATCAGACAGGTATTCAGTCTGGAAAAGAAGCGGGTTATCAAGAAGGTTACACGCAAGGAATGCAAGAGGGATACGCTGAAGGGAAACAGGAAAGCGAAGTTCTAAAGCAGCAAGGAAGAGATCTGATTGCAGCTGCTCAGTTAGAAATTGAACAATATGTTCAAGAGAAGAAAGACGAGTTGCTTTCTCTTTCTTTACATATGGCAGAGAAGATTATCCATGATCAGTTAGATCATGCTGATGAAGGGATTTTAACTTTAGTTCACCCTATCTTGCACCAGTTAGACCGAGAAGAGGATTTCATTTCACTAACGGTACATCCGGATTCAAAAGAAGCTGTAAAAGAGCAGCTATCAAGTCTTAAAGAACAATATCCAGGCGTTCGGTTCTCCGTATTACAAGATGGTAATTTAGAACCGAATGGCTGCATAGTTGAAAGTGCACATAAGTTGATTGATCTTCAAGTTAAAGCACAATTAGAAGCGATTCTTAAAGAGATGAAAGAAACGGAGCGGAATGTTTAATGCTCAATATCCCTTTTGAACAATATCATGATGTAATAGAAAAAAGTGCCTATACCTTGAAACAAGGTAAAGTAAGTCAAGTTATTGGTTTGATAATCAAAGTAGACGGACTTGATGCTTTCGTAGGAGAAGTCTGTGAGATAAAAATAAAATCTACTAACAAAATTGTATTAAGTGAAGTCGTTGGGTTTGTTGATGAAACAGTCCTCTTGATGCCGCTAGATGAATTAGAAGGCATTGGACCGGGCTGTCTAGTTAGACCGACAAGAAAAACACTTAAAGTAGAAGTTTCTGATGATATGCTGGGAATGACTTTGGATGGATTAGGTAGGCCGTTAACAGAAAAACAACTTCTCAATGGAAAAATGTATCAAGTCAATCGTTCCTCTCCTGATCCTTTTAAACGAAAGAAAATCAGAAATATTTTAACTACTGGGGTTAAGGCTGTTGATGGATTGCTAACAGTTGGAGAAGGTCAGCGTATGGGGATTTTTGCTGGTTCTGGTGTAGGTAAATCCACTTTACTAGGCATGATGGCCCGTTATTCAGAAGCTGACGTAATTGTTATTGGCTTGATTGGCGAACGTGGTCGAGAAGTTCTGGAATTCATCGATAAAGACTTAGGTGAAGAGGGATATGCCAAGTCTGTTGTAGTTTGTGCAACCTCTGATATGCCTCCACTTGTTAGATTAAAAGGAGCATATGTAGCTACGGCTATTGCAGAATATTTTAGAGACCGGGGCAAGAAGGTTGTATTAATGATGGATTCAGTTACCCGTGTTGCAATGGCACAGCGTGAGATTGGACTGGCAACTGGTGAACCGCCAACAAGTAAAGGTTATACTCCTTCTGTATTTACTACACTGCCAAAATTACTGGAACGTAGTGGTACTTCGCAATTTGGATCAATTACTGCTTTTTATACTGTACTTGTTGAAGGTGATGATATGAATGAACCAATTGCCGATTCGGTTCGAGGCATCTTAGATGGACATATCATTTTATCCAGAAAAATCGCTTCGGAAAATCATTATCCGGCAATAGATATTCCTAATAGTTTAAGTCGATTAATGAAAGAACTCGTTTCCCCAGAGCAAGATGAATTAGCTGGTAAATTAAGAGAAAATTTAACGAGATATTCTGACTCCAAAGATTTAATAGATGTAGGAGCATATCAAAAAGGATCAAATCCTTTAGTAGATCAGGCAGTCAGACTTAATCGACCAATCAAAGAGTTTTTAAAACAGAAAACGACTGAAGAGTATAAATATGAGGAAACATTGGTAGAATTAAAATCTGTATTTTCTGCTCAGCCGCTAAGATAAGGAGAGTTAATATATGCAACCATATCATTTTTCAATGGAAAAAATTTTGGATTGGCGTGAGGATTTAGAAGAAATTGCACGTAAAGAAGTCAAAAATAGTGAGAATCGATTAATGAAGGAAAAGCAGAAATTAGAATCGCTTTTAAAAGAGAGTCGAAAACTGAAAAGTGATAATCTTTTTAAATCAAATATAGATTCTGTTAGACGTCATAGTTTATATAAAGAGATGTTGGATGAAAATATTATTCAACAGAAGCTTGTTATAAAAAATGTTGAAGCACAATTAAGTATAGTAAGAGAAAACTTGGCAAAAGCTAACAAAGATAAAAGGATTATGGAAAAGCTTGAAGAAAAAGAACGCTATGTACATAAAGAAGCAGAGAAAAAAGAAGAACAGAAACAGCTGGATGAAATTTCCACACTGCAGTTTGGAAGAAATTTCACCTTTAATCAGAAAGTTAAATAGAAAAGTTTTTGACATTGAAAGGAGGTGAGAAAATGAACAATCTGATACAAGTTCAACCCAGTAAAGCAACGATTTCGAAGACCGGAAATAAAGAAAAAAAATCAGATGAGAAGATGTTCGTTTCTTATTTAAAGAAACACTCTGATACAAAACAAGAAGCAACGAAAAACAAAAATAATAATAGTGAAGAAAAAAATATCAATAAACAAGAAAATGAATCAACAGAAAAAAATAAAAATCATATTGAGTTAAGTGCTTTAATTCCTCAACTAATCAAAATTTTACAAGAAACTCCTGACGCAGTCGCAAAGCTAGGGAAAAAAGATTTAAAACAAATTATTTCAGTAATCAGTAACTTTGATGAAACAGCAAAACTTACTCAAGAAGAAATCGAACATCTTAATAAGATAGTTGAGCAGTTGAAAAATACTGAAACAAACTCTAATGTAGTTAAATCTATACCAGAGACAAAATCATTTGAAATAAAGAATCAACTATCCAATTCAATAGTTCAAGAAAAAACAATCGAACAATCTGAAATTGCTCAACCTATAAATTCTTCCACATCAAAAATGCAGATGCAAGATTTGGAAACAGAGACTCTACAATTGATTAAACTTTTAAAAAATAGTGAAAATCTATCGCTACAAGATGATGTTGATCTAGTGGGTGATGCAAAGCAAAATAATGACCTTATCAACTACATAAAACAAATCAATTTGGTTGGTAAGCAAGAAAGTGAACCGCCAGTTTTTCAGACAATAGAGAATAGCCAAATAGAGAACGGTTTGATGAAGGAATCTCAGACTACACAACCTATAAATACTCTGGGAGTAGTAGAAGCAGATTCATTATCGGAACAACATTTGGTTAATAACATGGCTTCTGATGGAAAAAGCAAAGAGCATACTCACTCAGATTTAAGGGTAGAAATTGCTCAAACAGACGCTGCAGCGCAAAAAATGGGAACAAATGAGAATACATCAGTTGTCACCAAAGAAAATCCTACGGTTTTGAATAAAGAAGTAGCAGACCGATTGCAAAGTCTGGTAACGGAAAGGATACAAAATCCAGGAAAACCTGAAACGATTAAGTCAACCGTTCAACTAACTCCTGAAACACTTGGAAAAGTAACCATTGAATTAGAAATGATTGACAACAAGTTAGTTGGTAAATTAGTGGTTACATCTGAGGATGCAAAAAGATTGGTAGAACAGCAGTTGAAGAATTTTGGTGGAAACACGGCAGCTCAGTCAATAAAAATCGATAAACTTGAAGTACTTGTTACTCCAGCTCAAGAAGCTTTTGATGCAGCATTCAATTTTTCAGACCAGCAGCAAAGTGACCAGAAATTCCAACAAGCTATAAAAAATAAAAAGCTGTACTTATCTAAAAATGACAAAGAGATAGAAAATGAGACAGCAATCGATACGCATATTATCAAAGGAAGATTAAATGTAATAGCTTAATCAAAAATTTTGAAAGGAGTTTAGGAAATGGATATACCTTCTCAAATGACAATTGGTTCTTTAGAAAACGTAGTACCTGGAGAAGAAACAAAGCAGAATTCAGATTTGGATATGGAACAATTTTTATATATAATTTCGAATGCTATGAGCATGCCCTCACTAGATGGAAGTAGCGGCAGTGGCGGTGGAGAAACTGATTATATCGGTCAGATGGTGCAGTTTGGAATGCTGGATTCAATGCAGGAATTAACAGAAACTATGCAAACTACTATGTTAATGACACAACAACAACAAGCATTAGGTATGGTAGGTAAGCAAGTTTCACTAAAAACAGAGGAAGATCAGTTAGTAAATGGTGTTGTGGAAAAAGTTCGTTTTGATAGTGGCTACGCTACGATACAAGTAGATGGTAAATCATACTCACTCAATAATATAGTTGAAGTTGGGGAAACAAGTGATTGATAAACTTTCTAAATCTATAGAAACTTCACAACAATCTTTTAAAACTAAGCAGCCTTCCATTCAACTAGATCGCAAGTTTGGTTCATTTATCGAAGATGCATTAAAAAATGCCAACACAGAAGCTAAAGTTACCTTCTCTAATCATGCCCAGAAAAGATTAGATCAGCATGGTATTTCTTTAGATCAAACTGATTTGAATAATTTAGAAGAAGCTGTACAAACGCTAGCTGATAAAGGTTCTAAACAATCTTTGATTTTGTACGATGATTTAGCGCTGATTGCAAGTATTAAAAATCGAAAAGTAATCACAGCTTTGAAGTCAGACGAAATGAACGAAGTAACAAATATCGATAGTGCTATTCAAGTTAAAAGAGATGTATAAGCTGGACTGAAAAGAGGCTATTCTCTATTGACCGACTGATTTAGAGACATCTCAAACCACATAAAGGTAAATAATAGGAGGATTCAAAATGTTAAAATCATTATATTCTGGTATCACTGGCATGAAAGGTCAACAAACTAAAATGGATGTTATTTCTAACAACATTGCTAATGTGAACACAACAGCTTTTAAATCCCAATCAGTTTCTTTTCAAGATATGATTTCACAAACAAACGCAGTAGCCCAAGGGCCAAATAATAATGGACGAGGCGGTATCAACGCTCAACAGGTTGGACTGGGTTCACAAGTTGCAGCTACAAATATGCTGATGCAAGGTGGTTCATTGCAGTACTCAGGTAGAGGGTTAGATTTTGCTATTCAAAACGGGGATAATTCATTTTTCGTCGTTAGTGAAAATGGTACTGAAGAAAATGTCAACTATACTCGTGATGGCGGATTTACAATTGACTACGATGGAAACCTTACATCAGCGAATGGATATAAAGTTATGGGATATGTTCCTGCTGGAGGAATGACGCCTGAAGCAGGATACGATAGTGACGATTTACCGACTGCATTAACACCGATTCAAATCAATCAGACTATGAATGGACTTGAATTACAAGACTATAATATCGATAACTCTGGAACAATCATTGCTACATATAGTGATGGAAATACCTATGTTTTAGGTAGAGTAGCCTTGTCAAACTTTGCTAACCCTGATGGTTTAGAAAAAGCAGGTAGTAATTTGTATAACGCAACTACTAACTCAGGTGAGCCACAATTGGGAGGCCCTTCAGATGACGGATATGGAATTATTCGTTCTGGATTTACGGAAATGTCAAATGTTGATTTAGCAACTGAATTTACAGAGATGATCGTAGCGAGTAGAGCTTATCAAGCAAACTCTCGTAGTATAACAACATCAGATGAAATGCTGCAAGAATTGATCAACTTAAAACGTTAATCTAAAAATTAGTTGAATACTCAAGATCAAAAATAGAAAGAGGATATAAAATGATTCTTTTAAAATCTTTAGCTGGAAAAGAATTTTATCTTAATTGTGATCTGATCTATAAGGTAGAAAAAGAGTACGATACTTTGATTACACTGGTTGATCAAAAGACGATTTGGGTTCAAGAGACACCTGAAGAAATTAGAGATAAAGTTATCCAATTTAAAAATCAGGTTTATCGCAATCCATGGGAGGTAAAAGAATGAAACGAAGCTTTACACCTATCATTGGTATGATTGCAGGTATTGGATTGATCATATATGCTATGTCATCCAGTGGTCCGCTAGCAGGATTTTTTGATGTTCCATCTTTGATTATTACACTTTTAGGTTCTTTTTGCGCTTTGATGATTAGTTTTCCGATTGAAACGATGAAAAAAATTCCGAGTTTAGTAATGAAATTAATTATTGCACCAGATAACGATCGAGTAGCTTTAATAGATAAGATTATTGAAATCACAAAAAAATCTAGAGTTCAAGGAATCTTATCAATCGAAGGTGATATTAGTGAACTGCAGTATCCATTACTCAAATATGGGCTGGAAATGGTTGTTGATGGAACAGATGAGGATACCATTAAAGAACTTATGACTGTGCAGCTTGAACAAACTGAAAATAGACACTCTGTAGGGCAAGAAATCTTTAGTAAATGGGGAGAATATGCTCCGGCATTTGGGATGATTGGTACTTTAGTTGGATTAATTGCCATGCTTGGTGATCTTCAGGATCCTTCACTAATTGGTTCTGGAATGGCAACAGCCTTACTGACAACTTTGTACGGAAGTTTTCTGGCGAATATCATATTCATTCCTTTGGCTAAAAATCTTGAAATGCAGACTGATAATGAGTTGAAGACAAATGAGATGATTCTTGAAGGGGTACTTGCTCTTCAAAAAGGTGAAAATCCTCGAGTAATTGAACAGAAACTTCAAAGCTTCATTTCACAGAAAGACCTTAAAGCTGCTAAACAAGAAGACGAAACAGTAGCAGCAGTTTCAGAAAAATAAAGATGCAGCAAATGAGGGAATCCTATGGCAAAAAAACAGAAAAAACCTAAGTCAAGTGGAGCGCCTGCTTGGATGGCAACTTATTCTGATCTGATGTCTTTATTACTAACATTTTTTGTTCTATTGTTTTCAATGTCAGCAGTCAGTGAAGAACAATTCAGAGCAGTAGCTGAGTCACTTCGAGTTGCTCTGGCAGGAAGCAGTAATGATTCAATCCTGGAAGAAAATGGTAGTACCATCACTGATCTTAATACTGCTGATATGGAAGATATTGATCAAGCTGATCCAGAAGATTTAACGGTAGAAGATATTGAAAGTGCTGAAAATTCGAATGTGATTCCGCAAGAAGTACAGGAATTATATGAGACAGCAAATGAATATATGGCTGAGAATGGAATAGAATCTGATTTAACGATCACTCGTGATACCGAAGGCGTTTATATAGACATTCAAGAATCTATATTATTTACTTCAGGTAGCGCGGATATTACATCCTCTGGAGAAGAAACGTTAAGTAAATTATCAGGTTTATTTGATCTCTTCGATAATAAGATAGTGGTTGAAGGATATACGGACAATGTACCGATGAATACTTCTGAGTTTCCCTCAAACTGGGAACTTTCTACTGGTAGAGCAGTTTCAGTATTGCGCTATTTAAGTGAAGAAAGGGGAATTTCTCCAAGTAGATTATCTGCAAAAGGATATGGTGAACATTCTCCTTTAGTACCTAATGACTCTGATGCCAATAGAGCACTAAACAGAAGAGTAAATGTAATTATTATGTATGAAGATAGAGAGGAAGTAGAATATGGCGAATAATCCAACAGTAGCAGCCGATACTAAAAATAAGGGCAGTAAAAGCAAAGTTATTATTATTTCTCTAGCTGTTGTTATCCTATTGTTAGGAGGATTTGTCGGATATTCACTACTTAGTGATTCAAGTGAAATACCTTTCATCAGTAAACTTACAGAAGAACCTGAGCCAGTTGAAGTTCAAGTTCCACTAGAAGAATTTCTGATCAATGTATCAGATGAAAATGGTAATGATACAGCAATAGTGAAATTGGAAGTATCTGTCAGCAGTTATGAAGAAGGTGCTGAAGAGCTGATTAATCAAGAAATTGCTAAAGTGCGGGATGCAGTTATTCATGTTGTTTCAAACGAAAGTATCGACACATTGCTGAAACGAGAAAATGGTTCATTTATTATTAAAAATGATTTGAAAAATCGTATAAATGAGTCGTTTGGAGAAGACATTATTGATGAGGTCTATATCACTAATATTCTAACGCAGAATTAAACAGGATTTGACAATACAAGAATAGGAGGAATCAGATGCCAGGTATAGGTATAAGTCAATTTTTACAAATGCTGTTTGCCCTTTTCCTAATCATTATATTAGCTAATTTCTTATTAAAAAGATTAGATAGGATAAATCAAGTACGAAGTAAAGCAATTAAAATAATCGAACGTGTACCTGTTTCAAAAAGTTCCTCCTTATGTATCGTACAAATTGGTACACAATATATGCTGATGAGTTTCAGTGAGAGTGGTAATGAAGTTATTAAAGAATTTTCTCAAAAGGAAAAAGAGGATATTCAAAAGCGAATTCATCAACAAACACAAGATACCAAAAATATAACCGATTTAAAGAAAATAACAGGTGACTTAAAAGGCAAATACGGTCAATTAAAGAAAAAGTATGAAGACTCTTTTAAGCAAGACTAAGAAAGGAATTATCTTATCGTGGAAAATTTAGTAGATGTATTTTCAAATGCAGGTGAATCTTCCGAAGTCATCGATTTGTATCTACTCCTTCTATTAATAGCATTGATTCCTTCTTTCTTAGTATTAACCACAAGCTTTACTAGAATGATCGTCGTGCTTTCTTTTACTCGAAATGCTTTGGGGACACAGCAAACCCCACCAAACCAAGTATTAATTGGACTGGCTTTGTTTCTGTCACTATTTGTAATGCGACCTGTTTATGAAGATGTTAATGAAGTAGCCTTGACACCAATGCTAGAAGGCGATTTGTCCAGGGAAGAAGCATTTATAGAAGCAGAAAAACCAATTAAAGATTTTATGATAAATCAAACTAGAACAAGTGACATAGAGTTATTCGTAGACTTATCTGGAGAAGATTATCCTGAAACACCGCAAGACCTGCCGCTGACAACGATTATACCAGCTTTTTCTATTAGCGAATTAAGAACAGCATTTACAATTGGATTTTTGATATTTATTCCGTTTTTAGTTATCGATATTGTAGTTGCAAGTATCTTGATGTCGATGGGAATGTTCATGTTATCACCGGTCATGATTTCTCTTCCCTTTAAATTATTACTATTTGTGATGGTAGATGGATGGTATTTGGTTGTTGAATCTTTAGTCAGCAGTTTTTATTAATATATAAATTTGAGAGGGTTTTATGATATGACAACACAAAATGTACTAGATGTTTTACAAGATGCTTTTCTCGTGATGCTGCGTGTAGGAGCGCCTGTATTAATCATTGCACTAGTTATTGGTTTAGTTGTCAGTATCTTACAAGCTACTACTCAAATTCAAGAACAAACTTTAAGTTTTGTTCCTAAATTATTTGCTATACTGTTAACGCTAGTTCTGTTGGGTAATTTTATGTTAAACTCACTAGTTTCATTTACTGAACGATTATTCGATATTATTGCCGGGTTATGAATAGTATGATAGATCAACTACAGCACTTTTTACTAATATTAATTCGTATCACTACTTTTATCTCATTGAGTCCGGGATTTTCTAATAAAGCTTTTCCGCAGGTTGCCAAGTTAGGAATATCATTTGCTCTATCATTTACAGTAATGGGATTTATAGATCCAATCCAAACACCATTTACTATAGGATTATTTTTACTGTTGGGAATCAAAGAATTGTTTATTGGTATGGCACTAGCTTACATAACCATTCTCTTCTTTACAGCTGTAGATATTGCAGGATCTTTAGTAGATTTTCAAGTTGGATTTTCAATGGGACAAATATATGATCCTTCTCTTGGTGTGAGTGCATCAAACTTTGGAAAAATCTATTATTGGATCTCAATCGCTATTTTCTTTATTGCTAATATTCATCATATTGTGATTAGAAGTTTAGTAAAATCATTCGAGTATGTTCCTTTAAATCAGATTGTTTTTAATAGTTTTGGTGTTGAAGGAATAGTAAAGTTGTTTGGACATGTGTTTGAAATAGCTTTGAGCTTAGCAATTCCATTTATTATAGTAGCGCTATTATCAGAACTAACCTTAGCTCTAATTTCTAGAACTGTTCCTCAAATCAATGTGCTGATTTTAGGTATACCTATGAAGATATTAGTAAGTTTAGTATTCATGTTTATATTTTTACCTATGTTGATGGAAAATATTTCAGAAATCTTTCCGGAAATGATTAAGTATATGGATGAATTTTTAAATTCTTTAAGTAATTGATTTTTTAACAAGTGAGGTGAGTCTAGTGGCAGAAAAAGATGGAAAAACCGAAAAGCCCACGCCAAAGAAACTTAGGGATGCACGAAAAAAAGGACAAGTACCAAAAAGCCAAGATTTATCTTCTGCTTTATCTTTTGGTATTTTCGCTTTAGCTTTCACTGGACTGGCTACGTATGTATTTCAAAGAGCGTTCGTTTTTTTACGGAATATGCTGAAAAATGGTTTTAACATCCAAAACATACATAATGAATTAGGAAATATTGGATCAAATGCTATCTTATACTTTCTAATTTTATCTGCACCATTCTTAGTTATTGCTTTTCTGACAGCTATATTTGGAAATTTAGCACAAGTCGGTTTTATGCTTACCGGCGAACCGCTCAAACCAAGTCTGAAAAAGTTAAATCCAGTATCGGGGTTTAAAAATATTTTTGGTAAAAAAGCAGCTTTTGGGTTATTTAAAAATTTGGCCAAACTGTTTATCGTAGTAGGTTTTACTCTATATACTTTATATAAATCTGGATTTATGATTATGAATTCGGGGAAAATCGGTTCTCCAAATATTTTTCCGTTAATGATTGAATTAGTTTCCAGACTAGCCTTTAATCTTGCAATATTTTTAGCTGTACTAGGAGTTGCAGATTTTATTTTTCAAAGGTACTCCCATAATAAAGAATTAATGATGTCTATGCAGGAAATAAAAGATGAGTATAAAGAGATGGAAGGAGATCCTCAGATAAAATCTCAGAGGAAAGCCCGCTATAGAGAATTATTAAGCGGAAAAATCTCTGATGTAGATGAAGCAACAGTTCTCATAACTAATCCGACTCACTTTGCAATTGCTATTAGATATGATCAAAAAGTAGATCAGGTTCCAGTGGTATTAGCTAAAGGACAAGACTTGATGGCTTTTCGTATGAAAGAAAGAGCACGAGAAAAAGAGGTTCCAATGATTGAAAATAGACCACTTGCTAGGGCATTGTATAAAGATGTTGAACCAGGTGACCCAGTTCCAATAGAACTTTATCAAGCCATCGCGGAAATATTAGCGCTTGTATTCCAAGCAGAAAAACGTAAGAAAAATAAAATTTAAAAAATCATGAATAGGAGAATCAAGATGAATCAAGCTTCGACATCAACTAAATTTGGAATCAGCAATTATTTAAATATATTCGTCGCTTTTATTGTTGTTTCTATTATCGGAATCATTATGATTCCGATGCCAACTTTCGTCTTGGATCTTTTATTAGTCGTCAATATTTCGCTTGCGATTACAATATTAGTTCTAACCTTGTATACTCATTCAGTTTTGGACTTCTTAAGTTTCCCTACATTGTTGCTGATAACAACTATGTTCAGACTTGGCTTAAATGTAAGTTCAACACGTTTGATTTTGAGCGAAGGAGATGCAGGACAGGTAATTGATACTTTTGCTAATTTCGTTGCGGGTAACAACTACATTGTCGGAGCAGTGATTTTTGTTATTATTGTACTGGTTCAAATGTTAGTAGTAACAAATGGTGCAAGTAGGGTAGCGGAAGTATCGGCAAGATTTACTTTGGATGCAATGCCTGGTAAACAGATGGCAATTGATGCTGATTTGAACTCTGGACTAATTACAGAAGAAGCTGCCAAATTAAGACGGTCTAATTTAGAGAAAGAAGCGAATTTCTATGGTTCTATGGATGGAGCCAGTAAGTTTGTAAAAGGAGATGCCATAGCTGGTTTAGTTATAACAATCATCAATTTGATTGGTGGCATCTTGATTCATTCCATGCAAGGGAGCTATACCATAACAGAGGCTTTGGAGTATTTCGGTAAACTTACGATCGGTGATGGTCTGGTAAGTCAAATTCCCTCATTACTGATATCAGTTGCTTCAGGAATTCTTGTAACTAGAACTTCAAATGAAAAAGCATTCGGTGATACTATTGGTAGGGAATTGTTTAATGTTCCTCAAGTATTATATATCGTTTCAGCTTTAATGGTCATATTTGCAATCATACCAGGATTTCCAATACTACCATTTCTGATTCTTGGAGCGGCCTTAGGTGTTGCTGGATACTTAGTAAATGAAGGGCAGAAACAAGTTGCTGCAGATACAAAAATGCAGCAGCAATTATCTGAACAAAATCAGCCAGTTACTAAAGAAGAAGAATCGGTGGCTAGTTTCCAAGTTGACAGGATTGCAATTGAAATCGGTTATGGTTTGATTCCGTTAGCTAATGAAGACCAGGAATCAAACTTGACTACACAGATTGCTGCAGTAAGGAAACAATTATCTCATGAAAAAGGAATTTTATTAAATCCAATAAGAATTAGAGATAATTTACAAATGGGACAAAATGAATATGTCATTAAAATAAAAGGAAATGAAGTAGCAGCGGGAGAACTGTATCCGGATCGTTATCTAGTAGTAGAACCTGGAGGAGCTTCAGAGGAATTTGATTTTGAGGGTATTCCGGCGATTGAACCTGCCTTTGGGTTAGATGCTCTTTGGGTAACGGCTAAAAATAAAGAAATCGCTGAATTGCACGATTTTACAGTTGTTGATCCGCTCACTGTATTGATTACCCACTTAAAAGAAGTCATCAAAAGCAATGCTCATGATTTACTTGGAAGACAAGAAGTTAAAGAATTGCTTGAGGGAATTAAAGATCAGTACAATGTTGTTATTGATGAACTGATTCCAGATATCCTTCAGCTTGGTGATGTACAGAAAGTACTGCAGCATTTATTACAAGAGGATGTAGCAATTACTGATTTAGAAACTATTTTAGAAACATTAGCTGATTATGGAAGTTCGACTAAAGATCCGGAAACATTAACAGAGTATGTAAGACAATCTTTAAAACGTACTATTGTAAAACCTTTTTTTGATGAAAAAGGAACATTAAATGTTTTAACTGTCCATCCCGATACAGAAGAAATACTAAGTACTAGTATCCAAAAATCATCTGCCGGTTCAATACCTGTCCTGCAACCACAGATTGTTACTCGGCTGTTTGACAGTATTAATCAGCAACATTCAGTTTTAAATGCACAGGGAATTCCGCATGTTCTTCTAACGGCGCCAAAGATAAGAGCTGCAGTTAAGAATCTTATTACCTTTAATTTTCCAGAACTTACAGTAGTTTCATTAAATGAGGTGCCAAACGACTGTCCGATAGAAACTGTTGGGATGATTGAGATTAAAGAATGATGAAAGAAAGGGAGTTTATTAGTTGGAAGTAGAAGATCGAAACGAGATTATATTACAGTATATGCCATTAGTGCATAAAGTAGTTCACTCCATAAATGTCAGAAACAGAGATTATGACCACGAAGACATGGTAAACATTGGAGTGATTGGCTTAATGGATGCTTTGAAACGCTACGATAAAACTCAAAAGGTCCCTTTTGAAAATTATGCTTATATAAGAATCAAAGGTGCAATTATAGATGAAGTAAGAAAAACATCTAGGGTACCTAGATCAAGAATGGCAAAATTGAATATTTATTATAAGGCAAAGGAAGAACTAGAGGTTCAGCTTAAAAGAAATCCTACAGAAAAAGAAATTTGTGAAAAGCTGGAACTAACTAAGAAAGATTTAGAAGGGATTCATGACACAGTCCATCAACTGGCTTATGTCTCTTTGGATGAAGTAATAAATGTTGATTCAGATAACGAAGTAACAATGATGGATGCTATTAATGACCGTAATGAAGCAGCTGTTGATGATACGTTATTAAAAAAAGAACAATCCATTTATCTGACCAATGCAGTTTCAAAATTAAGTGAACGAGAACAACAAATTTTACAATTAATTTATGTTGAAAGATTGAGTATGAAGGAAGTTTCCTATATATTTGATGTAAGTGTTCCCAGAGTTTCTCAGATCCATGGGAAAACACTATTGAAATTAAGAGAGATATTGGAGAGTGAGTACGCTAATGATTAGAGGTATTGACACGTTATCAAGAAGCTTTAATGTTTTATCTGAAAAGCAAAAGAACTTAGCTACTAATACAGCAAATGTAACCACTCCAGGTTATAAGTCACAACAATTATTAACAAGTGCTACAGAACGAGTCGATGTACATAACTATACAAGAGGTCCTGAACTTAATCTACGTAGAGAAACTGGACAAATTACCTTTGGTAATCAATTGGACGAAGCATATCGGGATCTTAGTGGCGGAGCAGTTCAATCTACCAACAATCAGACGGACCTTGCTTTAAACGGAGATGGGTTTTTTACTGTTCAGAGTCCGACAGGAGAAATTTTTTATACTCGAAATGGTAATTTTAGTGTTAATAATCAAAATCAGCTTGTTACTCAAGAAGGGTATACAGTTTTGGGGATACTCCCTGGTGGTGGAACACAACCTATCACTGTTGATTCGGATTCATTCACTGTAGATCAGAATGGATTTGTTCAGACAGAACAAGGTGCGGAACAATTTTTATATATTACCAACTTCGAAAATCAGGCTGCACTGACTAGTGTAGGAGACACTATGTTTCAAAGTGAAGCTGGTATACCTATGGGCACAGGTTTTACAGTACTGCAAGGGCAGGTTGAACAATCTAATGTAGATATGGTAGATGTTATGAGCGATATGATGCAGATTTCAAGAGAGTTCGAAGCGAATCAGCGAATGTTGCAGTCAACAGATGAAACATTGCGTCGAGCAACTCAAGAAGTCGGAAAGGTTTAGGAGGATATTAAATGAGAATACCATATAGCATCAGCAAAATTAGAGAATAATGGAGTGCAATTGGTTAAGATAGATTGATTGTACTCTATTGATTCTTATAATTCTGATATTTAAATGAATTGAGGTGTTTTGTAATGACAGATATTAATAAGATGCAAAATGAAGTTGATGCGTACATAAAACAGTTTAAAGCAGGTTATTTTTCACCTTTAGGTCAGCTTGCAAGGTTAACAGAAGAAGTTGGAGAACTTGCCAGAGAAATTAACCATATACATGGTGATAAACAGAAGAAGACTGAAGAAAGTGAAAAATCTATTGAAGAAGAATTAGGAGATGTGTTATTCGTAATTATTAGTCTAGCGAACTCCTTAAACATAGACTTGTCTGAAGCATTTAAAATCGTAATGAATAAGTTTAATACAAGAGATTATGATCGATTTGAAAGAGTTGAAGATTAGAATATATCTTTGAATTAGTAAAGGAGCGAGCTGGCGAGACACTTCAAGTAATAAGATTGAAGATCGTTGTCGCACGTTTAATATGGTAAACAATAGAATCGAATTAAATAAAGTATTTATTGATGCTCTACCTGTTTTAGATAAGCTTAATACCGCTGGTTTCGAAGCTTACTTTGTAGGCGGTAGTGTCAGAGATGCTTTATTAGGGAAAGAAGTAAATGATGTAGACATAGCAACTAGTGCTTTTCCCCTTGAAGTAAAACATCTCTTTAAGAAGACAATTGATGTAGGAATAGAACACGGTACAGTAATGATTCTATCTGGAAATAATTCTTATGAAATAACGACTTTTCGAACCGAATCAACTTATCAGGACTTCAGACGTCCGGATTCGGTTACTTTTGTGCGTTCATTAAAAGAAGATTTGAAAAGAAGAGACTTCACGATCAATGCTCTGGCGATGGATCGTGAAGGAATAATTCATGATTATTTCAAGGGTAAAGAGGATTTGAAATCCCGGCTTATCAAAGCAGTAGGTATACCAGATGAACGTTTCAATGAAGATGCTCTTCGTATGCTGAGAGCGACTCGTTTTGCATCACAGTTAGATTTTGAAATAGAAGAAAATACTGTTAATGCAATTAAAAAACATGCTCGTCTGCTTGAACATATTGCAATGGAAAGGATTCAAATTGAATTTGTCAAGATGCTTTTAGGAAGGTCAAAAAATAAAGGTCTTATTTATTTTATAGAAACTGACTTATATGTATATTGTCCGGGACTTGATAGACAAGGACTTGAAGGTCTTATTAATATAGAAGAAGATTTTGAGAATGAATTACAAATTTGGGTATCATATTTATTGCTTTCATCTCTAAAGTTTAATCAGCATAGAGGTTTTCTTCGTTCATGGAAACTTTCAAATAAAATGATTCAAGACATTGAAATAGTATATAACACAATTCAAGAGAGACTGCATAAGCAAATCAATGTAAAGACAGTTTACAAAGTCGGAATAAATTTATCACTTGAAACAGAAAAAGTTTTAGATTTATTGGGATATCCTTCTAATCTAGGTTTAGTCGAAAGCACATATAACAGTCTTCCCATCTATTCAAAAAAAGAATTAGCTGTTTCAGGAAGTGATCTCTTAAAATTAACTGATCATAATGCAGGGAAATGGCTTGGAGATTTGTTAGAACAAATAGAACAGGCTGTGCTGGACAAAGAAATAGAAAATGACTATTCTCAAATTTTAGAATGGATAACTGATAAACAATTAATACCTGAACAGAAAGAAATTTAATTTTAATGTTTTTGGTGTTAGAAAGGAGGCTGTTATGAGGGAAAATCAGGTTTATGCTATTGTAGATATAGAGTCAACGGGTGGAAATATAGAAAATGACAGAATGATTCAATTTGCTTGTGTACTTTTAGAAAATGGAGAAATTTTGGAATCCTTCGATACCTATGTTAACCCTTTAAAAAGTGTTCCAAAAAGAATCCAGGAACTTACAGGAATAAGTCCCAAAGATGTTAAGGAAGCACCTTATTTTGAAGATATTGCTCCTGTTCTTTACTCGATGCTTGAAGAAACGATTTTTGTTGCCCATAATGTAGGCTTTGATTTCCAATTTTTAAATGAGGAATTTAAAAGAGTCGGCTTTCCCAAATTAACTATTCCAGCAATCGATACAGTTGAGCTTGCACAAGTTATTTTTCCGACATCAAATAGTTATGCTTTACAGGAAATCGTAGAATGGCTGAATTATGACTTGGATCGCCCTCATAATGCTTTATTTGATGCTGAAGCGACAGCATTTTTACTTAATAGGATGGATGAAAAACTACAAACACTTCCATTAACAACTGTAGAAAAATTAGCTGAGTTATCATCTTATTGTATTGCAGAAACACATCTTTTTTTTGAGCATGCATTAGAGATTATGAAAAATGCACCGAAGGATTTAAGTGAAGATCTTGTGATCGCCGAAGGAATTGCTTTAAAAGATCCTTCTAAAAATTCCAATTATTTAAATGAGAGTAGAAATACATTTTATCCTGAAACTTCTAGTGGCAAAACTGATTTTTTTGATGATTCTTACTTAAAAAGAACAACGCAAGAAGAGATGATGGATACAGTTTATCAATACTTTAGCAAACCTGAAAAGATGGATGGATTAGCTATTGAGGCCTCCTCTGGTTTAGGTAAATCATTAGGATATTTGTTTCCTGTCAGTTTTATTGCCTCTTCAAAGAGCCCTATTTTAATTAGTACTAAAACAACGATTTTACAAAGACAAATGGTAGAAGAAACACTTGCCTATTTAGATCGATTTCTACCATTACCTTTGAAAGTTGCTTCAGTAAAAGGGAAATATCACTATCTTTCTTTGGCGAATTTTGAATATAAAATGAAGCATGTTGATCTTGAGGACATTGAATCGTTATTTTGTATGCGAATTTTAGTTTGGTTAACTGAAACTGTTACTGGAGATTTGGATGAATTAGGTGCTGGAGGAAATAACAGCCACGATTTCTGGACAGATATCAGAATAGGACAAACTGATATTCCAATTCAATCAATTGAAAAGTGGACCGATCTCGATTTTTATCATCGTGCTCAAGAAGCTCTTAAGCATGCTGCTATTATTGTTACAAATCATGCTTTTTTGGTACAAGACTGGAAGAAAAAAGAAAACAGCTTATTTACTAATGTCAAAAAAATTCTGATTGACGAAGCTCACTTTTTCCCTGATGTTGTTCAAGATGCTGCTACAGAGACGATTTCCTACAATTCATTTATATCAATTTTTAAAAGATTTGGTACAATTGAAAAAGAAAATTCTATTATAGCAACTTTGTATGCATTATCTAAAAGAAAGGTAATCAAAGAATATCAAGTACAGTCTATCGAAACGAATAAAGTGCTTTTTGAATCAGAATGGGAAGCATTTATAGATTATTGGCTTGATCAGTTAAACATACCCATAGAAAAAAATTCTCGTGTTATTAAGTGGCAGGAAAATTCTGTTGAGTTTTCTCAATTAAGTCTACCTCTTAAGAAGACAGTGAAAGAATTAACTAGACTAGTATATGAGATAGCCTATGTAGGAAATCATATCGTACAAAAATGCTTAGAAGCCACGGAACAGTTGTCTTCTTCTGAATTGTTTAATATACTTATGTTTAATGATTTTCTAGAAGAAATTACCGATAATGCACGAGCATTTAAAACTGTATTTGACCAGAGCTGTCACGGGGATCATTCTTGGGTTTCTTACTATTCAAAAAATCCAAGCGTTACTTTCAGATTTAATAGAACTAGTCTTTTTATGAAAGATAAACTATTGCATTCACTAGAGCGATATAGTCATGTTCTGTATACTAGCAGTACGCTGTCTTATAATCAGTCAATCGACTTTTTCAAAAGACAATTAGAACTAGATAAACTTGATTTTGTAGAACTCATATCATCTTATCAGTATGAGAAGCAGACTAAAGTATATTTACCTGATAAGCAGTTAGCCGTAAAAGAATCAACTAATGACGATTACCTAGTGTATCTAACTGATTCAATAGAACTTTTAGCAAAAGAAGTAGATGATAATGTACTGATTTTGTTTAGATCTATTGAATCATTGCAAAAGGTTTACCATAACTTACAAAACAGAAAATCACTTGCTGATAAATTAATACTTGCTCAAAATATATCTGGAACTAAGTCTAAACTGATAAAGCAATTCAAAAAGAACAGTAATGCTTTACTTCTGGGAGCTGATACATTCTGGGAAGGGATTGATCTACCAGGAGAATCCTTAAAAATTGTTATTGTTACAAGGCTGCCTTTCGATTCTCCAGAGCTGCCAACAGTTAAAATGCGTCATAAAGAATTGCTGACGCATAATCAAAATCCTTTTATACAAGATACCTTACCTCGAGCTGTTCTCAGAATGAAACAAGGCTTTGGACGTTTGATTCGTTCTGAAAAAGATAAAGGGATCTTAATTATATTAGATAGCAGATACGTTGATTCAAGTTATGCTTCTGTATTTCAGCAATCTCTGCCATCTGGAGTAAAAATCGAACAATTACCTTTAGAGGTTATCTCAGAATCAATCAATGAGTTCCTGAAAGATTAACTTTTATAAATAAGCGAAAGTTTCTAATAATATTTATTTCTAAACCTTAATTTGATATACTTAGATAGTTGAACTTTAAGACTGTGAGGGAAATAAATTGAAAAAATTTTTTATTGGCCTTACCGTATTCTTGATTATGCTGATAATCGGATCAATTGTATTATACAGGAGATCAGTTGCGCCATACAATAACTCTAAAGAAGAAGCTTTTGAATACGCAATTGCTCATTCTGACATCATTACACCTGAAGAATTTTATTGGTATAACGATACCGAAACGTTTTTTACGGTTGTTGGAAAGACTGAGGAGGATACTGAACTTGTTGTATTGATTAATCAAGATAACGGTGATGTGACTTCTATTCCAATAGAAGAAACAATATCTAAACAATCAGCCATTCAAAAAACACGCGAAGCTCGTCAACCTGATAAAATTTTGGAGGCTCGTATTGGGATGGATAATAACATACCTATATGGGAAGTTAGTTACCGGAATGAAAATGGTCGTTTGGGTTACTACATTCTATCTTTAGAAGATGGCGAATGGTTACGAACTATAGATAATATATAAATAAACTATTAAATAGCATTTTGGATAAGGAGATTAAACAGTGGAAAAAATTAGAATTATTGAAGCTTCTAAACATATAGGCGAAATGGTAAGAATAGGAGGATGGATTTCAAATAAACGTTCAAGTGGTAAAATCGCATTTCTTCAGTTGCGTGATGGATCAGCATACTTTCAAGGCGTAGTGGTCAAAAGTGAAGTTGAAGAATCTATATTTGATTTGGCCAAAAGCCTTACTCAAGAATCTTCTGTCTGGGTAACTGGAATTATACAAGAAGATACCCGTTCAAAATTCGGCTATGAGATCCATGTAAAAGAAATTGAAGTAATCGGTGAATCTAAAGATTATCCTATTACGCCTAAAGAGCACGGCACTGAGTTCTTGATGGACCATCGCCATTTGTGGTTACGTTCATCTAAACAGCACGCTATTATGCAGATTCGTAATGAAGTGATTCGTGCGACTTATGAATTCTTTAATAATGAAGGTTTTTTGAAAGTCGATCCACCAATTTTAACAGGGAATGCTGCAGAAGATACTACAGAGCTTTTCCATACACAATATTTTGAATATGATGCTTTCTTATCACAAAGTGGACAGTTATATATGGAAGCTGCTGCAATGGCTTTAGGAAAAGTATTTTCTTTCGGTCCTACATTTAGAGCAGAAAAATCTAAAACTCGTCGTCATTTGATCGAGTTCTGGATGATTGAACCAGAGATGGCCTTCATGGATCAAAATGAATCTTTAGAAATTCAAGAAAAATATGTTGCTTATCTTGTCCAAAATGTTTTGGATAATTGTGATATGGCATTAGATATTTTAGAGCGAGACAAAGAACTATTAAAAAAATATACAACATTACCTTACCCACGGATTTCTTATGATGAAGCAGTAGATTTACTTCAGAATAACGACTTTGATATCGAATGGGGAGAGGATTTCGGATCTCCACAAGAAACATTTATTGCAAATCAATACGATCAGCCAGTGTTTATCTTGAACTATCCAAAAGCAATTAAACCGTTTTACATGAAGCCTCATCCAGATAGAGATGATGTAGTATTATGTGCAGATATGATTGCTCCTGAAGGTTATGGAGAAATCATTGGAGGAAGCCAGCGTGAAGATGATTATGAAGCTTTGCAGACTCAATTAGAAAAACATGGTTTAGATATCAAAGACTATGACTGGTATCTAGATTTGAGAAGATATGGTAGTGTTCCGCATTCTGGATTTGGTTTAGGTTTAGAAAGAACAATTACTTGGTTATCTGGAACTGAACATATTCGCGAAGCCATTCCGTTTCCACGCTTATTGAACAGAATCTATCCGTAAGGTTATAAAATAATATGAAAGGGTGAGACCGTTGAACGAAGAGTTGTTTAAAGAGTGGTTAAAATCTGGACACGTAACGATTTCTACCCTTTTATTACAGACTTACAAACAGCTTGGTCTTACAAATGATAATCTGGTATTTCTGATCCAGTTAAAATCATTTGTTGATCAAGGTGAAGGGTTCCCGAATATTAATGTGATCGCTGATAGAATGAAGATTTCACGAGATGATGCATTTAAAGAAGTCCATGCACTTATTAATAAAGATGTTTTAACGATTGACACAAAAGTAGATGAAGATGGTAAAAGTAAAGATGAATTTTCCTTTGATCTTCTGTGGGAAAAAGTACTGCTTTGCTTAAAACAAAATGATAATGACAAAGCACGAATGCAGACAGAGATTGATTCTAAAGAATTATATCAACTATTTGAAAAGGAATTCGGCAGGCCTCTTTCACCTATTGAAATCCAAACGCTTAATATGTGGATTGATGAAGATCATTATAAACCAGATCTTATCCAAATGGCTCTAAGAGAAGCGGTGTTAAGCCAAGTTTATAGTTTGAAATATATTGATCGCATTTTATTGAGCTGGGAAAAGAAAAATATCAAAAGCAAAGAACAAGTTGAAAAAGAATCAAAACAGTATCGTAATAAGAAAGTTCAAGATACCATCCCGACTAATCAGCCTTCTAAGCCTGTTCCGATGTATGACTGGTTAAAAGAATTTAAAGACTGATTTACTGATTATCCAGCAAGGGGGATTAGATGTCAGACAAAGAAAAATTATTAACGAGCAAAGAGACTGTTGAATTAATAGAAGCTATGGGAAAAATATTCCCAGATGCAAAAGCCGAATTAGTTCACAAAAATTCCTTTGAATTATTGATATCTGTTATATTAAGTGCTCAAACAACAGATATCTCTGTCAATAAAGTCACTCCTGCATTATTTCGGGAATATCCGACTCCCGAACTTTTGATGGAGGCCCCACTTGATGACATTATGAATAAAATTAAAACAATTGGTTTATATCGAAACAAATCAAAATTCATAAAAAAATGTTCTAGAGAATTAGTTGAAAATTTTGGAGGAGTAGTCCCTTCTACGCATAAAGAATTAGAAAGTCTCTCTGGAGTAGGACGAAAAACTGCGAATGTAGTTATGAGCGTTGCTTTTGATAAACCAGCTATAGCTGTAGATACACATGTAGAAAGAATCAGCAAGAAATTTAATATTTGTTCTCAAAAAGCTACTGTCAGACAAGTCGAAAATACTTTAATGGAAAAACTCCCTGAAGATCTTTGGAGTATAGCACATCATCGTATGATATTTTTTGGTCGCTATCAATGTCCTGCCAGAGCACATGATCATAATGTATGTATAGAGAAGATAAAGCAGCAAATTAAATCTTGATTTAAAGATAGAGCAGTTTGTTTGCTCTGTCTTTTTTTAATATTTAAATAGTTTAGAAATGAGATAATTATAGTATCAATTCGGATTAATGGTTTACATTTCTCAATAAAGTAAGCTATACTTTGAAGTAACCTATTAATATGCAAGAATAAGAGTGCTCAACATAACTTAGCGATAAATGAGGGACTTAATATATGAATAACAAACAGTTGGACTCAAGATTAGAACAAGTTCGTATGCAATATAATCTTTATAAAAAGCGTCCATTTGATATAAATATGTCAAGAGGAATACCTTCCAGAAAACAACTAGAATTATCTAGTGCTTTATTAAATAAATTGGAATTGCCCGACTGGATGAGTGAAGATGAACAAGATATTCGTAATTACGGAGGTCTGCTAGGCATTAGAGAAGCGAGAAAGCTCTTCGGCGACATTTTAAAAACTTCTATAGATGAAACCCTAGTAGGAGGAAATTCCAGCTTACAGCTGATGTATGCAGTACTTGTGATGCATATGTTCACAGGGGATAATAAATGGAATAAAGAAACAGTAGTAAAGTTCCTATGCCCAAGTCCTGGTTATGATCGTCATTGGGCAATGCTCGAAAGGCTTGGAATTGAAATGATTCCAGTAGAATTAACTGGAGAGGGACCTGATATGGAACTTGTTGAAAAGATTGTTTCTCAAGATTCATCAATCAAAGGAATATTTTGTATCCCAACTTATAGTAATCCAACAGGAGAGACTTATTCTGATGAAGTGGTAGAAAGATTAGCACAAATGCATACTGCAGCTGAAGATTTTTTGATTATGTGGGATAATGCCTACGCTGTTCATCATTTAAACAACGAGCACGAGGAAGCACAAAGTATACTGGAGGCTTGTAAAAAAGCTGGAGTTCCGAATCGTCCTTATATGTTCGTTTCTACTTCAAAGATAACTTTTCCAGGAGCTGGTGTTGCTGCTGTGGGAGCATCAGAGAAAAATATACTTAGATTAGCAGAAGAACTCAGCACACAAATCATAAGTTTTGATAAATTAAATCAGAAAAGACATGTTCTTTTTTTAAAAGATTCTAACACGATTCAAGCCTTGATGGAGCAGCATGCAAAAATTTTAAAACCGAAATTTGATTGGATTCAGTCTATTTTTAAGGCTTATTTTACTGAAGACAGGGAAAAATTTATTAGTTGGACTAATCCTAATGGTGGTTATTTTGTTCATTTAACAACGATGGATGGCTGTGCAGCCGAAATAGTAGACAGAATGGGTGAAATTGGAATACAATTAACACCAGCGAACGCAACATATCCATATGGAATCAATCCTTTAGATAATAGTATTCGGCTGGCTCCGAGTTTTATAGAACTTGATAAATTGGAAGTCGCGCTAGAAGCATTATGTACCTGTATTGAATTAGTTACACTAGAAAAATATGGAGAAAATTTTATAGGAGGCGAATAGAAAATGTCAAAAGGAAGTTTTGGCTTCGGAATCGCACTTGGAAGTGCATTGGGAGTAGCAGCAGCTTACCTGCTCGCTAAGCAATCAGGAGAAGAACTGCAGCAGAAGTTTAAAGAGAAAGCAGATGACTCAAAAAATAAACTGGTGATTAAACTTGATAATATGGTAGAAAATGCTGAGATCAAGTTTTCTGAAAAAATGACAGATAATGAATTTTATAATCCCCCTGTAGAGTATGAGGCAGTTCCTGAAACCGTCGCTGCTCCTCCAGAACATAATGCTCTGGAAGATGATCCGGTAACTAGTTTAGATACTCAACTTTAAAACCGGTATTTTTATTAATTAGCTTATGAAAATAGAGAAACGTCAGGATAATATAAAATAATTCCTTTTGATTATTCCTGATTTCTCTATTTTTTATTGTTTAAATTATCATATTGCAGTATAAAAATCCATATTTCTAATATAAATTGAATTTTTTACCAATTAGTTAATATGTTTGTTTTTCATTTAAAAAGTCTTTATTATTATATCTATGAGTGTATACCCTAGGAGGACAAACATGAGCTTGAACATTAATGTAACATCTGAAATATCAAAATTGAATTCTGTATTGTTGAAAAGACCGGGGCGTGAAGTTGAAAACCTTACTCCTGATACAATGCATGGTTTATTATTTGATGATATCCCTTATTTACCCATAATTCAGCAAGAACATGATGCTTTTGCAGACGTGCTTAAAAATAACGGTGCACAAGTATACTACCTTGAAAAGCTTGCTGCAGAAGCAATAGAGCACTCTAAAAATAAAGAAAAAATTGTTCAGCAATTTATAAATGAGTCCAATATCCATGAAAAAACTATTGCTGATGAATTAACTGGCTATTTATTTTCTATGGATACCCAGTCTATGGTAGATAAAATCATGGCAGGAGTGCGTAATGATGAAGTAGACATTCATTCAACTTCTTTAGCATGGAGCGCAGATCATCAAAAAAAATCATTATTCCTAATGCAGCCAATGCCTAATTTATATTATACACGCGATCCTGCAAATATTCTGGGTAGTGGAATTTCTATCAACAATATGACTTACACGGCTCGTAAACGTGAATCTTTATTCATGGAAGTAATTGTTAAATATCATCCTGATTTTAAAGATTCCGGGCTGAATATCTGGAGAGATCGTATGGTTTCCACTTCTATTGAAGGAGGAGACGTATTAGTACTGAGTGATGAAGTATTGGCTATTGGTATTTCTCAAAGAACAAGCGGACGTGCCATAGAAGAATTGGCTAAAACGCTTTTCTCCAGTAATAGCACTTTCAAAAAAATATTAGCTATCGAGATTCCACATGTTCGAGCTATGATGCACCTGGATACAGTATTTACAATGATCGACACCGATAAATTTACGATTCATCCGGGTATACAGAGTCTAGATGGAAAAATGTCAGTATATATTCTTCAACCAGGAAAAGCTAAAGATGAAATTGATGTTACGCACCAGACTGATCTTTCAGCAGCTTTAAAAGCAGCATTGAATCTGTCAGAGATTGCATTGATTCCTTGTGGTGGAGGAGATGCTATTGCTGCACCTAGAGAACAATGGAATGATGGCTCAAATACTTTAGCAATTAAACCTGGAGTAGTAGTCACCTATAATCGCAATTATGTTTCCAATGAATTAATGAGAGAACATGGAGTAAAAGTTCTGGAAATCCCATCAAGTGAGCTTTCAAGAGGTCGTGGTGGCCCAAGATGTATGAGTATGCCATTATCTAGAGATTAGTTAATAAAAAGCAGGGAAACTCAGTAATTGAAGAGTTTTCCTGCTTTTAATCTTAGTATCAATCTTGTTTCTTGCCATCTTTTGTATACCTAATTACGTTATTATTTTTATTCTGAGCAATTTCTTTGGCTCTATCAACGGCATCTTGTTTATGTTCAAAAGTTGAATCAGGCCTTTTAGCGCCTTTTGTCTTTACTTTCCATTCATTCTCTTCAAAGTAGACTTGAACATCATTATCGAGCAAGTCTGAATTGCTATCATCATCATGTTTATCACTTTTCTTGGGATTTTCTTGATGTTTGTAGGATCGTATCTCCTTTTCTGAAGCATCATTATACCATTCTTTAGCTTGGCTGATTGCAATAGGAATTGCACGATCTTCAGGATAGTTACTATCCAACAGTGCATTTCCAATATCAATTGCTTTTTTACGCACAACATCATCTAAATTCTTCATTGATGCTGGATAGTCATTTGTATTCCATGGCATGTAAATCATCCTTTCTTATTTTCTAATTTCGTTATATCATGAATTAGACATCACTACTAGAATATAGACTTGTAATGAGTAAAAAGTATTAGAAATTATAGAATGAAAGAGGATCTAATGAAAAAAATAGAAAAAGCAAAAATGTTTATAAATAATCATTTACACTTATTCCAATGCCCAGTTTGTAAAAATCAATTTATTGATATCAAAGGATATCAACTCACATGTTCAAATCGACATTCATTTGATTTTTCAAAAAAAGGTACACTGCACTTTCTGCTCAAACAATCACAAAATGAATATGATAAAGATATGCTACAATCCAGAAGATTAATTGCGCAAGAGGGTTTATGGTATCCTGTTCTTGAAAAAGTAATTTCGGTAGTGAACAATAAAAACGGTGTCCATCTGGATGTAGGGTGTGGAGAAGGATCTCATTTGCATCATTTAATTCAAAAGGGACTAGGTGGTACAAATATAGGGTTTGATATTTCTAAAGATGCTATACAATTAGCTGCTGCAGAATATACAGATGCCTTCTGGTGTGTAGCAGACCTAGCACAGTCACCGTATGCTTCGAATGCTTATGACACAATATTCAATATTCTTTCTCCATCTAACTATGGAGAATTTGACCGAATTCTGAAATCAGGCGGTCAAGTAATTAAAGTTGTTCCAGCAGAAAAATATTTAATTGAAATTAGAAATTTTGTTGGTAAAAATAATACACCCTATTCTAATAAAGAAGTACTAGATAAATTTTACCAGCATTATCCTCAGGCTGATAGAATAAGTATTAGTTACGAGCATAATTTAAATTTCACTATGTGGAAACATTTGCTTAACATGACTCCCTTAAGCTGGAATATTAATGATTCGATTAAAGAAAAATTAATTTTAGAACCATTTAAAAAAATTACGGTAGAAATGGAAATTTTGATAGGAACTAAAGAATAATGTTTTTTAGATTAAAAATAATCTCTAAGTTTAGCTTTTTTCTAAAATGTAAACCTATTTACGAAAATTTCACAATATTGTTAATATTTCCTTTGTTTTCGAGATTTTATTTGTATAGCGCCTTGCAATGCGTATAGTCCAATGTTATCATATGGAACATAAGCTGATTTGGTTCATTGGTTTTTATCAGTCACCCCATCAGAAGCTGATAAAAAAATGTGAAAAACAACAGCTTAATTAACGTATCGTTTCGCAGTGCATGACACCGAGGCGATACGTTTTTTTTTGTGAAAATTTATTATAGCGAACTATACTTAATTCTAGTAAAATTTACTGTAACCCAACTATTATTGGTTAGATTGGAGGAGAGTTCAATTAACCTCAAGTTAAAAGAAAAAATAAAACAAAAGGCCAATGAAATCGGTATTGATAAGATTGGATTTACTCATGCTGAACCTTTTTACGACTTAGAAGATAAATTACACAAACAAAAAGAAAAAGGGTATACTTCAGGGTTTGAACACGATGTTATTGAAGAACGAATATATCCGGAAAAAATTTTTTCAAAGCCACGTTCAATTATTGCAATTGCTGTAGCTTATCCATCAAAAATGCGATCAAAACCACCTAAAGTCAAAGGAGAAAGAAGAGGAGAGTTTGCTCGTGCTTCCTGGGGAACAGATTATCATGATGTCTTGAGGAAGAGGATGGATCTACTGATTGAGTTCATACGAACGGAAACTAGTGAAGAGACCTCATTCAAACCAATGGTTGATACTGGTGAACTGGTAGATGTAGCTGTCGCTCAAAGGGCCGGATTAGGATTTATTGGTAGAAATGGCTTATTGATTACTAAAGAATATGGTTCCTACGTATATTTAGGTGAAATTATAACTAATCTAGAGTTTGAACCAGACGAGGAAGTTCCTTTCGGCTGTGGAGAGTGTACTAGGTGTGTAAAAGCATGTCCAACTGGTGCACTGCTTGGAGATGGTAGAATGAATGCACAGAAATGTTTATCTTATCAGACTCAGACAAAAGGATATATGCCTAAAGAGTATCGTCGTAAAATGGGACATATGATTTACGGATGTGATATTTGCCAGATTGTCTGCCCCTATAATAAGGGAGTAGACTCGCACTTTCATGAGGATATGGAACCTGATCCTGAGAAAACTATGCCTTTACTCAAACCTATACTGACAATTTCTAATCGGGAATTTAAGGATACTTATGGAGAAATGGCTGGGTCTTGGAGAGGGAAAAAACCTTTACAAAGAAATGCCATTATCGCTTTAGCAAATTATCGTGACCGAACTGCTATTCCTGATTTATTAAGGGTTATTGATCAGGACCCAAGACCAATGATTAGAGGCACTGCAGCCTGGGCTATTTCTGTCATTTTAAAAAGAGAAGCAAATGAAGACGTTGTTTCTTTTTTGGAAGAAGCATTATCTAAAGAAACAGATTTAGAAACTATCGAAGAATTTCAAATCGCAATTTCTTTAATGAAAGAAAATTTAACATAGGAAAGTACTGCATTTACTTGGTTAATTGTGTTAAATATATAAAAATAAAGAACCTTATATAAATTAAGGAGTATTGAACAAGGAGTATAATTATGCCAAATCATATTGTTTTATTTGAACCACAAATCCCTGCAAACACGGGAAATATTTCAAGAACGTGCGCAGGAACGAATACACATTTACATTTAATTAAACCGCTTGGATTTGAGACGGATGATAAACATTTAAAAAGAGCGGGATTAGATTATTGGAATGAAGTAGAAATCACATATCATGAGAGCTTAGACGCCTTTATTGAGTATTCAAAGTCTGGGAAATTATATTTAATTTCTAAGTTTGCTAATAAAATATATTCTGATGAACATTTTACAGATACAACTATAGATCACTATTTTATTTTTGGAAAAGAAACAACTGGGCTTCCAGAATCTTTTATGCGCGAGCATGAAGAAGGTTGTCTTCGTATTCCGATGAACGATGAACATGTTCGTTCATTGAACTTATCCAATACTGCCAATATACTAATTTTTGAAGCATTAAGACAACAAGGTTTCCCAGGTTTAGAATTAACTCATGCTTATGAAAATGATAAATTGAAGTAAAAAAAGCAGGCTTTCCTTAAAAAGGAAGCCTGCTTTTTTATAATCACATCTGGTCGGGTGATTCTACTCCAAGGATAGTCAGATCTTGTTTTAGAAGTTCAGTTACAGCAAAAACAAGCGCTAATCTTGCTTCTTTTTCAGCATGTTCATCTAATACACGAATATTAGCATAGAATTTATTAAAAGCTTGAGCTAAATGGATGGCATGCTTAGCTATAATGGATGGTTCATATTGTCTATATGCTCGATGAAGTGTATCTGGAAATTCTTGGATCAGTTTTAAAACTTCCCAGCTATAATCATCCCTCAGTGAATAGTTTTCAGAAGAAGAGAAGGTGGACTTCTCAGCTTTTTTAAGAATACTCAAAGCGCGTGCACGTGTATATTGCACATATGGTCCAGTTTCGCCCTCGAATTGTACTACTTCTTCGATAGTAAAATCAAAGTTATTTAAACGATCATTTTTAAGATCATGGAAGATAACAGCACCGACGCCTACTTGTTCGGCAACAACTTCTTTATCATCAAGATTAGGATTTTTAGCTTCAATTTGATTTAATGCTAATTTAGAAGCTTCATTTAAAACCTCTTCTAATAAAACAACTTTTCCTTTTCTAGTAGATAGTTTTTTACCGTCTTTTGTAATCAAACCAAAAGGAATATGATGAATGTTTTCTGCCCAATCGTAACCCATCTCAGACAAAACAGCTTTTAATTGTTTAAAATGATTGGCTTGTTCTTGGCCGACAACATAAAGAGCTTGAGAAAAGTTATAGGTGTCTTTACGATAAAGAGCAGCAGCTAAATCACGAGTAATGTAAAGAGTAGCTCCGTCGGTTTTTTTGATCAAAGCAGGGTTAAGATCATATTTTTCTAAATCAACGATATGAGCACCTTGGTTTAATTTTAATAAATTTTTATTATCTAATAGTGATACGACTGAGTCCATTTTATCATTATAAAATGCTTCACCATTATAAGAATCAAAATTAATATTTAAACGATCATAAACTTTCTGGAACTCGGCTAGAGATTCTTTTCTAAACCAGTTCCATAATGCAAGGGCTTCTTCGTTGCCATCTTCAAGTTTTTTGAACCAGGCACGTCCTTCGTCTTCAAGTTCTGGATGTTTTTCTGCTTCTTCATGGAAGGTGACATATAGACGGAGTAGTTCTTTTATCGGATTTGCACGAACTTCCTCTTCATTTCCCCATTTTTTATAGGCAGAGATCAATTTGCCAAATTGAGTTCCCCAGTCACCAAGGTAATTGATACGTATTGGATTATAGCCCATTTTCCGCAAAATATTAGATAGAGCATTTCCGATAACTGTTGAACGCAGGTGACCCATTGACATTGGTTTAGCGATGTTAGGGGAAGACATATCGATCGGAACATTTTGTCCTTTACCCATATCACTTGAACCATAATCATCTTTTTCTTCTAAAATCTTGTTAAGAATCTGGCGACTTACTTGATCTTTTTTTAAAAAGAAATTCAAGTAGGGTCCTACAGATTCGGCTTTTTCTATAATTGGAGAAGATACTTTATTTTCTAAATCTGCTGCAATCTGAGCAGGGCTCTTACGTAATATTTTTGCCAACTGAAAAGCAGGGAATGCTAAATCTCCATGTTCAGCCATTTTAGGTTTTTCTAATAAATGGCTTATTTCATTTAATTCTAATTGATCTTTTAAGACCTCGTGCAGCGCTTGGGCTACAAGTTGTTTATATTCCAAAAAAATCCTCCTAGTAGTGTAGTAATATTTGATAGCAAACACGTATAAATGATGGAATGATTATTAATTATAAATCTGGTGTAATCATCTGATAATCTATTTTTTCGTTCATACATAAGCATTTGTATTATAGCAAAGGTCGGTAAAGCTAGCAATAGTATAATGCTTACCAAAAAGAAGTAAGCGTTTTAATAAATATTTAATGAATTTCTATACGATATCAGTTATAGTTAAGTTAACAACAATAGAATCTTAATAAAGTACAAACAGGAGTGTCCTTATGAAAAAATCTGAAAGGCAAATGATGATCAAACAAATGGTGTTGAATGAAGAAATCAGCACACAAGATGAATTACTGAACAAATTAAAAAACAAAGGAATTGACGCTACTCAAGCTACTATATCTAGGGATATCAAAGAATTGAATTTAGTTAAAACACCTAGCGCTAATGGAGGGACTAAATATACGATTTATCAGAATAACCAATTAACGATTGAAGATAAATTGTCTTCAACATTACGAGAAGTAGTCGATAATATTACTCAAGTCCAGTTTATGAATGTCGTCAAGACAATACCAGGAAACGCTCATGTCATAGGAGCTTTGATGGACGATATTCCATTTACAGAAGTAGTTGGAACGGTTGCTGGTAATGACACGATTATGATTATTTCAAAAAACGAAACAGAAGCAACAAAAATGTATAATTACTTATCTGAACGTATGAATACAACATTAAAAAGCTAAAAAATTGTTACCACAAATCTCATTACAATAGAGTTTTCTAGATGCTCTGTGTAACGTTTTTTGTGGTAACTTAATTTTTATCAGTGTTGATCTGGATTCCAAATCCATTTATGTCCATTTTTTTCCAGTAAATTATTGGCTGCTTCAGGACCTGCAGTACCTGCAGGGTAGGTAGCTAACTTATTAGTAGAAGCATCCCATGTTGTTCTGATTTTATCAACAAACTTCCATGAAGCAGCTACTTCTTCCCAATGAGCAAAATGAGTTCTATCACCATTTAAACAATCCAGAAGAAGCTTTTCATATGCTTCAGGACTTTCCTGTATCATACTTTCTGTTCTCAGATGATCGAACTGCATGATATCTGTATCCATTCCTAACCCGATTTTCTTTTCATTTAATGTGATCGAGAAGCCTTCGCTTGGTCCTAAATAGATCGTTAAAATATTTGGAGCAGTATCCCCTTTACTGAAAAGCGAACTTTCTATTTGCTTGAAGACGATGTTAATCTGTGCCTCTTTTTTCGCCAGTTTTTTACCTGTACGTATATAAACGGGTACACCATTCCAACGCTCATTGTTAAGTTCCAATTTACCAGCTACATAAGTTTCGGTTGTAGAATCATCTGCAACTTTTTCTTCTTCACGGTATCCACATAATTTATTATCCAATGATCGAGTATACTGACCACGAACAAAATCACTTTGAACTGTCTCAGTAGTAAGTTCTTTAAGTGCTGATAAAACGAGCATTTTTTGTTTGCGCACTTCATTAGTACTCAACGATTTCGGTGCATCCATTGTCAGCAAACTGAAAATCTGCATGATATGGTTTTGTATCATATCTCTTAAAGCTCCGCTTTTATCATAGTATTCTGCACGCTCTTCTACACCCAGTTCTTCACTCAAAGTAATCTGCATATTAGAAATAAAATGATTATTCCACACCGATTCAATCATTGGATTAGCAAATCTGAATGTTAGAATATTTTGAACCATTTCTTTGCCTAAATAATGATCGATACGGTAAAGTTCATCAGACTCAAAAGCTTCTAAAATTTCATCGTTCAAAGCTTTAGAGCTTTCATAATCAGTTCCAAATGGTTTTTCAATGATAACTCGATTAAATCCATTTTCTGTTACTAAATTCTGACTTTTCAGATGTTTTGTTATCGTTCCGAAAAAAGTAGGTGACATAGAAAGATAAAAAATTCTATTACCATCAATTTGATATTTACCATCTAATTGATCAGCTAACTTTTTAAGCGTATTATAGTGTTCTGTGTCCTTGACATTATGAGCTTGATAATAGAAGTGACTTGAAAACTCTAAGGCATGTTCATCAGAAACTTTTAAAGAGTGAATAGAGTCACGAACAACTTCCTGATAGTGAGCATCTGACCACTCACGTCTTGCAGTACCAATCACTGCAAAATTTTCTTTTAAGAAGCCTTTTGTATATAAACGATACAATGAAGGATACAATTTGCGTTGTGCGAGATCACCAGTACCTCCAAATATTATAAAAAGTGCTTTGTTAGCTTGATTCATACTTTCCCTCTTTTCTATCTACACACGAATGTATAAAGATTACTATATACTATTTTACTTTTTGTTAGCCATTCAAGCAACTGAATTGTTGCGCTTCTGTAATTTTGATTATAAAATATCAAAATTTCCTTATCAGAAAACTGATTTAACCCGTCTAGTTAATATCAAATTATATAAAAATTATTATTTTTTATAAAATTTATTGCTCTTTTAAAGATAATTACTTTAAAAATGTGCCAAGAATAAGGATAATTAATGAGAAAGATAGAATAAATATGGATTGCCAAGGCTAGCTTTGGTACAATACTATGAGTTAAAGAAAGAGGCGAGATAATGACACACCCATTTGAACAATATAATTTGAAACCATACCTTATCGAAGCAATAAAAGAAATCGGCTTTCAAGAGCCAACTGAAATTCAAAGAAAAGTTATTCCTGAAATTAAAAAGGGAAGAGATATTATAGGCCAGTCACAAACTGGATCAGGTAAAACCCATGCATTTTTACTTCCTTTATTCAATCAAATTGATCCAAGTAGAGAACAGGTTCAAATTGTAATTACTGCTCCAAGTAGAGAACTATCTGATCAGTTATTTCAAGCAGCAAGTCAATTAGCTGCTCATTCTGAAGAAGAGATTATTGTTCAGCAATTTATTGGTGGTACTGATAAACAAAGGCAAATCGATAAATTAACTCAAAAACAACCACACGTTGCAATCGGAACACCTGGACGGATGAATGATCTAGTAAAACAGAATGCTTTGTTGACTCACACAGCAAGTTATATGGTTATGGATGAAGCTGATATGACGCTAGACATGGGATTCTTAGAAGAAGTAGACCAGATTGCTGCCAGATTACCAGAAAATGGACAAATGCTTATTTTTTCTGCCACGATTCCACAGAGTTTACAGCCTTTCTTAAAGAAATATATGAAAAATCCAATCAATATTGTAATTGAAAATCAGCAAGTTATTTCTGATAGAGTTGAAAATTGGCTGATTTCGACTAAAGGAAAAAAACGTGTTGATGTTATCCATCAACTACTAACACTCGGACAACCTTATCTCGCATTGGTATTTGCTAATACAAAAGATAAAGTAGATGAAATTGCTAAAGGTCTGGGAGATAGAGGGCTTGATGTAGCGGTCGTACACGGTGGTATTTCTTCTCGAGAACGCAGACGAGTCATGAGACAAATTCAGAATTTAGACTATCAATATGTGGTAGCATCTGATCTTGCAGCTAGAGGAATCGATATCAAAGGAGTTTCTCATGTTATCAATGCGGAAATTCCTCATGAATTAGACTTCTTTATTCACAGGGTTGGCAGAACAGGTCGTAACGGAATGGATGGTATTGCTGTTACTTTGTATTCTCCTGGTGAAGAAAAAGCAATCGAGACCCTTGAAAGTATGGGTATCAGTTTCCAGCCTAAAGAAGTTAAACAAGGCGAGGTAATCGATACTCATGATCGTAACCGAAGAGAACAGCGCAAAGATCAGAATAGTAAAGAAGCTTTTGACTCTGAAATTCATGGTATGCGCAAAAAGGCAAAGAAAAATGTAAAACCTGGATATAAACGAAAAATTGAACGTAAAAAAGAAGAAAAAAGAAGAAAAGCTAGAAAATTAAATAAAAAATAACAGAAAATGAGATCGTCTATTAAATATATTAGACGGTCTCATTTTTTACTTGTATTAAATTGTTAGTCAGGATGCTTTTGGTTTTATTTTACTCATTTCTTTTATAGTCAGATAAAAGAAAAACAAGGATAAAAGAATTTTAAGTTCAAAAGTATAGGTAGACAGTAAATTTGATACAGATGCGATCTCTACTGCCAGCGTAGGCATAAGAGCCGACACGATAGCGATTTTTATATTCTCTTTAAAAGTAAGATTAGATCTCAACACTCTTGAAAATAAATTAGCGAACAAGATAATAAACAATAAATCAAATAGTGTAAATAAGCCGAGCCCAATATACAGGATCACAAAGCTAATTATATAAGAAATAATTGAAAAGTCACCAAGTTCATTGAAAATTCCTTGAATGGTTTCATTATCGAAGTCATCCATTTGAGAATAAGGGGTTTCCATTACAAATCCTGAAAGGTTCACATAAACTTCTTCTTCAAACAACCCTATACCGATTGGTACCTGTAATCTTTCCATGTTCTGATCAATTTCATTACTACTTGTTTGATTATCAGGATCAAAAAAGAATAAAAATGTGTTTGTCTGATGTATATAAGATTCGCCTTCTTCAGCTTTAAGAGTACCATCAGCAACAGAAAATTCTGGTAAATCATTAGCGATTTCCTTACCATCTGATTTAATTGAATTGATTGTTGGAAAAATCAGTACCATATTCAGAATTGTAACAAAGAAAATCAATAGTGCTACAATAGCAGCTAAATGTCTTTTTTTCATGTCTTTAGCTTTATAAATTTCTTTAGGACGTCCAAATGCTAGTTTTAAATAGTAAATCAATGGGTATCTTCCTTTATATAATAGATTCTATAAATTCGTTCTACTTCATTTTACATTCTTATTGCTTAAATAACAACGACTGTTCGGTAAAGAATTATACCGTCAAAAAAAGTTTAAGAAATACTATAGAGCTTTAATTTTATTGGGTTTATTCAAAAACATAACTAACCATAAATAAGTAAAGTGTGTCTAAAAATTGAATAAATTTCTTGAATATGCTTTGATAATAACGTGTTCAATGTTAGAATAATGAATGTAAGAAAAAACAAAACAGGAGGAATGTTCATTATGGCTTACAATTTACCTGAATTACCTTATGCTTATGATGCATTAGCACCACATATCGATGAGGAGACTATGCGTATTCATCACGACAAGCACCATGCTGCTTACGTGACGAAAGTGAATGCTGCTCTAGAAAGTCATCCGGAACTTGCTGAATTAAGTATTGATGAATTAATGCAAAAACTTGATTCTGTACCTGAAGATATTAAAACTGCAGTTCAAAACAATGGTGGGGGGCATGCAAATCACAGTTTATTCTGGGAAATCCTATCACCAAATGGTGGAGGAAAACCTTCTGGAGAATTAGCTGATGCAATCGATAACCAATTTGGTAGCTTCGATGAATTCAAAGAAAAATTCAGTGCTACAGGTGCTGGACGCTTTGGTTCAGGTTGGGCATGGTTAGTTTTGACTGACGGAAAATTAGAAGTAATCGATACATTGAACCAAGATTCACCTCTTTCATTAGGAAAAACTCCTATTTTAGGACTTGATGTATGGGAACATGCTTATTACCTAAACTATCAAAACAAACGTCCTGAATATATTTCAGCTTTCTGGAATGTAGTAAATTGGGATGAAGTTGCAAAACGTTACGAAGCAGCTAAATAACTCAATTAACTTTTCATTGCCAGGTACTCAAACAGTACCTGGCTTTTTGTTTGATTAATATTACCTTAAAGAAAATTAACATACTATAGAGCTTATTAATCAATAAATATTATGAACACAAGAAATCTTCACACAATTTTACTCTTTATCATATAGAAATTCTCCTGTCTATTTGGTAAACTGTTTTAAGTCTATTTAGAAAATAATATAAATCAAATTAGTAAACTGTAAACTTTGTATGAGAAATATTTGGAGGCTTTATGTTGAGAAAAACTATTAAAAAGACAAAGGAAAGAAAAAAATCCCATATTCCTTTCCGTTTAAATCTACTATTTTTTATTGTGTTTATGCTGTTCTCGGCTTTGATACTTCGCCTTGGTTATCTACAAATCATCAGAGCAGATGAGTATCGTGCAGAAGTAGAGAGAACAGAACGTACCACGATTACTGGAAGCGTACCTAGAGGAGAAATATATGATGCTAACTTAACCAAATTAGTTGGAAACGAAGCAAGAAATACAATCACATATACTCGAGGAAAAAACACTTCAGGAGCGACTATGGCTGAGATCGCTTTAAATTTAGCAGATTACATTACAATGCCTAGTGTTTCTCCATTCGACAATGAAGATAGTTCTGATATAACAGTTAGAGATATGCAGGACTTTTATATAGCAATGAATCAAGACGAGGTTAATGAGAGACTTTCTGATGAAGAATTGAAATTATCTGGTTCTGAATCATATCAGGCTATGCTGGATAAAGTTACAGAAGACGAGATTGCAGACTTTTCTGAAAAAGAAAAAGCTGCTACTGCTATATATAAAAGTATGAATGCTTCTTATTCCTTAAGTACCGTTAACATTAAAAATGAGAATGTTTCCCAAGAAGAGATTGCAAGAGTAAGTGAAAATCTTGATTCTCTTCCAGGTGTTGGAACAGGTACAGACTGGGTACGTGTATATCCCCAAGGAGACATGTTGAAAAGCGTTTTAGGACGAGTTACTTCTGAAGAGCAAGGTATACCAAGTGAAAAAGTCAGCAAATATCTTGCTATGGGATATTCCAGAAATGATAGAGTCGGACGAACTTATTTAGAAGAACAGTATGAATCGGTATTAAGAGGAACAAAATCAATTATTGAAACTGAAACTGACAATAACGGAGAGATAATTAATCAAGTAGAAAAATATTCAGGTAGTAAAGGTGATAATTTAATTTTAACATCTGATATCTCTTATCAAGAAACAGTGGAACAGATCGCCAAAGACTCTTTGCAGAAAAGAGAAGGGCGTAATGAGGAAATATATATGGCTGCTATGGACCCGCAGACTGGAGATATTTTAGCTATGACCGGACAAACAGTAGGTGACGATGGAGAAGCTGTAGATGATGCACTGGGCACAATTACGAAAGCATTCATTCCTGGTTCATCTATAAAAGGTGCAACAGTATTATCTGCTTATATGGACGGAGTACTAGATACAAGTAATAATGTTATTGAAGATACACCACTTCTATTTAAAGGCTCTAACCCTATTAGATCAATTTTTAATCAAAGTGGTTCAATAATGATTAATGACATCACAGCGTTAGAACGTTCTTCTAATGTTTATATGTCTCGGCTTGCAATGAGGATGGGGGGAGTATGGGACTATTCTCCTTATAAATCGTTACCCTTTAATGGACAGGAGTTACTGGATAAGCAAAGAGAGTATTACGCTCAATTCGGGTTAGGTGTAGAAACAGGAATAGATTTACCATCTGAAATGACCGGATATAAGGGATCTAATCCTTCAGCAGTAGACGGGTTATTTCAAGCCTTTGGGCAATATGACACTTATACTACTATACAACTATTACAGTATGTATCAACAATAGCCAATGATGGTGTTAGGGTAGCGCCCAAACTTGTTTCAGAAATTAGAGATACCGATCCTGACACCGGTGAAATTGGAGCACTTAAAACTGAAATTGAGACTAAAGTATTAAATAAAGTTGCTGTTTCTGATGAAGCAATGGACCGTGTTCAGCAAGGTTTTTACCAAGCAGTACATGGTGATCAAGGGACTGCAAGATCATTTTTTGCAGATGCACCATATGATGCCGCTGGTAAAACCGGAACTGCCCAATCTTTCTGGTATAATCCAGAAACAAAATCAAGTGAAACCACTGTGAATTTAACCTATGTGGGTTACGCTCCTTATGATGATCCTGAAATTGCTGTAGCAGTTATCGTTCCATATTTGCCAGAATCAAGTTCCGAACGAACTAACAAGGAGAATTTAGCAGCAGCAAAAAGAATGATGGATGCTTATTTTAAAACTGGAGAATTTGAAGAAGAACAAAAAAGCAATACTGAAACAGTTGAAGAATTACAAGAAGCACAAAACGCAGCAGAAAATGTTGAATAATGAAAAGAGTGCGGGGATCCAGTAAAAGATTCCCGCACTCTTTTTGTAAATTAAAAAGCCAAAAGTTTAACTTTTGGCTTTAATACATGAATGATTATTTAGTTTCACGGTGCAAAGTTACTTTTTGCTCTCTAGGGCAATATTTTTTAACTTCCAAACGTTCCGCATTATTACGTTTGTTTTTAGAAGTCAAATAGTTGCGTTCTTTGCAGTCTGTACATTCTAAAGTTACGTTAACTCGCATGATGGTCCCTCCAAATCTTTCCTGAATTAAGACCAAACATAAGTGTCTAGTCTTTCGCCTTGACTAGGATAACACGTTTAGACAAAAATTACCATCTTTTTATTGCTTAAATAAAAATTTCATAGAAGAGAGTCCTATATTCTAGAATGTACTATAGTCATTTATATTACGCTTTATTACGAAATTTATCAGGTCCTTCCTGTTTTTTATTAAGTATGGTAAAATTTATAAGGCTATTAATAAGAGGAGGAACACACATATGGAACTATGGGTAATAACAGGGATCCTATTTGGGATATCTGCAATTTTGATGATCTATTCTTTTCTTAAAAAAGAAGAAAAAGATCGCACTTATAAAGAATTAGAAGATGTTTCATTGGATTTAGTCCAAATTATTTACGGTTTAAACAAAAGAATTCAGAATCTAGAAAATGAACTGAAAATCGAAAAACCAGTAGAAACATTTCCTGATCGTGTTACGAATATGACTCAAACCCATATTTTGACTTTATTTACACAAGGTCTTTCTGCTAAAGATATTTCAGAACACCTGCACGTATCGGAAGCATCCGTTCAACACACGATCGATGCCTATATTTCTGAAGGAGTACATTAAGTAGAAAAATAGATGGACAGAGTAACTAGCTATTAAGGAAAGGAATAAAAATATGTCGAAAAAAAATATAAGAATTCTAGCTCTAGGGTTCTTTATTTCCGGTATTATTCTTGTATTGACTTCTTTATTGATGCCGGGAAACCAGTCAGCGAACGGTCAAACTGGGAATGTTGAAGAACTAGAATCTGAAATTACTTATTTAGAAGAAAAAATTGCTCAGCTAGAAGTTGCTCAAACCTCACAAGCAGAAACAACTTCAGAAGAAGTTGAACAACCTGCCAATGAAACGGAAACTAGCGATACAGAAGAAGATGCCTCTAGCAATGAAGACGAAGTTAAAGATGAAAGCAAAGAGGAGGAGCCTGAAGAAGATCCAGTAATTAAAGCAACAATTACAATTGGCGAGGGTGAACCTAGTAGTGTAGCCGCACAACAATTAGAGTCAGAAAGCATTATTGAAGATCGTTATGATTTTGACAGCTTTTTAGAAGATAACGACTATGCTCCGTTAGTTCGTCCTGGCAGCTATGAAATCAATAGCGAAATGACTTACGAAGAAATAGCACAAAAGCTTATGGGAAATTAGTTTTTAGCAAATATTACTCTGTGACTATGCATATAATTTCAGTATCTTACCTTATTCCTATATGATGAATTTAATAAAACATATTTGAAAGGATGAGCAAGATGAGCAGAATGTCCAAGGTTAGTATGGTAAATGGTGAGCTTTTTATGATTCAGATACCTCCAGAAGAATTGCACAAAATATTATCAAATTCAAATAAAGAATCCGGCAATTTATTTCATGAATTTGAATTAAAATCTGGAGAAATAATTTATCTACAATCATTGCATGTAGTTTCCATAGAAGGAACTGGTGAGACAACCAGTTTGACTGATTCACTTGATAAAACTTCAATTGAACAGACCGATGAGAATAATAAATCTAATAATGAAAAGAATAGAGCCGCATCAAATCTAGAAGCTGCTAAAGAGTTCAAAAAAGATTTAGATGGCAATATGGAATGATGTAAATTCAAATTTGAAGCTTTGAAACCATTTGGTCATTATGGTTTCAAAGCTTTTTTTGTTAGCGATTAATTTTAAACATTTAGATGATAAAATTTATGATATACTAAATATAAATTGCATAAAAAGGAAGGATTATAAATGAGTCCTCAAACTAAAATGAAAATGAGACGATGGCAGAGAAAGCCTTTTGTAACTTATGGATTATTAGGCTTAACTGTGTTTATGTTTCTCTTACAAACACTTAGAGGAGGCAGCCAAAATCCTTTCGTTCTATATGAATTAGGTGCTAAAGTTAACGAACTGATCGTGCTTGGAGAATGGTGGCGCCTTATTACACCTGTTTTTTTACACATAGGGATTGAGCATATTCTTCTCAATGGGCTGATTATTTACTTTCTAGGGATACAGGTAGAAGCGATCATAGGTCATTGGAGATATTTATTGCTCTATATGCTTAGTGCTATAGCGGGAAATGCTGCAAGCTTTGCATTCAATCAATCCATCTCAGCAGGTGCTAGTACAGCATTATTTGGCCTTTTCGGAGCAACACTTGTTTTGCCTAAACTATTTCCAAATAATTACCAGGTTAAAGAAATGTCTAAAAGTTTCTTATTGCTGATCATCATCAATCTCGTATTTGGTCTTTTCAGCAATGGAATCGATATGGCTGGTCATGTTGGTGGTTTAGCTGGCGGCTACTTGACTATGTATGCATTATCAGCACCGAAAGCTTGGATCAGTGGGGTTAAAGTTCAAGCTAAGTATGGTGGTATTTATATCATTTTACTTAGTATCATATTAATTATAGGCTGGCGAACAACAACTATGCTTTATTTCAATTAAAAAATGGAGGGGAAAATATGCTTGAAAAAAAATTGATTGGAATTGATCTAGGTGGAACGACTATCAAGTTTGCAATTCTAAATATCGAAGGTCAAATTCAAAATAAATGGAGTTTAGTAACAGATACAACTGAAAAAGGTGCGAAAATCGTACCTGCAATTATTGAATCAATCAACCATCATTTAGATTTATACAATATGACTAAAGAAGATTTCTTAGGAATCGGCATGGGTTCTCCTGGAAATGTAAGTCATGTTGAAGGAACTGTTATTGGTGCCTATAATCTAAACTGGAGAACGATCCAATTTGTCAAAAAACTTGTTGAAGAAGGTACAGGAATTCCTTTCTTCATTGATAATGACGCAAATGTTGCCGCTTTAGGAGAACAATGGATTGGGGCTGGAAACAATGAGCCTAATGTAGTTTTTATGACATTAGGTACTGGTGTCGGTGGTGGCATTATTATAAATGGAGAACTAGTCCGTGGTGCATCTGGTGCAGCCGGAGAAATTGGACACATTGTTGTTGAACCTCACGGATTTGATTGTACATGCGGTAATAAAGGATGCCTCGAAACTGTTGCAAGTGCTACAGGAGTTGTTAGATTAGCTAGAACAATGGCTGAAGAATTTGCAGGAGTTTCTTCTCTGAAAGAAAGCATAGATAATGGTGAGAGCGTTGATGCTAAAAGTGTTTTTGATGCAGCTAAGGATGGCGATATTTTCGCAGTAAGAGTAGTGGATAAAGTTTGTGATTATTTAGCTCTAGCTTGTGGTAATATCTCTAATATGCTGAATCCTTCTACAATTGTTATTGGTGGTGGAGTATCCAGAGCCGGAGAATTTTTGGCTGAAAAGATTAGAGAAAAATTTGTGAATTATGCTTTTCCGCCCATTTATAATAATACTAAGATCAAAATTGCCGAACTAGGAAATGATGCAGGAGTAATTGGTGCTAGTTCTCTAGTCCTTAATGACTCATTCTCTGAGTCATGATAGATGATTTAAAAACTTCTCTTATGTTAATATAGAATTAATATATTGGATAAGAAGGTGATCAGAATGCATTCAAGAAATAAGCTGAAATCAGTTAGTCTATTTCTCATGCTTTCTGGTCTCTTTTTTCTATATGCATGTTCTGCTTCTGAATCAATGTCAAAAGAAGAACCATCTAATCATCCAACTATTGAAGAATCTAAATTTATTCAAATTGATCAATCAAAAGAAACTTTACAAAAAATAGTAGGGTGGTTAGACAATGATGAAGTGCTTGTTCATCTTGGAGACCAAAAAGGCCAGCAATTGATCCAATTAAATATAAAAAATGGAGACCGTAAAATGCTATATTCTACAGAAAAACATATTTTAACTGTCAAAATCAATAATCAACTAGATAAGATATTGTTTCAAGAGGGTTCTGATCAATCAGTTGATCTCGTGGTAGTAAATTTAGTAGGCGATGAATTAAACCGAAAAAAAATTGATTATAGTGGTTATCTAACTGTCAATTGGAACCCTGTAGAAGATCATTTGGTATTTTTATCCTATTATCAAGTCGATTCAAAGACATCGGTTGAACAAGCTAAGGTAAGGATCTGGAATCTTGAAAACAATCAATTTCAAGAAATGCCTATTCAAAGTGTTGAACCTAACTGGTATTCATCTCATCTTTACTTGTACATAGATGAACTATCAAAGCAGCTTTTTATAGGAGATGTTAGAAAAGATGAAACTCCTGACCGAATCAGTAATGAAACAATAGGGTTTTACCTGAATCAGGATACTGTAGTTTCTATTTTGGAGTCAGATATTAATGACCATGAAGTTCATCTAATGAAAGATTATCCTCTTTTGGTTCATAAAGGAACGATCACAATTCCAAAAGTTACGATGGGAGAAAGAATCATACATCCTTATCTATCACAAAGCAACAGAGATGGTATGATTGTTGGCAATGTAGCTGATGAACCTACTGACTTAAATCAAAATTTAGGTTCTTTCACTTTGTGTATATTGGATTTCCAAAATAGTCAGCTGCATCCAGTCATCTCACTCCCTGAAAATGCACCAATCTTACTTTCACCTGATGAAAAATACGTATTATATGGTTGGCAATTTGAAAAGGTTATCGATTTAGAAGGAAATTCTTCAATTCACTCGTTAATATCTGATTCTATCTAAATAAGTACTAGAAAAAAACGCTTTTCTACTGTAAACTATGTAGATGAGAACAGTTAGAAAGGAAGTATAGAATTGGATGGATGGACAATATTTACTATAATCTTGTGGATTGGAATTATTGGATGGGGGATTTGGGAACTCATACAATATTTTAGAAGAAAAAACGCTGCTACTATTGTTTCCAAGGAAGAATTTAAAGAAAATATGCGTAAAGCACAGGTAGTTGACGTTAGAGGTAAAGACGAATTTGATGCTGGACATATTTTAGGAGCTAGAAATCTTCCTTATCTACAAATGAAACAAAGAGCGAATGAACTTCGTAAAGATCAGCCAATATATTTGTACGACGAAAAGAAAACCCTGAGTGCAAGATCTGCAATTATATTAAAAAAACAAGGTTATCAGAATTTGTACATTCTTAAAGGCGGATATGCTGATTGGGATGGTAAAATTAAACGCAAAAAAATGAAATAATTACAATAATAAATGCACATGGCTCCTTAACCAGGAGCCATGTGCATTTTTATTATAAAAAGGGATCAATGCGCTTGAAATGAATTAACAATAATAGCTGCTGTTTCTTCAATTGATTTATTTGCAACATTAATGATCTGACATCCTAGTTTGGCATACAAGGTCTCTGCATACCTAATTTCTTTTTGAATGCGTTCAGTACTAGAATAAGGGGTATCTGGGTTCATACCATAAGAAATCATTCTCTCTTTACGAATGTTTGATAAAATACTTTCATCATTTGTTAACCCAACAATTTTTTTAGGATCTACACTCCACAATTCACTTGGAATTTCAGCTTCTGGCATAAGAGGAAGATTCGCTACTTTGTAATTCTGGTTCGCTAAATAAATACTTAAAGGTGTTTTAGAGGTTCTGGAAATGCCTAGTATGACGATATCCGCTTCTAAAAAGCCTTTTGGATCTTTACCATCATCATAAGTAACAGCAAACTCCATAGCTCCAATACGGTCAAAATAGTTTTCATCTAATTTATGCATAGCTCCAGGTTTAAACTGTGGTTGCAGATTGGTTCGTTTGCTAATTTCCCGCATAATTGGATTTAAAATGTCAAAACAAGTTAAATCATTCTCACTACAGAAATCATGAATCGTATGAATAAGTGTTTTGCTGACAAAAGTATGCAGAATGATTGCATTCACTTCCTGCGCTTTTTTTAAGATATTCATAAGCTGATTTTTTTCTCTAATGAACGAAAATATTTTAAAATTACATTCTAGCTGAGGAAATTGTGATAATGCTGCGTTACTAATGTTACTAGCGGTTCCTCCTACAGAATCTGATAAGACATATATGGCTAATTTTGAGTGTTCATTCACTATGTTTCATCCTTTCTAGAGTACAGAGCTATTATACAGGACAAGAGATATTTAGTGAAGTAACAAGCGATTCTTGATATTTTTACGAATCTCAGCTATTATATACTAAACTAATTAAAAGGAAGCGATATTTTGTCTGCTTTTGATCAAGCTGTTACGACTTTAAAAAATAAAGGATATAAAACTACTGGAAAACGCCAAAAAATATTAGAATTATTATTTAATCATGATAAATATATGACTGCTAAGGAAGTACAAGATAGCCTGAAAGGGCTATTCCCTGGAATTAGTCCAGATACGATTTATAGAAATCTAAATACTTTTGTGGATCTAGCAATAGTAGAAGAGACTGAGTTGAATGGCGAAAAACTGTTTCGTTTCAGTTGTGAGATGCACGGTCATCACCATCATCACTTTATTTGTACAAATTGCGGAAGAACAGTGCCTCTTGAGAACTGTCCAATCGATATGTTTTCAGATCAATTACCCGGCTGTAAAGTGACTGCCCACAGATTTGAACTTTTTGGAATCTGCAGTAACTGCATGGCAAGTTAAGTTCAGAAGGAATAATTTAATCTAACAGGTAAGAAATCAATTTTTATAAAAATTTAATTTTTTTACTTCTAACGGTTGACGTAAAAATGCTTGTTGTATATAATGAGCAAGAACTGTTTTTATACATCAGCTATGTATATGAAATCAGTTACATCATTTATTGATAGGGAAGACCAATTGTGAGGAATTATTTTATTAAACAAATGGAACTCCCTGAACGTACGAGGGGAGGGGAAGAACGATGACTAAAACAGATATCAAGAAAGGTGAGAGTCTTGATGATGCTCTTCGTCGCTTCAAACGTTCCGTTTCTAAAACTGGCACTTTAAAAGAAGCCCGTAAACGTGAATACTATGAAAAGCCAAGTGTTAAACGTAAAAAGAAATCTGAGGAAGCAAGAAAACGTAAAAACAAGAAATTTTAATTTACGTATTGCTTTTGAACAAAAAATATAATACCACTTTTCTTTAAAGAAGGTGAACTATTTGACAGTGTTAGAAGAACTTAATCAAGATATGAAAGTTGCGATGAAAGCTAAAGATCGCGAAAGCCTTACTACGATTCGTATGTTAAAATCTGCTTTGCAAAATGAACAAATCAACAAAGGAGACGAATTGACTGAAGATGAAGAGTTAACGGTGCTTGCTCGTGAGAAAAAGCAAAGAGTCGAATCTCTTAATGAGTTTAAAGATGCAGATCGTAAAGATCTAGTTGAAAAACTTGAAAAAGAACTTTCAATTGTTGACCAATATCTTCCTGAGCAGTTATCTGAACAAGAAATTTTTCAAATTGTTCGTGATACAGTTGAACAGACAGGTGCTGACTCTATGAAAGATATGGGCAAAGTAATGGGTGCTGTCTTGCCTAAAGTTAAAGGAAAAGCAGACGGTAGTCTTGTTAGCTCGATTGTAAAACAAGAATTAAGCAAATAAAGATTAGAGGGAGTTGAGATCACGGATCTCGCTGCCTCTTTTTTTGTGATATCTTTATATTTATTGGCTTAAAATAATTATGTTTTCTGATAGTACTTTAATAAGTTTTAAATGTTGTAAATAGCTATTATACTTGTATTTATAGAGATTATTTACTTTTTATGCTATGATTTATAGGAAGTATAAAAACTTAACTAAACTAAACCTTTCAAAGGAGTTGGCATTTGTTTGACTGACAATGCACAAAAAAAGATTCGTATCTTTGATAATTCAGAAAAAGCTATCGCCTTATTTGGTGCTCAAAATAATCATCTTAAGCTACTCGAAGAAGAGTTATCAGTATCTATCAGCAGCCGCGGCAGCCAGATAGAAATCACAGGTGAAACACAAGCGGTTGAACAAGCTGATGGTATTTTAAGTGAGTTAGAGCATCTAATCAATAAGGGAAATAGAATCAAGCGCTCTGATATTTTGTCTGCTATTCGTATGGCACAGCAAGGTAAACTCTCACAATTTTTAAAAATGTATGAAGAAGAAATCGGCAAAGATAGAGATGGACGTCCTATACGAATAAAAAACGTTGGTCAAAGAAACTATGTTCATTCCGTCAAAAATAATGATATTGTATTAGGAATTGGTCCTGCCGGAACTGGTAAGACTTACGTGGCTGTTGCGTTGGCAGTCGCTGCTATGAGAAAAGGAGACGTTAAAAGAATTATTTTGACAAGACCTGCAGTAGAAGCTGGAGAAAAACTAGGATTCTTACCAGGTGACCTCAAAGAAAAGGTTGATCCTTATCTACGACCTCTTTATGACGCTCTTTATAATATTTTTGGAACTGAGCATACAAATCGATTAATGGATAGAGAAGTAATTGAAGTCGCTCCTCTTGCCTATATGAGAGGAAGAACTTTAGATGATGCATTCGTCATCTTGGATGAAGCTCAAAATACTACAGTCCCACAGATGAAAATGTTTTTGACAAGACTTGGTTTTGGATCAAAAATGATTATTAATGGTGATAAAACTCAAATTGATTTACCGGCAGGTACAACGAGTGGCTTAATTCATGCTGAACGGGTACTAAAAGGAATCCCTGGAATTGGACATGTACACTTTGAAGCAGAGGATGTAATCAGACACCCTCTTGTTGCCAAAGTAATTAAAGCTTATGAAAAAGAAACGGATTTGAAAAAATAATGGAAATCTTATTATATGATGAAACGAATCGATTAAAAAAATCAGAGAAAAAATTGATTGATGAAATTCTAGAATTTGCAGCTGAGAAGTTATCCTTGGAAGAGGATGCTGAGATTTCAGTAACGATAGTCGATAATAATAGAATTCAAGAAATCAATAAAACTTATCGTAATAAAGATTATGCAACAGATGTCATTAGCTTCGCGATGGAAGATGAAACGGAAGATGACTGGTTAATCTCAGATGAAGATGAAATTGATTTACCCCGAGTGTTAGGAGATCTTTTTATTTCAATCGATAAAACAGCAGAACAAGCAGAAGATTATGGACATTCATTTGAACGTGAACTGGGGTTTCTCGTTGTGCACGGACTGCTGCATCTTAATGGATACGATCATATGACTGAAACAGAGGAAAAAGAAATGTTTACTTTACAAGAAAAAATCTTGAAGGAGTATGGACTTGAGCGATAAAAATCAGCTGCCACATAAAAATAGACAATATAGCGACTCTTTTCGTTATGCATTTGAAGGAATCAAAACAACCTTCCAGGAAGAACGGAATATGCGTACTCATGTGCTAGCGGGAGTACTAGCATTATTACTCGGTATTGTTCTTTCATTATCTATAACAGAGTGGCTCTGGATCGTTTTATCTTCATTTCTAGTTTTTGTCATGGAAATTCTGAATACAGTCATTGAGAATTTAGTAGATCTTGTAACGGAAGAATATCATCCTTTAGCAAAGAAAGTAAAAGACATGGCAGCAGGTGCAGTATTGAGTACAACCATATTTGCTGTAGTGACTGGACTACTTATATTTGCACCTAAAATCATTAAGTTATTTTCTTAAGAAAGGTTGCTACTTATGAATGAAAATCAAGAAATAAAGCTAATAAGAACTGCTACAGATATGCTTGAGCGAGCATATGTTCCTTATTCAAAATTCCCAGTAGGGGCATCATTATTAACAAAAGAAGGTACGGTCTATTCAGGATGCAATATTGAAAATGCTTCTTTTGGACTTACAAACTGTGCTGAAAGAACAGCAATTTTCAAAGCAGTTTCAGAAGGCGAGAAAAATTTCGAATACTTGGTTGTAACGGGAGATACAGATGGACCAATATCCCCTTGCGGAGCTTGTAGACAAGTTATGGCTGAATTTTTTTCTCCTGAAATGAAAGTACTTCTTACAAATAGAAAAGGGCAGAAACAGGAAACAACTGTACAAGAGTTACTTCCTGGTGCCTTTACATCAAAGGATATGGTTTAATATGTCAGAAGAACAAGTATTTAAATCTGGTTTTGTTTCACTTATCGGAAGACCTAATGTTGGTAAATCAACGTTGTTGAATCGAATTATCGGACAGAAAATTGCGATTATGAGTGAAAAAGCTCAGACTACTAGAAATAAAATCCAAGGAATCCATACAACGGATAAAGAACAAATTGTTTTTATTGATACTCCAGGAATTCATAAACCGAAACATCGTCTGGGAGATTTCATGGTTGATTCTGCATTAAGTACATTCAACGAAGTAGATGTTATCTTATTCTTAGTAAATGTTGCTGAAAAACGCGGCCCCGGAGATAACTTTATTATTGAAAAACTGACACATATTTCAACCCCTGTATTTCTTGTATTGAATAAGATTGATCAAGTACATCCAGATGAGCTATTACCGATTATAGAAGATTATCAGAAACAATATGATTTTGATGAAATCATTCCTATTTCAGCGATTGAAGGAAATAATGTAGATCGTCTTTTAAAGGTTGTAAATGGATATTTAGAAGAAGGTCCTCAGTATTATCCTGAAGATCAGGTATCTGACCATCCAGAATATTTTATCGTCTCAGAACTTATACGGGAAAAAGTACTTGAAATGACTAGAGAAGAAGTCCCTCATTCAGTTGCAGTTGTTGTCGAGAGAATGCAGCGTGATGAATATGATAAGGTAAAAGTAGATGCTACGATTATTGTGGAGCGTAAAAGTCAAAAAGGAATTATTATCGGTAAAGGCGGTAAAATGCTGAAAGAAATCGGTACTCGAGCTAGAAAAGACATCGAAGCACTGCTTGGTGATAAAATTTATCTAGAAACATGGGTTAAAGTCCAGAATGACTGGCGAGATAAACAGACCTATCTGCAAGATTATGGCTATAAGAATGAAGATTATTAAAAAGATTATTCCAGTAAATAATCCACTAGTTATCTAATTTATTTAACGAATTGTATGAAATTAAAGCAAGTATTCCAGACGTTTTCTATTTTAAAGAGAACGTCTATTACTTTTTTTGGAGGAATCTTATGGCTCATCTAGAGGAAGTCGAAGGCATCGTAATATCCGTTAGAAAGCATAGAGAACGAGATTTTCTTGTTAAAATATTTACTGATCGATATGGTAAAATGATGTTCTTTGTTAGAGGTACAAAAAATCCTAATAATAAACTGAAACGGGCAATTCAGCTATTTTCTCATGGAACATATATTGCAGATATAAGGGATCAAGGTCTGAGTTTTTTAAGAGACGCAAAAGATATAGCGCCTTATTCACAAGTTCAACTTGATATTTTTAAGAATGCCTATGCCACTTATGCTTGTGGATTGGCTGATGCTGCATTAGTAGATCGAGTTCCAGACTTTAATTTATTTACCCAGTTAAAAGAAGGCTTGAATCTAATGGATGAATTAGAGGAACCTGAAGTTATCTTAAATATCCTGGAAATCAGATTTCTTAGATACTTTGGAGTAATGCCGGAACTTCGAGGTTGTGTTATCTGTGGAAAAACAGAAGGTGCATTTGATTATTCTAGTAAATTTCATGGATTATTATGTCCAGAACATTATTTTGAAGATGAAAGACGTTATCACGCCAATCCTAAAGCAATTCACTTCATCCGTTTGTTTTCCGTTATTTCCTTTGATAAAATAGGAACCATATCGATTTCAGAACAGACAAAGAAAGATATAAGGTATGTAATCGATATGCTTTATGAAGAACTAGTCGGTTTAAAGTTAAAGAGCAAACGATTCATTGATCATATGCATGAATGGGACGGAGTGTTGAAAAGGCCAGAAGAATGATCTGCTTCTTTCTTCCATGCTGATTACTTTTTAAAAAGGAGAAATAGTAGTGGATACCATTTTTATGCTAATTTTCTTTATACTTTTTGCGAGCGCAATCTATAAAATGATTAATCAAATCAGAACAATTGTAATCAGACAGCAAGTTACATCATTGATGAAATGTCTGCAGCCATTAATTATTCTATTATTTTTAGCTATTTCTTGGTTTGGTTCTGCGCCTTTTTTAGGGTACATATTGTCCTTAACTGCTGCTGTTATGTTAATTTTATCCTTGTATAACAAAGGGTTCACCAAAGACGGTATTATCCCCAATATGCCTGGTAGCTACTTACATGGACTTTTAAGCAGAAAGTTCTCGTTTGAAAAAACTTCTGACTGGTTAATGATTGAAAAGAAAAATAAAATTAAAGTTCGTTTCACAAATAATCACTATAAATCCGTCTATTATATCGATTTTCCTTTAGCCGAGAAAGAAAATGTCATTCAATTTGTTGAACTGCATAACGAGATCATTGATATTGAACCTTATAAATGAAAGGAACAGTCAGTTTGATGATTCTATTATTCAAAATTATACTACTGGTCTTTGCAGTAATGTTACTGGCGCAATATTTGTATCAAAAGAAAAAAATAGTGATACGAACAAATTTTTTTAAATCAGGAATACTTTTTCAACTATTACTCGTAAGTTTTATCCTTTATTCTACTTTTCTTGACTACATCATAGCTATACTATGGATTTTCATCTGTCTTTTGCCTTTGAATAGTAGAGGATTGACTCAAAATGGTCTTTATCACGATAAGCAGAAAACTTATGGCAGTATCTTCATCAGCAGTGAAGTTCCCTTTGAAGAAACCAGAAACTGGGAACTTTATGAAAAAAGACGATGTTAAAATGTCTAGTTACCGTTGGAGAAGACCCCGGCACAGGTATACATTTTTATCTTGAAATAAAGATAAACACAGATTTCTCGAACTAATTGAGAGTAAGGGATTCTATGTTAAAGTTCACTAACTCATGATTGACTTTCTATTTAGTTCGTGTAAGATAGAATTTAACAAATGAAAAGCACAATGAAAGAAAGAGTAAAAATGTTCAGTCTTTTATAGCGAGTTCGGAATAGTGAAAGCCGAGTGAGATGACATTTTGAAAGGCATCTGGAGTGCAAAATCAAAGCGCTGATTTAGTTAAAGGCTGAATCGGAAGTAGGGTGGAACCGCGAGAAAACTCGTCCCTATACTGGTAGATTCTATCAGTATAGGGACGAGTTTTTATATTTTACAGAATAGAAAAAGAAAAGAGGAATAATGATGAAAAAAACTTTAACGTTTCAAGAAATCATCTTAACGCTGCAACAATACTGGTCAGAACAAGGATGCATGCTGATGCAGGCTTACGATACTGAAAAAGGCGCAGGTACCATGAGCCCTTATACTTTTTTGAGAGCAATTGGCCCTGAACCATGGAACGCGGCATATGTAGAACCATCTAGGAGACCGGCTGATGGACGTTATGGAGAAAATCCCAATCGTCTTTACCAGCATCATCAGTTCCAAGTTGTAATGAAACCTTCTCCAAATAATATACAAGAATTGTATTTGAAAAGTTTAGAAATTTTAGGCATTGATCCATTAGAACATGATATCCGCTTTGTAGAAGATAACTGGGAAAATCCCTCCCTTGGCTGCGCAGGACTTGGTTGGGAAGTCTGGTTAGATGGAATGGAAGTTACACAGTTTACCTACTTCCAGCAAGTTGGAGGCTTAGAAGTAGATGCTGTTACCAGTGAGCTGACATATGGATTAGAAAGACTAGCTTCTTACATCCAAAGTGTTGAAAGTGTCTATGATATTGAATGGGCACCTGGTGTTAAATACGGAGAAATCTTTAAACAGCCAGAATATGAACAGTCAGCTTATGCGTTCGATTATAGTAATCAAGAGATGCTATTCAACCATTTTAAAGATTATGAAACAGAAGCACATGCTTTAATTGAAAAAGGATTAGCTCATCCAGCTTATGATTGTGTATTAAAATGTAGCCACACGTTTAACCTTTTAGATGCAAGAGGAGCTGTTTCTGCTACTGAACGTCCTGACTTTTTAAGACGTATCCGTAAAATGGCTCATAGTATTGCTAAAGCATTTGTATTGGAACGTGCGAAATTAGGATTCCCTTTATTAAATGAAGGCAAAAGCCAGACATGGATAGAACAATATATTAATAAGGAGGAAAAATAATATGAACCATACATTTTTATTAGAAATCGGCTTAGAAGAAATGCCGGCTAAAATCATCGAACCTTCCGTTGAACAATTAAAAAATAACGTCGAATCTTTTTTAAATGAAATGAAGTTATCTTTCGAATCGATTAAACTATTTTCAACCCCAAGAAGATTAGCTTTAATGATTGAAGGTCTGGCTGAAATCCAACCAGATGATGTGCAAATGGTCAAAGGACCTGCAAAAAAAATTGCACAAGATGCTGAAGGGAATTGGTCAAAAGCTGCAGTCGGCTTTACTAAAGGACAAGGAGCATCTACTGATGACATTGTATTTAAAGAAGTCAAAGGCGTGGAATATATCTTTATAGAAAAATTTACAAAAGGGAAAAAGGCTGTAGAAGTATTGCCAGGAATCGTTGAATGTATTATTTCAATGAACTTCCCGGTCAGCATGAAGTGGAGCACACACTCTTATAGATTTATTCGTCCAATACATTGGGTAGTTGCTATGCTGGATCAGGAAATTGTGCCTTTAGAAGTTTTCAATGTACGCTCGGGTTCAACTACTCAAGGTCACCGATTTTTAGGAAAAGAAATACAACTGACGCATGCGTCAGAATATGAACATATCCTAGAAAAGCAAAATGTGATTGCAGACCGTAATAAAAGAAAATCTAAGATAGTAAATCAGATTACTGATCTTTGTCAGGAGAAAGGGTGGAAAGTCCCACTTGATAACGAAGAACTATTAAATGAGGTAACTGATTTAGTAGAATTCCCTACTACGTTCTTTGGTTCATTCAACGAAGATTATCTTCAAGTGCCTGAAGCTGCTCTAGAAGTATCAATGGCAGACCATCAGAGATATTTCCCAGTAAGAAAGCAGGATGACACACAAGCATTTCTACCTTATTTTATTGCTGTCCGTAATGGTTCAGAAGAACAAATTGAAACTGTTATAAAAGGTAATGAAAAAGTTCTGGCAGCTCGTTTAGCTGATGCAAAATTCTTCTATCTAGAAGATCAGAAGAGTTCAATTGATGCGTGTGTGGATAAATTAAAACGAGTATCTTTTCATGAAAAACTTGGTTCTCTATACGATAAGCAAGAACGTGTTAGTGTGATAGCACAAATTTTAGCGAATGAATTTGATTTATCTAAACAAGAAAAAGATGCACTTAATAGAGCAAGCGAGATTTTTAAATTCGATCTTGTAACGAATACAGTCATTGAATTCACTAAATTACAAGGAAAAATCGGAGCAATACTAGCTAAAGAAAAAGGAGAAAAAGAATTAGTAGGGGATGCTATTTCTGAACAATACCTGCCTTCTTCTGCTACTAGTGAACTCCCATCCACAACAGTCGGTACGGTTTTATCTTTAGCAGACAAATTAGATACTTTAATCATGTTCTTTGCAATCGGTCAAGTACCAACTGGTTCAAATGATCCTTTTGCATTGAGAAGACAAGCAATGGGCATTGTGCGGATAATTGAAAATTCCGGTCGCCATTTCTCACTGAAAAATTTAATGAATCAGATAGAAGAATCTTTGAATATCAATGTTGAATTAAAAGCTGGTGTTGCTCAGAATCAAACTTTGGTACTGCAGTTCATTAAGGACCGTATAGATCAGCAGATGCAAATCTCTAATGAATCAGGAGGGATTCCTTTTGATATTAGACAGGCCGTTTTAAAAGCAGACCAGGATGATATTGTCTTTACTTTTGATGCAGCATTAACTTTGAACAAATATAAAGATACTGCTGATTATAAAGCAACTATCGAATCACTTACACGTGTTTCAAATTTAGCCGACAAAGCATCTGAAGAGATCTTAGTTAATGAAGAATTATTTGAAAAAGATTCTGAAAAGGATTTGTATCTTTCTGTTAAACAAACTGAAAATATATTTAACAACACTATTGATTCAAACAAAAGATATCAAGCTTTAAAAGAATTAAGTCCAATAATTGATACCTTTTTTGAAGAAAATATGGTTATGGCAGATGATGAAAAAATCAAAAAAAATCGTTTAGCTATGCTTAAATCTATTAATGATCTATTAATGACATTTGCTGATTTAAGCCAGCTGTTAATTAAATAGTACTGTTAGACTTTAAGAGCAGAGTGAATTCACTCTGCTCTTGAAGATTATTTCAAGGATTATTCTTGATCAGATGTGACAGTTTGTCATGATAAATTATATTGGAGGTATTGAAGTGCTTAAAAAATTTTTTAATTATTATCGACCCTATAAATGGTTGTTTACTCTAGATTTCACTTCGGCAATTATTGTTGCTATTTTAGAGTTAGCTTTTCCGATTATTGTTCAGCGGGTGATTGATTCAATTTTGCCTACTGAAGAGTGGCCAATGATCGTATGGGTATCCATTGGCTTGTTATCTATATATGTATTAAATACTATTTTACAATTTATTGTTACTTATTATGGACATAGATTAGGTACGAATATAGAAACGGATATGCGCCAGGACTTATATAAACATATTCAGAAACAATCATTCAAATACTTTGATAATAGAGAAACAGGAAAGCTCATTACTCGACTGACATCTGATTTATTTGAAATTGCTGAGGTTGCTCACCATGGGCCCGAAGATATATTTATTACTGTTTTTACTTTACTTGGCGCTTTTGGCTTGATGCTAACCGTACATGTTCGTCTTGCAGTGATGACATTTATACTTGTTCCATTAATTGCTGTTGCAGTTATAATTTTCAATAAAAAAATGACCTATGTGAATAATAGGATCTACGATGACCTTGCCGGCTTTAGTGCGGGTATAGAAGCTTCTGTAGGAGGTATTCGAGTCGTACAGGCTTTCGCCAACGAAGACTATGAAGATAAGCGTTTCGGATCATTAAACGAAGCATATAAACGTTCAAAGTACTATTTTATAAAATGATGGGGTTAAGTAGTTCATACAATTATCTGCTCATGCGTTTGATTAGCTTGTTTGCAATGTTCTTTGGTGCTTATTACACGATCCAAGGCGAATTAACATACGGTGATTTTGTAGCATTCATTTTATTTGCCAACATTCTGGTTCGTTTGAATTTACCCAAAATTTTATGATTTCCTGAACGGTGACAAAAGCCCGAGGTATACACATGTGGAAAACATGGTATCCTCGGGCTTTTGAGCAGTCCACAGCTTAAATCTGTGGACTAATTTCATCCTGTTATCTGTTATAATTGAATCACTACAAAACAAAAAAACAAAACAGGAACTGAGGTTATTTTACCATGAATTCTACAGAAATTTATCAAACAAAGCGAAGTTTAATCACTTTTTTAGAAAAACTGACCGAAGGTCTTTCTAAACCACGAAAGAAATTTTACAGTGATATTTTATATGGCATGTCTAAGGCTCAAAATACCCTGTTATCAGATATTGCACGAGCGTTAGAAGAAAATATTGACTTGCAGTACACCATTAAACGCTTATCTCGTAATGCTTCTGAAGAGAATGACTTGAAAGAGCTCCATCATAATTATTTAAATGGCTTAAGAACATCTATACCGGATAACCCTTTGGTTATCGTTGATGAATCAGAAATTGTTAAACCTTATGCCGAAAAGATGGAACATTTAGCTTTAGTCCGTGATGGGTCAAAGAATGTTTTAGAGAAAGGCTATCCTACAATCAATTTTTCAATGGCTACACTGAAAACGAAACATCCCTTGCCTCTGTATAATCATTTGTATTCTTCCAAGGAGAAAGATTTTCACAGTCAAAATATTGAAATAGCCAAAGGCTTTAATACAGTCACTTCGTTTTTAGGAAAGAAAAAGGCTACTTTCGTTATGGATCGTGGTTATGACACCAATACGATATATGAGTATGTCCAAGATATCGGCCATCACTTCATTACGCGACTAAAGGATAATCGTTATTTACTACATAGAAATCGTCGCGTGAAAGTCCCTGACTTAGCGCATCGTCGGAAAGGAAAAATCAACTTTAAGACGGAAATTCAAGGTGATGAATATAAATTAAAGGTTAGTCATATTAAAGTTAAGTTGCCTGTGTTAAAAGATTCCCCTCTTAATATGGTTGTTGTCTATGGCTATGGCGAAAAGCCAATGAAACTATTAACGAATCACTCCATCAATGGGAAGGACGATGTCCTTCGAATTCTGAAAAGTTATATTACTCGCTGGCGAATTGAAGAACTCTTTCGTGTTCAAAAGGAAGAGTTTCAATTAGAAAAAACGCGAACAATGACGGTCAGTTCATTACGCATTCTGTATACACTGATGAATTGTCTTGTTGGGCATTATTCGTTGGCCATTGAAAAGAGTAACTACCATACACAAACAGTCTTAGCACGGGCACGACCTTCAAACAAACGAAAGAAAATAAAGTTCTATCTTTATCGGTTCATACGAGGTATCTCTAAAATCCTCTCGTTTGATACGGTAGGTATCAGATACTTTTACAAAGTAGAAAAGCGTTCGAATCAGTTATCTTTACTGTGAATGAATAAACTGAATAATTTTTTAAAACGCGCATATGGGCGTTTTATTTGCATGGCTATTTTTAAACATAATTGCTAAAAATGAGGAATTAACGAATACAGGTTTTCTAATTACATGCAATAGTGGATATTTAATGTAAAAAGGGTAAATTCAAAT
>NZ_FOSJ01000025.1 GCF_900114235.1 Marinilactibacillus piezotolerans | reverse complement strand
TATGAAGTAAGCACGATTTTCTTTTAAGTGAAGTAGTCGTTTAGCTAAATCAGAGAAACCAAAGGTATTCATTAGTTCTTTAACTAAGACCAAACCGGAATCACTAGATAAGCGTCCACCTGTATGCGAAATGGTAATGTTAGAATTGAATTTAATCTGTTTTTTGTGTAAGCTAGTCATTAGAAGAACTCCTTTTCTTATGGTTGGTTTCGACACCTTTACTATATCAGAATGGAGTTCTTTTTTCATCACTTAACAGGTGAAACAATAAAAGTATCATAGTGCCTGCCATTAGGCAGTGTTTCCACGATTCAAGCAAAAGTATGAATTATCTAGGTAAGTTAGTTCAGAATTTCTTTCACTAAAATTTTGAAGGCAGCCTTATGACTGATAATCGTTTTACTTCCTTCAGGAGTTTCTAACGTTAATGGACCTTCGTAGGCCTCAATATTTTTTAAAGTATACTGTTTGCCTAATTGAACATCTTTATGAAGAAGATATTCCAGAAATTCTTGCTGGTCATCTACTTCTTTGATAATAAGTTGTCTTCCAACTTTAACGTCGACAAGCGGGATATGATCAACTTTCTGCGTTGTTCCATCTTTATTTGGTATGACACCGCCATGTGGATCGAATTTGGGCTCTCCTAAAAATAAATTTAAACGTTCTATCAAAGAATCAGAGGAAACATGTTCAAGTAAATCAGCATCAGCATGTACTTCATTCCAATCATAACCTAATTTTTCAGATAAGAAAACTTCCCATAAGCGATGTTTGCGAATCAATTTATTAGCGATTCGCAAGCCTTCTTCAGTTAGTTTGACTCCTTGGTAGGGAGTATGTGTTAATAAATTCTCTTTCAGCAATCTGCCATTCATTTCAGTTACAGATGCAGCTGAGACAGATAGGGCTTTAACTAAGCTTTTGTTGCTTACGACATTTTGTTCGCCGCCTAGTTCATAGATAGCTTTGATATAGTCTTCTTTATTTGGTGTCATGGATGTTACTCCTTATACAGTCTTTGTTTAATCAATAAGCGCGATACAATTCTAGATAATAAATGATTCAGGTATACTATAAATCGGTCGCAGAAATTATATTTTATATTTTTTATAGTTCTATCGCAAGGAGATAAAACTACTAAGCACGATCATTATAACGCACTAAGGTCAAAACAAACAAATATCTTTTCAAATTTCTGTGCCTTTAAAGAGACGATAAAAGAATCCATCATTATATAGTTTACTTAAATTTATTTTTAGGGTATGCTAAAAATAATTAAAAGTGAATTTTATATTAGAGAGAGTGCAGATAACTATGAAAAAGATATTAGGTTTAATCATTTTCTGTGGAGTATTAATATTACCAGCATGTTCGAATATAAACAGAACAGACTCAGGAGTTTTTGATACTTCTGATAAAGAAGAGCCAATCAATATTGTAGCTACAACCACTATGATCACTGACCTAGTCAATAATATTGGTGGTGACCATGTTCAAGTTACAGGTCTGATGGGACCAGGAGTAGATCCTCATACTTACAAACCTTCAGCTTCAGATGTTTATACGCTTGATGAAGCTGACATGATTGTCTATAACGGTCTTCACCTGGAAGCTCAATTTATCGAGATGTTCGAACAGTTTTCAAAGCGTGGAGTACCATCGACTGTGATTGCTGAAGGTATACCTGAAAATCAGTATTTAAAAGTTGGAGGGGAAGACAGTTCAGAATTTGATCCTCATATTTGGTTTAGCGTGAACAATTGGATTGATGCATCCAGGTATGTGGCAAATCAACTGAAATTACATGATCCAAAGCATGCAGCTGACTATGAAGAAAATGTTCAAACCTATATCGCTCAGCTGGCAAGTTTATCTGAATATATCAAAGATCGAATTGAAGAAGTACCTGAGGAATCTCGCTATCTTGTGACTGCACATGATGCCTTTCAATATTTTGGAAGAGAGTTCAACTTTGAAGTAGTCGGACTGCAAGGGGTCAATACTCAAACAGAAGCTGGTACAGGAGATATCAGCGGACTGGCCGAATTCATTGCTGAACAGAAAATTGGAGCGGTTTTTGTGGAAAGTTCAGTTTCGTCCAGAAATATTGAAGCATTGATAGAAGCGGTCAATAGCCGAGGTCAAAAATTAGAGAATGCTGGAGAGTTATATTCTGATGCTCTAGGCGATAGAGAACAAGATGCAGACACGTATATTAAAATGTATAAAGCAAATATCGATACTATTGTGAATGCGCTGAAATAAAATATAAAGTTAAGCAGGAAGAAAGAAGGTAACCTAAGATGGAAGAACAAAAAGCAATTGATATTCATCAACTTACAGTAGCTTACGATGCAAAACCTGTTTTATGGAATACCTCAGTAGCTTTCAAAAAAGGAAAATTAACCGCTATTGTAGGACCTAATGGAGCAGGTAAATCTACACTTATCAAAACAATATTGGATTTTATTAAACCAGTTACAGGACAGATTGAATATTTTGTAGGCAAACAGTCATCAGAATATAAAGAGATTAAGAATCATATTGCTTATGTACCGCAAAATAGTACAGTAGACTGGGATTTTCCTGCTACGGTACTGGATGTAGTGCTGATGGGACGTTATGGTCATTTGGGATGGTTTAAACGTCCAAGGAAAAAAGACAAAGATATAGCAAAAGAAATGTTAGTTAAAGTGGGTATGCCTTCTTTTTCTAATAGACAGATCAGCCAGTTGTCTGGAGGACAGCGACAACGAGTTTTTCTAGCCCGAGCACTGGCTCAGGAAGCAGAAATTTATATGCTTGACGAACCATTAGCTGGAGTAGACATGAAAACAGAGCATATTATTATGGACTTGTTAAAAGAGTTGACAAAGAAGAATAAAACGGTCATCGTCGTTCATCATGACTTGCAGACAGTCGAAGAGTATTTTGATGAAGTTATTTTTATCAATCAGGAAGTATTAAATAGCGGACCTGTCTCATCAGTATTCACAAAAGCTAATATAGAAGAAACATATCGACAAGATCGTAACCTTGGAGAAGAGGAGGATACGTAATGTGGGATCAGATTACTTTATTGTTTAAGGACTACACTTTTCAAATAGTGGCATTGGGAACAGGTTTTTTAGGCTTGTTAAGTGGAGCGATTGGTACGTATGCAACTTTAAAAAAGGAAAGCTTACTGGGAGATGCTTTGAGTCATTCGGCGCTTCCAGGAATTGGAATTGGTTTTTTAATTATTCAAAGTAAAGAACTGACAGGATTGTTAATTGGTGCAACGATTTCTGGATTAATTGCGACAGCGATCATTCAATTAATGAGTAAAAAGTCTTCCGTAAAATTCGATAGTGCTTTGTCATTAGTTTTATCCAGTTTTTTTGGATTGGGATTAGTCATCATGACCCATATACAAGGCAGTCCGAATGCACAACAAGCAGGACTGGATAGTTTTATTTTCGGCCAAGCAAGTGCAATGCTAGTACGGGATGTTCGTCTGATTGCTATTATCGGAACAATTATATTTTTATTAGTTATAGTTTTCTGGAAGGAATTTAAATTATTCGCCTTTGATTCAGATTTTGGGAGAACTCTTGGTTTTTCTGGTAAATTTATTGAGTTTCTAATGTCTACGATGATTGTACTGACGATTATTTTAGGACTGGAGTCGGTCGGGGTTATTCTGGTCAGTGCATTACTGATTGGACCTTCTGTTGCGGCTCGACAATGGTCTAATAAACTAGGTGTTGTTTTGCCGTTAGCAGGAGCTATAGGTTTTGTTTCGGGGATATCAGGCACAATAATCAGTTCTATAGGAAACAGAATTCCAACTGGACCGTCTATTGTTGTGGTACTCAGCATTTTCGTTATATTTAGTTTGTTTTTTTCGCCAGAAAGAGGAATGATAGTTAAACGGTCAATCCATAAAAAGCAGCAGAAAAATTTTATGAAACAGATTAAATCATTAGAAAAGGAGCATGGAAAATGACTATCATAACTGAAATCACATTGATTGCAGTCGTTGTTTCCATTGCCTGTGCACTTCCCGGGGTATTTCTAGTTTTGCGAGGGACAACAATGGTATCAGACGCGATCACACATACCGTATTACTTGGAATCGTCTTAGCCTTTTTCGTTACTCAAGATCTTAACTCACCATTTCTTATAGTAGGAGCAACCTTGATGGGTGTTTTTACAGTATGGGCAATAGAGACACTGCAACATACAAAGTTATTAGGAGATGATGCAGCGATTGGAGTAGTTTTTCCATTATTTTTCAGTATTGCTATCATTTTAATTACCCGCTATACCGGAGACATTCATTTAGATCAGGATACTGTTTTAATGGGTGAATTGGCATTTGCACCTTTTAGAAGACTGACAGTTTTTGGAATCGATATAGGCGCAAGAGCATTTGTGACTATGATGATTATTTTATTGGTCAATGTAGGATTTGTTACTTTGTTCTATAAAGAGCTGAAAGTTACGACTTTTGATGCTGCTTTTGCAGCAGCTGTAGGGTTTTCTCCAGTTCTTATCTATTATGGACTGATGACATTAGTCTCACTGACAGCTGTAGGGGCCTATGATTCAGTAGGGTCTATTCTTGTAGTGGGTTTCATGGTTGGTCCGGGACTGACGGCCTATCTTTTAACTCATCAGTTGAAGAAAATGATTGGACTAACGGTTTTGTTCGCTGCAGTAAATAGCATTATCGGAGTGCGTCTGGCATTTGCATTTGATAGTTCTATAGCAGGAATGATTGCTGTTGTTACCGGAATAGTCTGCTTATTGGCTTTTACTTTTTCGCCGAGAAAAGGACTGATCCAAAATTCATTGAACAGACGAAAAAGACAGAAAGAGTTTAATGAGAAAATAAAAAAAGTTTATTGACAGAAAAAGGGATCACTGAAGTTGTTAAACCAGTTCAGTGATCCCTTTTTCTAATTAGGGTGATTTATTAGTAGTCTCTCGTTCGATTAATTTGAATTCTAGATGAAATAAGGGATCATCTCTTTTTTCTAATACATTAAGTAATAGTCTGCAAGCATTCTTTCCTTGTTCAACGATGGCATAATCGATTGTTGTAATATTCATCAAATCACTAATTTGAAGATTATCAAACCCTACAATTGCGACATCTTCAGGTATGCTGTATCCCAGTATTTTCAGTCTGGAAACCACTATAGCCGCGATGGTATCAGAATGGGCTACAATTGCCTCCGGTTTAACTCTTTGCTTATGAAACCACTCTACAACATTTTCGGCCTGTTCAGTTCGTATGATATCTAAAAAAGGTTTTGATGCATGTGGCGTCAGATCATGCTCTTGACAAAAATCTTCATAAGCTTTAATTCTTCTTTTTGTATTGAGACCGTTAGTAGAACTGTAAAGGTTGAGGATATTGCTGCGTCCAATACTCCAAAGATAATCTAGAGTCATCTTGTAACCTTGATAATGGTCAATAAAAACAGAAGGAATCGCTTTAGAATCTATACTATGGAGAGTTACGATCGGTCCATAAGTTGCGTATTCTTCTAAGATTTCCCAATCATTTGCTCGATAGACTAAAAAGATGCCGTCAAGCTGTTTAGATTTCAGCATATCAAAAGCTTCCAACTCTCGCTGTTTATTACCATTAGTGGCAAATAGAGTAGAAGTATAGCCAGCATCATGAGCAAGTTCAATGAAAGGGTTTATACGTGCAACAGCTGTTTCATTGAACTGGGTACTGATAATACCGAGATTCTTTGTAGAACCTCTTCTTAGGTATTGAGCATTACGGTTGGGAGTATAGTTTAACTCTTTTACAGCTTGTTCAACTCTAGTACGGGTTTCTTCTCCTACATAGCCATTTGAGTTGATTACCCGGGAAACGGTAGCTGAAGAGACACCTGCAAGTTTGGCAATATCTTGAATCGTAGGCACTCTAACACCTCCTTTATTTTTCTAGTATAACAGATTTCAAAAAGCAGTATAGTAGTATAAAAAAGTGATGCAGAATAAAACATTAGTTTTTAGTATATAGGAGTCAAAAGTAATTTATTAACTGATTCTGAGAACAAACTGGTTTAGCTTTATTCGGAACTGCTTTAGTATATCTGCCATCAGCTCCTAATATCCAGGCTTTTGTATTGTCATACATATATAGTTTTAGAATATTGATTACATATTTTTTCCATTTCTCTTCTATAATCGGAAATGCAAGTTCTACCCGTTTAATCATATTTCTGGTCATCATATCAGCTGAGGAAAGATAAAGTTCTTTATTTCCGTTTTGATAAAAATAATAAACGCGACTGTGTTCCAGGAAACGACCAACAATACTATGCACTTTTATGTTTTCGCTGACTCCTGGTATACCGGGAATTAAGCAGCAAATGCCTCTAATAATCAAATCAACTTTTACACCGGCTTGGCTCGCTTCAAATAGTTTGATAATCATCTTTTTATCAGTCAGAGAATTCATTTTTGCAATGATGTGGCCATTTCCATAATGCTTGTGTAAAGTAATCTCCTTTTCGATATTATCTATAAATGAATCTCTCATCTCAAATGGAGAGACATGTAAATAGTTGTAAATAGGCTGTTTTGAATACCCGCTTAAGTAATTAAAGAAATCTGCAACATCTTGTGTCAGTTTTTCATTAGTTGTAATAATACCCATATCTGTATACAGTCTTGCTGTTTGTTCATTATAATTTCCAGTACCCAAATGAGCATATCTTTTAAAGCCTCTATGATCTTTTTTTACGATTAAGGTAGCCTTGCTGTGAGTTTTCAAGTTTTTAATCCCGTAAAGGATATGTGCACCTGATTCCTCGAGCTCTTTGGCCCAGTGAACATTGTTAGCTTCATCAAATCGTGCCTTCAGTTCAACTAATACAGTAACTTGAATATCTTTTCTAGCAGCTTTTTTCAAGGCTTCGATAAATGGTGATTCGTCACTTACTCTATAGAGAGTCTGTTTAATGGCAATTGTATTAGGATCTTCTACTGCTTGTCTGACTAGATCGATTACAGGTTGAAAGGAATCAAAAGGATGATGCAGAAAAATATCTTGTTTTTCAGAAAGCTCATATACGGTTTGTTTGTTTAAAATGCTAGGATATTCAGGCGTAAATTTTTGAAACGATTCCGTTAGAAGAGTTGGCTTTAACTGTGAAGCGATATCGGATAGAACAGTTAGGTCAAGAGGACCGCTGATTTCATAAACATCACGTTTTAACAAGTCAAGTTCTTCCATTAAATAGGTAACATCCTCTTTAAATGTAGAGGATGCTGTTCTGACATCAACCTCCAGTCGGACAGCTCTTCCATTCTTTCGTTTCAAAAGGTAATCTTCAATGACGGAAAGCAAGTCATCTGCCCCTTCTTCTTTAAGCTCTAAATCAGCATTTCGGGTGATACGGAAAGTAAAGGAGTACTCTACATTATAACCTGTAAATAACTCATTTAGAAATTTGAAGAGAATCTCTTCAGTGAATAAGATGATTTTTTTATCATTTTCTTCAAGAATATGGAATCTTTCTATAAGCAAAGGAACTGGTAATATTGCAATAAAAGGGCTGCCCGACTTTTTCAAACGCACAAACAAATGGATAACCCCATCGTTTAAATGAGGAAAAGGGCGATAAGCATCTACTCCGAAGGGTGTAATTGCTGGCTTAATATGTTTTCGGAAAATAGCTGTAGTTTGATGAAGTTCCGATTCATTCAAATCTTCAATATGTTTGAATAGAATATTTTTTTCTGCTAGTTCTGCTAATTTCTGATTATATAAATCATATTGATAACGTACGATATCTTTATTTCTTTTTGAGATTTCTTCTAATTGTTTTTCTGGACTCCATTGTTTTTTTGTATCTGTTTCATCTACACCGAGTTTTAACTGATCTTGGAGACCGGCTACTCGAACTTTAAAAAATTCATCTGAATTTGAACTGCCGATAGAAAGAAAAGTTAATTTCTCAAGCAGAGGATTTGTTGAATCTTCTGCTTCTGCTAGTACACGCTCGTTAAAGTCTAACCATGATAATTCTCTGTTCTGATAATATTTTGGATTGTGTAAATCAATTGACTGATATTGCATGAAATTCCCTCCGAATAGCTTAGTCGATCAATTCTATTTTGATTCACTTTTAAATATAATATGGACGTTACCGCCGAGAACGCGTTCCAAGTGATTCTTATGTTTATTAGCACGATATTTTTCTGAAACGATATCTCCATTATAAGTTACCGTTAATTCAAATTCGTCTTCTGAATTTTTTATTCTAGTTAATTTGATATTTGTAACCATATTGACATGGGAATCATTTAGTGCTTCTGCAAACTTTATAATACTTCCCAAATGAAGCAGGGTTTCAGTTTCTTCTTCACTGAACCAATTCTCTACAGTCTTAATATACTGATTAAATAGAGAGCGGTTTTTATAGCTTGCCATTAAAGCTAAACGAACTCGGTCTTTATGACTAAACCCTTGAAGATTACTATTAGAAATAATATAAAACGTATGCTGAGATTTTGAGTCATCTTCAACATAGCTTCCGAGATTATAAAGAGATGCAGCATAATGGACAAGAATCAGATTGTCTTCATCTATGGAAATAATATTTTTTTCTTGTAAAAGGTTCAATAAGCGATCTGCAAGCAAAATTCGCTGGTGGGCTCCTATAGCCCTTATATTGTATCGTTTCGACATTCTTTCTATTGTTTGTCGTTTGACTCCGTACAAATCATATGGCGTTTTCTTTGTCCTGTTTATATAATCAATTATCAAGCCTTCTCGTAGTCCGCGAGTACTTAGAGCAAATTCGGAAGAATCCATATAGTGAAATAGCTGAACAAAAACTATACCTGCCGGAATAATGATATCTTTACGATCTTCACTCAATCCATCGAGTTTAGAAAGTTCTTTCATAGAACTTTCTGCTAACAATTGAAAAGTATGCACTAGTTCTGATTCTTTCATAGTATATTCATGGATACCTGCAATTGGATAATTAGTTTGACGCTGGAAAACGTCGGCAATATTACGGGCAGAACCTCCGATACCGATCAGAGGTACTTTAACTCCGGAAAGCCAGTCTAATGCAGAAAGCTGCTCTAGTACCCATTCTCCAGCTTTTTCAATTGCCTTTTTATCATTATGTTCTTTTCCATCAAAAAATTGTGCTTTTAAACTGACAACACCAAACGGGAAACTATGAGAATTCACAACTTGTTTATCTTTAAATAGTGTTAACTCGGTACTCCCACCACCAATATCGATCGTGACACCATCGCTTAATCCCATTGTATGGCGTACTGCATAGTTTCCAAAGAAAGCTTCCTCTTCTTCATTGAGTATTTTCAGATCTAAATCTGTTTTTTCTTTTACAAGTCTTAATATATCTTGCGCATTTTTAGAACGGCGAATAGCAGCAGTTGCGACAGAAATCATTGTTTCAATGTGATAACGACTAGCGATCTCTGTAAAGCTTTCCAGGGCTTCAAGTAAAACGGCAACTCCTTCTTTTTTCATTATTTGATCTTTATCCAGGTACTGTACTAGTCTGGCTGGAGTTTTAATATTCTGTAATTCTGTAATGGTCTGACTGGTATCTATTTCAAATATAACCAGTCTTATGGTATTTGAACCAACGTCAATTAATCCTATTCTCTGATTAGGCATTATGCAGTCTCCTTTTATACAGATTGAATTCTTTACTTTTATATCATACTTGAAAGAAAGGGGAAATGTCGAAAACAATGGACAAATATTACAAAAACATTACATTAGAATCTATATAGATAAAATTCAGTCATATCATGACAAAATCAGAGCTCCTTAGATAAAAATGAATTCTAACTAAAAATGTTTTGTAATAAATTGTAAGAAACTAGAAATGTACAGCCCAGATATTATATGTATAATAGCAAAGCAATACACATTCATAACATATTTATATTGAAATCTATTAAGGAAAGGGTTGTTCTTAAAAGCCATGAAGAAATGGATAACAGGATTTGCTGTACTCATACTAGGAGTCGTTAACATATTTAGTGCTCAAGTTGCTTCAGCTGATTCATTGGATGACATTCGTCAGCAGCAAGAACAAAAACAAGAAGCGATCGATTCACTGCAAGCTAAGGTCGCTAATGCACTGGAAGAAACGAGTGCAATGAATGAAAAAATTGAAGCTCTAAATTCAGAAATTTCTGATACAGAAGTAAACATCGAAAATAAAGAAGTAGAGATCACAGAACAAGAACAAATTGTAGAAGCTAGATTGGAACAAGCTAGTCAGAGATTACAAGCGCTACAAACGAATGGAATGGATAATGATATTATTATGGCCATTTTTGAAGCTGAAGATTTCTCCGAGCTATTCAGTCGTACATTAGCAGTGCTGCAATTAACTGATGCAGGGAATCAGTTAATCGAAGAAGCACAAGTAGAAGCTGATAAATTAGCAGAATTAAAAGAAGAACTGGTTACTGAAAAAGAAAGTTTGAAATCAGATCTTGCATTAGTTTCAGAAGAAAAAGCTGATTATGATGAAAAAGTTTCTTCTTTACAGGCTTTAATAAAAGAAAATCAAGCTGAATTAACTCAGCTGGAAACAAGAGAAGCAGACGAAACAGCTCGTATTGAAGAAGCTCGTAAAGCGGCACGTGCAGAAGCAATCAAAGCAGCTGAAGAACAACGTGCAGCAAACGAAGCAGTTGTCTCAACTTCTTCTAGCTCTGATAATTCTTCCACTGTAGAAGCGGCAGAAACAAGTAATGAAACTAAGCAGTCAGGAAAAACTGAAACAGCTGAACAAACTTCCAAGCCAGCCCAAAGTAATTCAAATGCAAGCGGACGTACAGTTCAAGTAAGTGCAACAGGGTATTCCACTCAACAAGCAAACTTAAGTACACAGACTGCGACTGGAATTGATTTACGAGTTAATCCGAGAGTTATTGCAGTAGATCCTTCAGTTATTCCATTAGGATCAACAGTTGAAATTCCTGGAAAAGGTATTTATATTGCTGGAGACACAGGTGGAGCAATAAAAGGAAATAAAATTGATATTCACTTCTCTACAGTGTCGGAAGCATATGCATGGGGAAGAAAAACAATAACAGTTAAAATTCTTAATTAATCAGTGTTAAATGAATCATATGGAGCGATTGCAAATACAAGCGATCGCTTCTTTTTTTTGTTAGATGATGAGGAAAAAGATAGAAAATTAAGTCAGTCTATAAACAGATGCTAACTTTCTATACCTGACAAATGTTCCCGTTTTTGGTAGAATATTCCTATTGATTTAAATAAATAATGATAAATTTAAAAAATACAGAGAAAAACAAACAGAATTGAGGGAAAAATGTCTAATAATGATATGGAATTTTTTACCGGAAAAGATGAAGACGCATTTTTGTCAGCTTGGCAAAAACAGTATGGTGACTTATCAGAAGAAGAAATCGATGAGTTATACACAAAAATTGCAGAAGAAATTGATCGTGAAGTAAAAGCTGGAGAACATGAGCTTGGAGATGTGTTTGAATACATTGGAATCAAAGTGGGCAAATCTGATTATAATCAGTTTCACCAAGTATATTTGTTTGAAGAAGAAAAATAAACAATCGTAATGTAAAAAGGGGGGTATTTCTTTGTCTATAGAATTGATTGATAATAAACTGAGTTTGCTTCCTGATCTGCCAGGTTGTTATATCATGAAAGATAAAAATGATCGTATAATTTATATTGGAAAAGCAAAGAATCTTAAAAATCGTGTACGATCTTATTTTAGAGGATCACACGACGGGAAAACTGCCCGTCTTGTTCAGGATATAAGAAATTTTGAAACCATAGTCACCGGATCAGATAAAGAAGCCCTTTTATTAGAAGTAACTCTGATTCAGAAACATCAGCCGAAATATAACATTCGTTTGAAGAGAGGAACTAGTTACCCTTATCTAAAAATAACTAATGAAAAAGATCCTAAATTAGTTATTACATCTGAAGTTGTAAAAGATGGTGCTCAATATTTTGGGCCATATCCAGATGTATACGCTGCATCAGAAACACAGCAGCTGATCCAGAAAATTTATCCTCTTAGAAAGTGTAACGGTTATCAGAAAAGAGCATGTTTATATTATCATATCGGTCAATGTATTGGGCCGTGTGATCACGAGGTACCGAAAGAAGAATATGATAAGCAGATTCGTAAAATTCGAAGCTTTTTAAATGGAAATGTTCATGATATCAAGCGAGATCTTAAACGAAAAATGGATGATGCTGCTAAAGAAATGAACTATGAAAGTGCTGCAGAATTTCGCGATCAGATTGCTTATATCGAAAAAACTGTAGAAAAACAGTCGATTATCTCAAATAGTTTTATGCCTCGGGATTTTTTCAATTATTATATGGATAAAGGATGGATTTCGATTCAAGTTTTCTTCGTCCGTCAAGCGACTCTTATTAAAAGAGAAGCGACAATGTTTCCATGTTATGATCCGCCAGAAGAAGAACTGATGAGTTTTATCCTCCAGTATTATAATAATAAAAATAATATTCTTCCTAGTGAAATCTATGTGCCTGATACAGTTGACAAAGAAGTTCTGGCAGAAGCAGTTGAAGCCAAAGTAGTCAATCCTAAGAAAGGCAGAAAAAAAGAATTACTAGATTTAACAGGAAGAAATAGTGAACTCGCTTTAAAAGAAAAATTCCGATTAATTGAAATGAACCAGCGTAAAACCACCGGAGCTATAGAAGAGCTTTCTGAGGCAATGGGCTTACCTTACATCGAAAGGATAGAATCCTTTGACCATTCGAATATTCAAGGAACCAATCCTGTTTCTGCAATGATTTCTTTCAAAGATGGCAAACCGGACAAGAATAATTATCGTAAATATAAGATTAAAACAGTTATTGGAAGCAATGAAGCGGCTACTACCCAAGAAGTAATTAGAAGACGATATAGTCGTCTTTTAAAAGAAGGAAAGCCATTACCTGATCTCATCTTGATGGATGGAGGGAAAGTTCAAGTAAATGCTGCTGTAGATGTTCTGGTTAATGAACTTTCTTTAGATATTCCCGTTGCAGGAATGGTAAAAGATAAAAAACATCGTACGGCTAGTTTAATATTTGGAGAAAGTCTTGAAATAGTTGTGTTGGACCCTCGTAGTCAAGCATTTCATCTTGTACAGCGAATACAGGAAGAAGTTCATAGATTCGCTATCACATTTCACCGTAATGTACGCAGCAAAAATAGTTTTACCTCTAAGTTGGATGAAGTGGAAGGTGTAGGACCGAAAACCAAAACAAAAGTATTAAGACATTTCAAATCAATGAAACGTTTGAAAGATGCTGATATAGAAGAAATTAAAAAATTAGGAATTTCTGAAAAAGTAGCAGTACGGATAAAAGAGACACTTGCTGAATATCAATCAAGTTAATCTAGGTAGAGAGTAGGAAGTACAGTGATTCGCGACGCAGAAGCAAAAGATGTAGAAGATATCGTAGAATTATTCAAAATCATTTTAGAGGACCTAGACTTATCTATTTTACAAAGCACCTCTTGGAACCAGCTAAAGTCAGCTTTAATGGAAGCAGCAGTCAATATTGAATACCGCTATTCTTATAAGAATGCGATCGTTAAAGAAATAGATAAAAAAATTGTTGGTTTTAGTTATGGATATCGTGGAGAAATAAATAAAAGAGCAGATGAAGTTCTTTTAGAAGTATTGACTAAACATAATTTACCACATTTTGTGATTTTTAATGAGGATGAAACAGAAGCTGGAGAATGGTATTTAGATTCTTTAGCAGTAAATGAATCATTTAGAGGAAGAGGAATTGGGAAAGAATTACTACATGCAGTTTATAAGAAAGCAAAGTCTTTGGGGATAAATAAAGTTGGATTAAATGTAAATCAGTCAAACCATAAAGCCCTCAGACTATATGAAAACGAAGGATTTCATGAAACAAGAGAAGTTGAATTATCGGGTCACCTTTATACGCATATGCAAAAGTTAGTTTAAAAAAGATCACCTAGGGAATAATCCTTAGGTGATCTTTTTTAATTATAAGCTTTTACTCAGACTATTGACCACACGTAAATTATCAACCATCATACCTGAACGGCCTTTTAGTTGTAGTGTATTCATCTTTTCCTGATAATCTATAAAAGGGTCATCATCTAAATGTTCTGCTTTTGCTGGATCGATATAAACGGTACCTAAAGGAGATTCTAATGCATTTAATGATTCACTGATCTTATTTGAAATCCTTAGTTCGAATACTCCTTTAATACTACAAGCGTAAGATCCTTGAAAATTTTCATTATAGTAAAGTTCAATTTTACCAGAATGATTTTCCAGGATGTTAGTGATTCTCTTTTGCGCGCGAGGCGTCATTCCAAGTTCCATATAAACACGTCCTTATTTGTGAAGTTAGCTTATTCTCTCATAAATAGGTGAAATGAGCAAAGTGGTTGATCATTTCGAAGATTTAGAAAAAATAAAAGGATGCATAAAACTTAAGCTGTATTTTTCTTTTTTATATTGCTGCCAGATACTGTCTTTTTCTGAAGAGTAGTGGTCAATAATGACTGCTAATACACAACAAACTGGAGCATATTCTTCTTTTTCAATTTCAAGTGCATAGAAATCTCCCTGAAAAGAGTAGTGTTTTTCTACACGCATAATAACTTCGGCGTGATGTCTGACAACATACTGCTGTTCAACAAAGTTCCCTGAAATAAACCAGTTTAAATCGCTGAAAAGGTAATAGGGCTGTTTTAATCCTTGGAATCCAGGAATTTTTTTAACTGTACCTAATTTTTGATTATCCACATAAAAGTCAAACTTAGGGAAAATAGATAATACAGTTTGTTTGGCTTCTACTAAGCGATCACCATTCATTGCATACAATGAAAGAGCATCACGAGCCCTTCCCCATTTTCCTACAATCAGATACGTATCTTTCCCAGAAGGTGTTTTAACGATCATACGATTCTGCATAGACATATACGCATTGTTTATATATAGACGAACCATTACTTTCACCTCTTAGTTCGTAAAGTCAAACTTGTTTAATCGGTTTTCTATATTATAACACCCAAAATAAAAATGTCGAACTGCATAAAAAAGAGTATGTTACTAAAAAAGCATAGACAACATATTAAAAAGCCGAAACAAGATGTGTTTCGGCTGAGATACTATTGTTTTTTTTGCGACAGTACAGCGGTCAGTTGATTGACTGCTTGTACAACCGCATTCAACTTTGCTTCCATGCGGTAAAGTAGAAAGAGCGAGATAAATATTGGAAAACCCACATTCTCGATCATTTCAATTACAGCACCAAAGACAGCGGCGCTTTGTTCCATTACACCTATCCTTTCCATTACCCCTTACTAATAATGACGATTGAAAAGAAAAAAATGTAACCCGGTTAGAAAAAAACGAATACATCTGATTAATCGATGTACTCGTTTTGAGGTCTATAGATTGTTGAAAAATCAGATTCCTTTATTTTGCTCTAGACGATAACCACTATGGAAAACAGAGCCGATAAACTGATTATATTCAAAACCATTTTTGATTGCTGCGGTTACAAAGTCTTTTGCTTTGAGCACTGCTTCTTTAGGCTCTAATCCTTGAGCTAAACCAGAAGTGATCGCAGCAGCAAATGTACAACCGGCACCATGATTGGTTGCACTCTCAATTTTGTCTACTTCTAGAACAGTAAAGTCTGAACCATCATAAAACAAATCAATAGCTTTATCGCCTTCCAGTGCTTTTCCACCTTTTACGACTACATACTGAGCCCCTTTTTGGTGAATTAATTTAGCAGCCTCTTTCATATCATCAAGTGTTTTTAATGTTCCCAAACCAGATAACTGGCCGGCTTCAAACAAATTGGGAGTAGTGATCGTTGCAAGAGGAACAAGTAAATCTCTCAACGCTTCAGCGTTTTCCGGATTCAATACTTCTGTTTCACCTTTGCAGACCATTACTGGATCCACTACTAAATTTGTTAGTTTTTTATCTTTGATTGTTTCAGCGATAACTTCAATCACCGGAACATTAGGAAGCATACCTGTTTTTAAAGCATCGATTTTTGGTCCTGCAGTTGCAGTAACAAGCTGGTCTTTTACAATTTGTGCATCGATAGGAGTCACACCGTGGCTCCAGTTGTTATTAGGATCCATAGTAGCGATAACTGTTAAAGCAGCAATTCCATAAGTTCCAAATTCTGCGAAAGTTTTTAGATCGGCTCCAATGCCAGCACCACCGCTGGCATCATTGCCTGCAATCGTTAAAGTGATTTTTGGTTGAGTCACAATTCATTCCTCCAATTAAATAATAGGGTTTACTCTTTATTCATTTAATTTTATCACAAGTAAAAAAAAAAGAAACTATATGAAAAAGAAACATAATTATTTCCAGTAAAAAACGAATAGAAAATAAAAAGAACAACAAATACTTTATATGTATTTGTTGTTCTTTTTATTAGTCTTTGTAGATTTTTCCGTTTAGTACTCTGGAAATAGCCTCGGCCACACCATTTTTAGAGTTGCTTGAAGTTGAATAGCTTGCTGCTTCTTTTGCTTCGGGAACAGCGTTGGCTACAGCAGTCCCATATTTAGCCCATTTCAGCATTGATAGATCATTGATATTGTCTCCAATCGTCATAACTTCTTCTGCTTTGATCCCTAGTTTTTTTGCATATTGAGCAATAGCTATACCTTTTTGAGCAGATTCATGATTAATTTCGATATTCTTTTTGCTTGAAGCTGTAATAGCTAATTTAGGAACTTCGTTTGTTAATTGTTCTTTTAGAGGTTTCAGTACTGCGGGGCCTTCTTCTGAGTGAGCAGATACTTTTAATATGACGATGTGATCATTTTCGACAACAGAATCAAGGCTATCTACAAATTTAACGTTCATTTCTTCAACATGTGTAGTCGCGTTCTCCATAGCTGCTTCAAAAGTCAAATCTGGGTTTAAGTCTGCTAACATAGAGGCAACTGTCTGCAGGCGTTTTTCACGATTGTTGGAATAGATTCCATCAGAGGTCATCAATTCTTCGTGGACATCAGAATATTGAGAGATAATTGATCTGATTTTTTTCACGACATTTTTTTCTAATCCCTTATTATATAGATTTTTACCATCTTTATCGAAAAGTTGTGCCCCGTTAAGAGTGATGATTGGGCACTCAACGTTGTGGTCTTGCAAAGGATGGATAGCTAGCGGATAATCTCTCCCGGTAGCAATTAAAAAATGAATTCCATTTGCTTGAGCTCGTTTGATAGCTTGAGCATTTGATAGTGAAACATCGATATGGTTATTTAGTAAGGTGCCGTCCATATCTGAAGCGATTAGTTTGATCATAGTATAATTCCTCCAATATTAGATTCACTTATAAGTCTAACAGATTGGTGTAAAAAATAAACTGTTTTACAGTGTATACTTAGAAAAGATAGAGACAATTTTGTTACAATCAATACAAGAAGATCAAATTAGATTGAGAAAAAGTATAAAGGGAGTGTTTTGTCATGCCGATACCAGTGGAAAATGACTGGAAACCAATTCTGAAAAAAATAGAAGAAACTGAATCCTATAAGCAGCTTAGAGAATTTTTGGTAGAAGAATATAACACGGAAACGATTTATCCCAAAAAAGAAAATATCTGGCAAGCGTTTGAATGGACGCCTTATAATGAAGTTAAAGCAGTGATTTTAGGACAAGATCCTTATCATGGTGCTAATCAAGCTCATGGACTAGCCTTTTCGGTTAGACCAGAAGTTAAATTGCCACCTTCTTTAAAAAATATTTATAAAGAATTACAAGATGATTTAGGCGTAGCACCAGTCAAGCATGGCTATTTAAAAAGCTGGGCTCAACAAGGTGTTTTAATGCTCAACACGATTTTGACTGTACGAGCTGGAGAAGCACATTCGCATAAAAATAAAGGATGGGAGTTACTCACAGACGAAGTTATTAGAGCATTAAATGAAAGAGAAAAACCAGTTGTATTTATTCTATGGGGAACACCAGCACAAAAAAAACGAGGAATGATTGATGAAACTAAGCATAAAGTCATTACATCGGTTCATCCCAGTCCATTGGCAGCTTATAGAGGATTTTTCGGGTCTAAACCCTTTTCAAAAACGAATGAATTTCTGAGACAAAGTAATCAAGAACCAATCGACTGGAAACTGCCGGTAGATCCAATGAAAGAATAGGACTTTTTCTGTGAAAATTCACTAATAAGTGTTATGATATATTAGTGAAAACAAATCATTGGAGGGAATTAAGCAGTGGAATTATTTGAAAGTTTAAAACAGAAGATTCATGGAAAAGAGTTGAGAATCGTTTTTCCGGAAGCAACTGATGAACGCATTTTAGGAGCAGCAGTCCGTTTGCAGTCGGAAAAGATTTTAAACCCTATTCTTTTAGGAAATAAAGATGAAGTGACGAAAGCAGCAAAAGATCACGGATTCGATTTAGGTACTATTGAGATTGTTGACCCTGCAACTTATGATAAGTATGATGAAATGGTGACGGCTTTTGTTGAACGCCGTAAAGGTAAAGCAACCCAAGAACAAGCCCAAGAACAATTGAGAGATGTTAATTATTTTGGAACAATGCTAGTCTATATGGATCTTGCAGATGGTCTAGTATCAGGAGCAATTCATTCAACAGGAGAAACTGTGCGTCCAGCACTGCAAATTATCAAAACTCGTCCAGGGGTTAGCCGTACTTCAGGAGCATTTATCATGTTACGTGGTAGAGAACAAGAGAAATACTTGTTTGCTGACTGTGCAATTAATCCGAATCCAGATGAAAAAGTTCTTGCAGAGATTGCAGTTGAAAGTGCTCGTACAGCGAAGATGTTTGACATTGATCCTAAAGTAGCAATGTTAAGCTTTTCTTCAAAGGGATCAGCTAAAGCACCAGAAGTTGAAAAGGTTCAAAAAGCAACTAAACTTGCGCAAGAAATGGCTCCTGAATTTGAGATTGATGGAGAATTACAATTTGATTCTGCCTTCGTTCCAGCAGTAGCACAACAAAAAGCACCTGGTTCAAATGTTGCCGGAGAAGCAACAGTATTCGTATTCCCAGAGCTGCAATCTGGAAATATCGGTTATAAAATGGCACAGCGTTTAGGTGGATTTGAGGCAGTTGGACCAATCTTACAAGGATTGAACAAACCAGTGTCTGATTTATCACGTGGATGTGTAGAAGAAGATGTATATAAGACGGCAATTATTACAGCCAACCAGTCAATTATGGGTTAAGATAATTATAACTAAATAAATAACTTCCGGTTCGCCCGTTTTACCTTGATCAGGTAATATGGGCGAACTTTTTTTGTTTGAAAAAGACTACTATTATAAATTTTAGTGAAAACATTCACTTGTGCAGAATAAGACATATGGTTAGATAGTTTATACTATGAATGTTATAATTAGGACTGTTGGTAAGCCTTTTCAGATCATTTTCATAAAGGAGAGTGCACAAATGGCGAAGTATATTTTGTCAATAGATCAAGGAACCACAAGCACACGAGCAATTATTTTTAATGAAGAAGGAGAACCAAAGTGGAGTTCTCAGAAAGATATTGAACAGTACTTCCCGGAACCTGGTTGGGTGGAGCACGATGCTAATGAAATCTGGCTTAAAACTTTACAAGTTATTGCAAATGTCATGATTGAATCAGGGTTGGAACCTGAAGACCTTGATAGTATCGGAATCACTAATCAGCGTGAAACAACAGTGATCTGGGATAAGGAAACAGGTACACCTATCTATCACGCAGTTGTATGGCAATCTACACAAACTTCAGACATTGCTGATCAATTGAAAGCAGATGGACATAAAGATAATATTCATAAAAAAACTGGATTGATCATTGATTCATACTTTTCAGCTACAAAGATTAAGTGGATTTTTGATAAAGTTGAAGGTTCAAAAGAAAGAGCTGAAAATGGGGAGTTGCTTTTTGGAACAATCGATACGTGGCTATTATGGAAATTAACTGGTGGAAAAGTTCATGCTACTGATTATTCTAATGCGAGTCGTACAATGCTTTATAATATTTATGATTTAGAATGGGATAAAGACATATTAAAACTGTTAGATATTCCTGAAAAAATGTTGCCGGAAGTTTTACCTTCTTCTGGTATTTTTGGTGAAACAATGGATGCCGTTTTCCATGGAGTAAGCGTGCCGATAGCGGGGATTGCAGGAGATCAGCAAGCAGCGTTATTCGGACAAACAGCTTTTGATAAAGGTATGGTAAAAAACACTTACGGTACAGGTTCCTTTATCATTATGAACACTGGAAAAGAACCAATTCAATCTAAAAATGGTTTATTGACCACGTTGGCATATGGACTAAATGGTGAAGTCTATTATGCATTGGAAGGTTCCATTTTCGTAGCGGGTTCAGCTTTACAATGGTTAAGAGATGGAATGGATATGTTCAGAGAATCGCCAGAGTCTGAAGATCTTGCTTTAAAAGTAGATACTACAGATGGTGTATATGTTGTTCCGGCATTCACAGGATTGGGTGCGCCGTATTGGGACCAGGATGCTAGAGGTTCTGTATTCGGTTTGACTAGAGGAACGACCAAAAGTCATTTTGTTCGGGCTACACTTGAGTCTTTAGCTTATCGAACAAGAGATGTTGTTGATGCAATGAATCAAGACGCCGGTTTGAAAACTGAAACCATGCGAGTAGATGGCGGAGCAAGCATGAATGACTTTCTAATGCAGTTCCAGGCAGATATTTCAGATGTGAAAATTGAACGCTCCAAGGTTATGGAAACCACAGCCCTAGGTGCTGCCTATTTGGCTGGACTAGCTACTGGATTCTTTAAAGATCAAGAAGAAATTAAAGCTAAATGGGAAAAAGCAAGCTCATTTGAACCGAAAATGGGTGCAGAAAAAAGAGAAGATTTATATGCTGGATGGCAAGCAGCAGTAAAATCTACTCAGACATTTAAATTTAAACCCAAAAAAATCAATCAAGAAGATTAACCTATACAAAGAAAGGGCTGAGTGCAGTATGACTTTTTCGGCTCAAACGCGAAAAAAGAATATTGATGAATTAAAAAACACAAAACTAGATCTATTGATCATCGGCGGCGGGATTACCGGAGCAGGAATTGCATTACAAGCCGGTGCCAGAGATATTAAAGCCGGTATGATCGAAATGCAGGATTTCGCAGCCGGAACCTCTAGTCGCTCAACAAAACTAGTTCACGGAGGATTGAGATATTTAAAACAGTTTGATGTTGACCTTGTTGCTGATGTTGCTCAGGAGCGAGCAGTTATCGGGAAAAATGTTCCTCATGTTGTACAACCTAGTTATATGCTTATGCCTGTATATGATGAACCGGGAGCATCATTTAATAAATTTTCAGCAGAAGTAGTACTACATTTATATGATTATCTGGCAAAAGTAGATAATGAATGGGCACACTATATGATCGATAAAGACAAAGTAGAAGCAGAAGAACCTGATTTAAGAACGGAAGGATTATTGGGTGGCGGATTTTATCTTGACTATACAAATGATGATTCTAGGCTCACAACTGAAATTATCAAAAAAGCTCACGAGTTAGGCACTTTGATTACTAACTATGTAAAAGCTGTTGACTTTATCTATAATGATGAAGATAAAATTATTGGTGTCAAAGCTGAAGACACATTGACAGGGCAATTATTCGAAATTCATGCTTCTGTTGTTGTTAATGCAACTGGTCCGTGGTCAGATACTGTCCGTAAACAATTAAAAGGAAATACAAAGAAAAAATTATTTCCAACAAAGGGCGTCCACTTTGTAGTTGATCATAGTAAAATTCCAATTGATCGTACCATCTATACAGATACTGGTATGGATGATAATCGAATGATCTTTTTCATTCCTAGAAGTGGAAAAACATATTTTGGGACAACAGATACGCCTTTTGAAGGGGAATATGATGATCCGAATATTACTCAAGACGATATAGATTATCTGTTAAAAGCGGCGAATTATCGTTTTCCTAATGCACATATTACTTTGGATGATATTGAAGCAAGCTGGGCCGGACTTAGACCGTTGATCCAAGACGAGGATAACTCCGATCCATCAGGAATTTCTCGTGGTCATGATGTGTTTGTCTCTGAAGGCGGACTAGTTAGTGTTGCCGGTGGAAAACTGACAGATTACAGAAGAATGGCAAATGATACATTTAAAATGATTGATGAAGAACTAGCACAATTTGATAAATCTTTTGACCAGGTGGATACAGCTGATATCCGTTTATCAGGAGGGGACGTTCCTGAGCACCAGACATTCAGCGAATATGCTAATGAACAGACTGAAAAAGGGATGGCTATCGGACTTAAAGAAGATGAAGCTAGAGCCTTGGTTAACTGGTATGGTACAAATGTAGAAACAGTTTATAGCTTGAAAGATAAAATAACGGATAGTGAGCTGCCTTTAAAAGATGCCTTACAATTAGAGTATGCCATTGAGTTTGAAATGACATTGCTTCCGGAAGACTTTCTGGCTCGCCGCACAGAAACTTTATTGTTTGACACACCTCGTATAGAAAAATTAAAAATACCGTTAGTTGAACATTTTGCCAAACGTTTCAACTGGACAGATCAAGAAAAGAAAAAATGGTCAGATCAGGTCGATAAAAAAGTAGATGAAACTACATTAAGTCAGTTTAAATAGAATATATATAAGACTAGAGAGGAAAGACGGGTACTTCCATTTCTATCTTATTGTTATTCTAGGCATTCTTACAATAATATTCTAAAATCAATTCTTTAAACCATGAATCTATAGGAGGAAACTTCTACAGCAAGGAATAATCAGGATACTAGTAAAAAAATAGTAAGAGAGGGGAAAGGTAATTGGATACAACTTTATGGCAACAATTAATTGGAGAATTTTTTGGAACAATGATCCTTGTACTTTTAGGAGATGGAGTTGTAGCAGCAAATGTATTAAAGAAAACAAAGTCTGCTGATACAGGGTGGCTGCTGATTACGATTGGCTGGGGACTTGGAGTAACTATGGCTGTTTACGCGGTAGGTTGGTTATCTCCTGCTCACATTAATCCAGCTGTGACTTTAGGAATGGCGATTGCAGGAGAGATTGCATGGGCATCGGTAATTCCTTACATGATTGCACAAGTAGCAGGGGGTATAGTAGGAGCTACACTGGTATGGTTACACTATATGCCTCATTTTGCTGCGACAGATGATCAAGAAGCAATACTTGCCGTATTCTCTACGGGACCAGCTATTCGTCACAGTATATGGAATTTAGTTTCTGAAACTATTGCGACCACAGTATTAGTATATGGACTGCTGGCTTTTACACAAGGAGAGTTTACTGAAGGACTGAATCCGGTAGTTGTTGGGCTATTGATTGTTGCTATTGGTATTTCCTTAGGTGGAACAACTGGATATGCGATCAATCCTGCTCGTGACTTAGGTCCTCGTATTGCACACCAGATATTGCCGATTGCGAACAAAGGAACGTCTGACTGGGGTTATGCGTGGATTCCGATAGTCGGTCCATTTTTAGGTGCAATTGTGGGATCGTTACTATTTATGTTAATTAGCAGTTGAACTTAAGAATATAAACCGATCAAGGGCAATGAACCGTCTTCATTAAGGTTCATTGCTCTTTTTTATAGGAATAATCGAATTATAATAAATAAATAATGTATTTGAATATAATGTGTTATAAAATGGTGAGCATATAATTTGAACTATAAAAATCTAATACATGGAGTGAGGAATATGGAAAAAAAGAAAGTGAAATTAGGGTTAGTTCCTAAGCTGCTTCTAGCAATTATACTAGGTGTTATTGTGGGACAATTATCATTTATCCCCACAACTTTATTAAGAATACCTGTGACGTTTTCTAATTTATTCAGTAGTTTGTTATCATTTATCATACCTTTAATGATCATAGGTTTTATTGTAAAAGGAATTTCTGACTTGACGGAAGGGGCTGGGAAATTATTAGGCGCAGCAACTGTTATTTCTTATGCTTCCACTATTATAGGAGGGATTGTAGCCTATTTTGTTGCTTCAACGGTTTTTCCATTATTTATCACTTCCCAAATTAACACAGATGTACAAGAGGCAAGTACTGAATTAACAACGTTATTTGAAATCCCTCTAGAGCCGATGTTAGATGTGACAGCCGCAATTGCTTTTTCTTTTATCATGGGTATGAGTATCTCTTGGCTTAGAGCAAAGCACAAAAGTGATGCCCTATACAATGTTTTTAATGAATTTAACCTGATTATTGTGAAAGTGCTGAATACTGCAATTATTCCCTTGCTTCCTTTTTTTATATTTGGCAATTTTGTCAGCTTGAGTTATACAGGTCAAGTGTTTGATATTTTATCTGTATTCTGGAGAGTTTTCTTAATCATTATCGCGCTTCATCTAATATTGATTGTTTTATGGTTTACCTTTGCAGGTTTATATCGGAAGAAGAACCCGATTCAACTAATCAAAAACCAGATTCCAGGATATTTTACAGCAATTGGAACTCAATCATCTGCTGCGACAATTCCAATTAATATAGAATGTGCACAGAAAAATGGGGTTTCAAGAAAAATCCGGGAGTTTATGATTCCACTTTGTGCAACAATCCATTTATTGGGTAGCATGGTAACGATCATCTCATGCGTATATGCAGTACTATATCTATATGATATGCCAGTAAACTTTGGAATGATGGCAAGTTTTATTGGCACATTAGGTATTGCGATGGTTGCTGCTCCTGGTGCTCCTGGTGGGGCAATTATGTCTGCATTACCGTTCTTGACGATTGTAGGAATTGATCCGACAGGTACTTTAGGGAATTTACTGATAACGTTATATCTTACACAAGACAGTTTTGGAACTGCTGCAAATGTATCCTGTGACAATGCTATTACTCTAGTAGTAGAGAAAATATACTTTAAATATATTGCAAAAGAAGAAGCGTCTGAATCCCTCGGAAGAGTTCAAGAGATTACGGTTGAATAAGTGAGTAAAGCTGAGCTAAATTGTATTGAAGTTTTTGAGTAGAGCTATGAAGTGTACGAATAAGCACTCTTTTATGCTAAACTATACTAGAATAGTATTGAAGGAGTCGAAAGTTTTGAAAAATTGGCAGCATAAAGTACAGTATTATGAAACAGATCAGATGGGAATCGTTCATCATTCCAATTCCATTCGCTGGTTTGAAGAAGCTAGAACATGGATGATGGATGAGATGCAGTTCGGATACGAAAAAATGGAAGCTTTAAACATTCTGGTTCCTGTTCTGGAAGCTTCTGCAAAATATATCAGTATGGTGAAGTTCGGAGAAACAGTAGAAATCACTACTGGCATTAGCCAGTTTACAGGAGTGAAAATGGTGATAGAGTATGAGATAAGAGATGTAGAAACAGGAGAACTCAGAACGACGGGGCAGACAAAACATGCCTTTTTAGATAAAGAATCCTATAGACCCATTTCGTTAAAAAGAAACCATAAAGAGATTTATGATTTATTTAATGAAGTAATGAAAAAGTAAGTAAGCTATAAAAAAACAGCCACCCAGTTTAATGGGTGGCTGTTTTACATGGAATGAATTACTCTTTGATTTTCAGTTCATCCAGTTGGGTTATGATAGCTTCTTCACCAACATCTGCTTGGATAAGTGAAGCTGCTGTATACGCACTTTCGATAAAGGCTGTATCAAACAGTCTGACTTCTTTGTCTGAAGATTCCATGGCCATCTCAAGATTCATCTTGGCACTGCCAAGATCGTAAAATGCCCAAACTTTGTCTTCCTCAAATGAATCCATCGCTTCTTGGATACGTGCATAGTCTGTTCCAACTTCGCCATCCTCTGTTCCGCCGATTGCTTTGATGGTTACATCTTGTGCAACTTGATCCAACAAAGTTGATAATCCATTTGCAATATCATTGACGTGAGAAACGACCAACATTCCAACTTTTTTACCCATTTACAGCACCTGCTTCCAGTAGACTTTTGAATAGATAAGCACTTGATTGAGCGCCGGGATCAATATGACCAATTGAACGATCACCTAGATAAGAGGCACGACCTTTGGTTGCTTTCATATCTTTTGTTTTTTGTAAGCTATCTTCTATCACTTCATCTGTTAACTTATTTTCTTTCAAAGCTGCTACAACGGGAATCCACTCGTCTACCATTGTTTTTTCGCCAGCTTCAGCTTTACCGCGTTTTTGAATCCCGTCTAATCCAGCTTCTAACAAAGCTGCTAAATCATCTGATTCTTTTGCCTGCTTAGCCATTGAAATAAAGGCTGAACCATACAGAGGACCAGAAGCTCCGCCAACTTTACTGACCAAGGTCATTCCTACATCTTTGAAGAAGTCAGAAAGATTATCATAATCTGATTCAGAAACTTTCTCTTTTACTGCAGCAGCACCACGTGTAAGATTGCTTCCATGGTCACCATCACCAATATCAGAGTCTAATTGATTTAAGTGTTCTTTATTTTCTGTAACTTTTTCACCATATAATTCGATCCATTTTTTTAAACTTTCTATTTCAACCATTTAAGTTTTCCTTTCTGTTATTTAATTACCAGCCAATTACATCTACTGGTGCATTCAGATATTCAATCCATTTAGGGACTTCTACTTTCAGTAAAGTAACAGAAACACCGGCCATATCAATCGAAGTCATATAGTCTCCAACTTTTCTGAATGAAAGCTCAAGTCCTTCTTGTTCTGAGAGTAGTTTTTTTACATCATTCATAAATACAAACTGTCCCATTAGTGGCGTTGCGCCCATGCCGTTGACTAACACTGCATAAGAATCACCAGCAGACCAGTTGCATTCTTTTTTCAGTTGGTTAACGAGTTCAGCAGCTAAGTCTTTTGAAGGCTGTAACTTTTCTCTTCGATATCCAGGTTCACCGTGAATCCCGATACCGAATTCGATTTCATCTGCGGCCAATTCAAATCCAGGTTTACCGACTTCTGGGTTCGTTGCTGGTTTTAAAGCTAATCCAATTGAAGCAAGGTTAGCGACAACTTTATCAGCTAATTCTTTAAGCTCTTTCAAGGAATACCCTTCTTCAGCAGCAGCACCAAGTATTTTATGCACTAACACTGTTCCAGCTACACCACGTTTACCAGCAGTAAACGTGCTATCTTCTACAGCAATATCATCGTCAACTACGACTGATTCAACTTCAATATCTTCTAGCTCAGCTAAGTCTTTAGCCATGTCAAAGTTCAATACATCACCTGTATAATTCTTGATGACTAAGAAAACTCCTTCGCCTTCATCGGCAGCTTTGATTCCTTCTAGAACTTGATCAGGAGTTGGAGAGGTAAAGACTTGTCCTGCCACGGCAGAAGACAACATACCTTTTCCTACGAATCCAGCATGTGCTGGTTCATGTCCGCTACCGCCTCCGCTGACTAGTCCAACTTTTCCGTTTTTCTCATGTTTCCGATGGATCACTTTTGTTTCTGGAATCCGTTCTACAATTGAATCATAGGCAAAAGCCATTCCATCTAGCATTTCATCTACTATCTGGTCTGGGTTATTCATGATTTTTTTCATTGTCATTTGTACATCCTCCTTATTCATGATCACTTTCATTGTAACTCATTTTTAGTGTTAATTCTAATGATAAGGTATTATAAAAAAGAATTTGTTATACTAATAAATGAAAATGAGAATAATATTTATCTTATTATATATACAAATCTAATTTTTTTATTATTTAAAATACTAGAAAGGAGCATTTAATTGAAGACTCTCGTTATTATTTCTCACCCGAATATAAATGAATCAAGTAGTCAGCAGTTCTTGATTCAATCTTTTCCACAGTCAGAGAAGATTACTATGCATCACTTAGAAGGCACTTATCCTGATGGACAGATTGATGTAAAAAGAGAGCAGGCGCTGTTGAAAGAGTATGATCGTATCCTTTTTCAATTTCCGTTTTATTGGTATTCTTCTCCACCTTTACTCAAACATTGGTTTGATGAAGTGCTTGAAGAGCATTTTGCATTTGGATATCGAGGGAATAAACTACATGGAAAAGAATTTGGACTGATATTAGTAGTCGGTGTAGGAGAAAAAGAGTATCAGACTGGCGGTCAGGAAGGGTTCAGCATTAGTGAACTGACCAAACCTTACCAAGCAATTGCTAAAAAAATCGGAATGCAGTATTTAAAACCTCTGACGATCTTTCAATTTCCGTATATGAAAGAAGCGCAGAAAATGCAGTTGCTGATCAAATACCAGCAGTGGGTCATGATGGAAAAACCAGATTCTTTAAAAGCTAGAGAAGTATGGATAGTTAATCAACTGGAAGAAACCAGTCACGATACACTTGATGCAGATGAAAGTTCTTTTATATTAGATCAAGCAATTGAAATCATCGAAGATAATCGTATAGAACTAGATGAATTAAGAATGCATATCGATAACAACGATCAATAGAAGGTGGAATCGCATGGAAGACCAACAATGGTTAATCACTCAACTTGAAGAACTTTTAAAAAAAAGTCACGACTATAAACAAAAAGCATTGCTTCAAGCAACTATCAATCTCATCATAGAACAGGAAGAAAGAAAGGAACAGTTACAAGGAGAATTAGATGGTAGATTGTGGAATCCTGGAAATTGGGGAAGCTGAATTTTCGGTTTAAATAAACGAAATATAAAGAATGAAGTTAATTTAATCAGAAAATTCAGACTTTAGACCGTATTTTATCCCATACTCTTTTGTTATGATGAATTCATAAGATAAAGAAAGGAAAAAGAGATGAAAAAAATAGTTAGCTGTTTAATGCTTTTGATGGGGATAGGTTGGATTGTTGGAGGACAAACGGTCTATGCAGAGGATAATTCGATGTCATTGATTGAATATGATGTCAAATTATTAGAAAATGGAACTGGTATTATAACAGAACATAGAAAAATGAATATGACTGAAGGAACAGAGCTATACATTGAGATGAATAATTTACAAGGTTCAGAAGTGACTGATTTTTCTGTACAAGGATTTTCTTACAATCCTGACTGGAACTTAAATGACAGCCGTGAGGAAAAAGCTGGCGAATATGGAGTTTTAGAGTCAGATGAGGGAGTAGAATTAGTCTGGGGTATCGGTGAATATGGTGAAAGAGAATATGAACTAACTTACACGATTACTAATATGGTCCGTCAATTGGAAGATGGACAAGCTTTGAACTGGAACTTCAATACTTATGGTGAAATTGCTCCAGAAGCCATGTCGCTGACAATTAATGGTCCCTTTGCTTTTAACCAGGAAAATGTGGATATATGGGGATTCGGATATGAAGGAGTTGTGGAGTTAGAGAATGGGAGATTAACTTCTGCAGCTCAAGCACAGCTAGAACCGGATGGACGCTTAGTAATTTTAATGCAGTTTTCTGGTTCACCATTTAATACAACTGTACAAGACGATCAAACTTTACAAGAGCAACTTGCTGAATCACAAGATGGTGCAACTTATAATGGAGACGGAAAATTAAGTGGTTGGCTTCTGTCCTTGATTTTAGGAATTGTCATAGGAATTCCATCGCTTTTGGGAATCGTATTTTGGAGAATAGAAGTACGGAAAAAAGAAGCTGGTAAGATGCGTTCAGGTTATGCACTAAAAAAACGGAATAAAGGACAAACTTACGGGGATATCCCTTATACTGATGGAGATATATTTGATGTATCATATTTGCTTCAGCAGATTCAGCATGGAACATTTGAAGATTATTTCTTTGCCTATCTTTTAAAATGGTCAAAAGAAGAACGAATCAAGATCCATACCAAAGAAACGGATGGCTGGCTTGATAAAGAAGATACAGTGATAGAACTGCTGCAAAGACAAAACTACTCATTCAATAAGTTTGATAATGAGGCTATGACCTTTGAAGAGAAGGTCTGGAGCATTCTTGAAGAGGTAGCTGACTTGAGTGGGAAAGTATCGGAAAAAGATATGAAAAAATGGTCTAAAAAGCATGCAAAAGAATTAAGTGAATTAGCAACGAGTATGAAAGACGAATCCAAAGATATATTAGAAGCAAAAGGATATATCAGACAAGAAGCAACCACTTATCTGGGAATGAAGCTGCCATTTATTTCAGCTACGCGTGAAGGGGAGCGTTTGTTTGACCGAGTCGCTCAGTTTGAGAATCATTTAAATGATTTGAAATTAGACGAATCATTGTCTTACAAACAAACTTTACCGTGGGAAGAATTCATTATCTGGGCAACTTTATATGGAAAAGGATCAGATGTGGTAGAAAGCTTAGAAAAATTTTACCCGGAACAATGGAATGACTGGGTCGTTCAATATCCTTATTTTTACGGAGGCTATCATGGGTTGTACGGTTTCTCTCATAGTATGTCTTCCGGAATGGAAAGTGGTGGCTACAATGCAGCTACTGGTGCTGGAGGTTCAACATCCATTGGTGGTGGAGGCGGCGCTATCGGAGGCGGTGGCGGTGGAGCACGATAAGAAAAAATATGAATAACAATAGAAAAACAGATCATACACGGATATAAAATTTGTAAAGAATATAGATAAAAAGAAGTTTTAATTCAACATAAAATGTGTTGAGTTGAAGCTTCTTTTTTTTAAGTGGTATAATAGAAAAGTATAAAAACGAAGGTGGGGACTGAAGTGAATTATGAATGAGAATAAATACTTGGAATTACTTAAAGAAAAATTTGAGACGCCAGAAGCAATCTATACAGAGCTGATTAATCTTGAAGCGATACAGAATCTTCCTAAGGGAACAGAACTGTATTTATCTGATGTTCATGGTGCGGATAGGGCATTTGATCATATTCTAAGAACAGGAGCAGGAAATTTACGAGAAAAAATCAACAACTTTTTTGGTGAGGAATGGTCCACGGAAGAAATGGATTGGTTCAATCTCTTCATCAGTTATCCTACTGAGGCAATGAAAAATAGTTACCACTCCCAACCAAAAGATAAAGAGTGGTCTATGCAGATGATCAGGAACCTGATTGACTTCATGCAATTCTGTGCAGTTAAATACACACGATCTAAATTGAGAAAAGCGTTGCCCAAAGAATATATTTATGTGATTGAAGAATTATTGTATACAGACCTTTCACAAAATGAAAAAGATTTATATTATAAAAACATTTTGCACCGTCTAATCAGTTTGGGACAAGCTGAAGAATTCATGATCAAACTTTGTCAGGTAATCCAACGCTTAGTCATTGATCATTTACATCTTGTTGGAGACATATTTGATCGTGCAAGCGGAGAGAAAGTTGTAATGGAAAAATTGATGGCCCATCATTCTGTTGATATCCAATGGGGGAATCATGACTTACTATGGATGGGGGCGATGTATGGTTCTAAAGCGAATCTAATTACAATGCTGCGAATTGCAGCAAGATATGGCTATTTATTTGAACTGGAAAAGACATATGGATTAAATTTACGACCACTATTTTTATTTGCGGAAGAGCGATATGGTATTCATCCGAATTTTGAACCGAAAGTTGTAGAACCAACGAATACCTTTCAGGAAGAAAGTGAAGAGCTACTGACTAAAGTCCATCAAGCTTTAGCAGTTATCCAGTTTAAGTTAGAAGGTCAGATTATTAAGCGACGACCTGATTTTGATATGGATGAGCGTTTACTTTTAGATAAAATTAATTTTGATGAAGAAACTATAGAAATCGATAACAAGCAATTTCAATTAAATGGTTTTCCCGTACAGCAATTTTACAAAGAGGATCCATATAAACTCTGTCCGGAAGAAGAACATGTTGTAAATACACTGCTGGAAAGTTTTCAACAATCTGAAAAATTAGTGCGATATATTGACTTTCTATTAAAAAAAGGCAGTATGTATTTAGTTTACAACGGGCAATTACTTTATCATGGATGTATACCATTAACAGAACAGGGAGAATTAGACTCTTTCAGTTTTGAAGGCGAACAGCTAAAAGGCAGAAAAATGCTTGATAAATTTGAAGAATATATTAGAAATGCTGCTTCATCCAAGCAGGAAACAGAAGATTATGCTACAGATCTTCTATGGTATTCCTGGACTGGGAAAAAGTCTCCTCTTTTTGGCAGAGATCGTATGACGACGTTTGAAAGATATTACATTGAAGACGATGAAATTTCTCAAGAAAATCGGAACCCATACTTTAAGCTAAGAGACAATGAAGAGATTATGCTGAATATTTTGAAAGAGTTTGATTTGGAATATGAGGATGCAAAAGTTATCAATGGACATACTCCAGTTAAAGCCAAAAAAGGAGAATTACCCGTTAAAGCTAATGGTCGTTTGATTGTTATCGATGGAGGAATGAGTGCTGCTTACCAGAAGTCTACAGGAATAGCAGGTTATTCTTTAATCAATAATTCATATGGATTCCAGATCGTAACTCATCAACCATTTGAATCCATTGATGCATTATTTGAAAAACAAAGAGATGAAACAAGCTTAAAGCAGATTATTGATGGAAAATTAGATAGAAAACTGATTAAAGATACAACGATTGGAGAGAGTCTGCAAGAACAGATTGATGATTTACAAGCTTTGCTTCATTATTTAAAAAGGAAGAAATGAAATTGGACTGTTTTTTAGGTAGTTTAATAGCCCAATTTTTATTGAGTCACGTTAACTAGTAAGGTATACTGTAATTTGAGAAAACGCTAACTATTAGGAGGCAATCATGACTAAGAAACAAACGATTTTGTCAGGTTTGAAAGAAAATTATTTATTCGCCGTAATCAGAGGGAACTCTGCTTCAGAAGCAACAGAGATATCGGAAGCTGTTTACAAGGGTGGAATAAAAAATATCGAAGTAACTTTTACAACACCGCAAGCGGATGAATCGATCAAAGATCTTTCTAGAAAGTATGCTGATACTGATATGGTAGTAGGCGCAGGAACAGTAATGGATGATGTAACAGCTCGAATTGCGATTATTGCAGGAGCTGAATTTATCGTAAGTCCAAATTTTATTCCTGAAATTTCTAAAGTTTGTAATACCTATGCAGTACCTTATCTTCCAGGATGTGGCACAGTTACAGAAATCACCAGTGCAATGGCAACCGGTGTGGAAGTGGTTAAAGTATTCCCGGGAGGAATTTTAGGGCCGTCCTTCATCAAAAATGTTCACGGACCAATTCCGCATGTTGAAATGATGCCTTCAGGTGGCGTAAGTTTAGAAAATATGCATGAATGGGTTGATAATGGTGCATGGGCTGTGGGAATCGGGAGTGCACTGACTAAAAACCTGGCCGCTGATGGACTGAATAGTGTGACGGAAATCTCTAAACAATTTGTAGATAAATATAAAGAGTTACATTAAGCATTATGGTGTTAAGTCAAGAGAATAGATTAAAATGACAACCTAATTTCATAAAAAAGGGTGCACTGAACTAAACCGCCACGCATTCGAAAATACGTTCGGTTTATGTCTTCGGATAGTCGTCCTTAAGAAATAGTTTCTCTTAAGACTCCATCGCCTCCGATCTTGCGATATAGAGTTGGTGATCGCTTAGGAGTGCAAACACCAGACGCACTAATTTTCGTGCAGTTAAGACGAGGGCTCGTTTGTGTTGTGTTTTCGGTACTTCTTTATATTTTTTCTGGTAATAGGCTTCA
>NZ_FOSJ01000030.1 GCF_900114235.1 Marinilactibacillus piezotolerans | reverse complement strand
GCGGTATTAGCATCCGTTTCCGAATGTTATCCCCCTCTTATGGGCAGGTTACCCACGTGTTACTCACCCGTTCGCCACTAATCCATTCTCTGCAAGCAGAGAATTTCATCGTTCGACTTGCATGTATTAGGCATACCGCCAGCGTTCGTCCTGAGCCAGGATCAAACTCTCGTTTTAAGTTTGAAAAGCTCATTGTATTAATTGTGGATGAACCTTGTTCATCCGATAGTTGTCTTGATCCAATAAAGAATCGAAGACCCCTGCACATTTGGTTGTTTTTACTTTGTTCAGTTTTCAAAGATCAATCGTTTAAGTCTTCATGTTAAGCGATTCTTGCGAAGTCCAACTCAACTTGTCGACTCATATTATATTACATTATGTTGTCTATAATGTCAACAACTTTTTTAAATGTTTTTCTAACTAATTTCCGAAAGGCTTATTTGACTAAATGTTTCATTTGCGTTTCGTTTATCAGCAACGAGTAATACTTTACCAGTTATTCCAGGATACGTCAACATTTTTTCACTTATATTTTTAATCTTTTTTTGAAGAAATTAAAAAAGCTGTTATACCAGCTTTTTTAATTTCTAGTCTCTTTATTCCTCTTTCATAAAAGAAAAATCAAATTCTTCTTTTTTTGTAATCAGTAATAAACCGTCTCCAAGAGGCAGCAATGTTGTCTCTAAAGCCGGATGGACCAAAACAATGTCTAAAAAAGCATTTAATTTTTTATGAATTTTTCTTCTGCGCCTTGGGATATCTTTATCTTCTTCCAAAATCGTTCCTCCCTGGAGTACATCATCTACCGCGAGTATACCGTTTTGTTTCAATACTCGCATGCAATTAGGGAAAAAATCATAATATTTCGCTTTAGCACTATCCATAAAAATGAAATCATATTTATGACTTGCTAATTTTTCTAACCATTCATCCGCTTGTCCTTCTAATAATGTAACTTTATCTTCTATTTGTAATGCTTTGAAATTTTCTTTAGCTTTTTCCATCATTGTTGGATTACGCTCGATCGTAGTGATCTTACCTTCTCCATCCATATACTGTGCCATCAACCCAGCCGAAAAACCAATCGCTGTTCCTACTTCTAGAATTTCTTTAGGTTTGATCTGACCAAAAAGCCATATAAAAAAAGTTACTGTTTCATGTGGTATAATTGGTACTCGCTTGTCATTTGCTTCTTTTTCAATTTCGCCTAATTTTCCATCTAATTGCTTTTGAGCTGTTCTTAAGAATGTTCTAACTTCATCCATAACTACTGGGCGATCCATCATTTCATTTAATTTATGCAATTTAAAAACCTCTACTTTCATATTAAGAATTCCCTTTATATTTTACATGTATTCTTGTATTTCTCCAAGCAATTATCTGGTATAATAAATATGTGAGAATACGTATAAAAAAATGAGAAGGAGCAAATAAATAATGCTGATCAAACAATTAACGGTCCCAAAAAGCGCTGTAAATACAATATCTGAAAAAGCTACTTTGCAAGAATCAATTGAACTATTAGAGGAAACAGGATTTAGATGTGTACCTGTATTAGACGAAAGCGGAAAAATCTTTCGTGGTAACATCTATAAAATGCATATTTATCGTCACAAAGCAAATGGCGGAGATATGAATCTCCCCGTTACCCATCTTTTAAAAAATGCTACTAAATATATTCATATGAATTCTTCATTTTTCAAAATCTTTTTTATGATTAAGGATTTACCTTATATTACAGTCCTTGATGAAAATAATCATTTTTATGGAATTTTGACTCACAGCTCGATTATCGATTTGCTCCAGCAATCTTGGAGTATCGATCAAGGAAGTTATGTGTTAACGATTGCTTCTCCTGGACAAAAAGGAGATCTTACCGCAATTACCAAGATCATTAACCGTTACTGCTCCATAATGAGTTGTATCACTTTAGATGTTAAGCGTGAAAACATGGTTCGACGCACGATCATGACTTTAGAACCCAATATTTCTGAAAAGACATTAGAAGAGATCTCAAATCACCTAGAACGTAAAGGATTTAAAGTTGTAGGCACAGAAAATCTTCATAATGATTAATCTATGAGCCATACCAAAAAGGCAGCCTTCCTTACAATAATGTAAAGGAAGACTGCCTTTTTTCACGCCAATTTTCGAATATTATTTTTCCATTTGTGCATTAAAATCTATTTTACTGTTCAAGAATAACATAACTGGAATTCCAATAGCCATTGTAATAAACTGACTAATAAACAGCGTTAAGTAAGTTATCCAAAAGGCTTCTTCTGTTGCTCCTGAGATAATCAGTAGAAAAGCAATTATGAAACTAAACACAGAGAAGATTACTGTATTGACAATCATTTTCTTTTTGATTGAAGTCATCTTTCTAGTTAGAAGCATATATACAATCAGAGAAACAACTGTATGTCCGCCACCTAATATCCAGTCAATTATCCCGAAAGGAGATAACAAAACGTTTGCTAAAATAACACCGACACCCAAACCATACGCATATTTTTTATTAAACACGACTAAATGGTTCAGCATTTCAGATAATCGAAGCTGGATTGCTCCAAATCCTAACGGAGCAATAGCAAATGTAATCACGATATATAATGATCCGATAATTGCATTTAGTACCCATTGTTTTACTTTCAATTCATTTCCTCCTAGTTTTTGATAACGTGGGTTGGCGCTTTCGAACCACGGTTGATGCACAACGAAAATAGTGTATCACGTTTTGAATAGAAGTTGCAATATCATTTTATAGAAATTTATACGAGCACCTTGTAGTCCTTTATAAATAAAAAAGGACAGAATCCTAAAAAACGGACTCCATCCTTTTCACTAAGTAAATTGGATAAACTATTAGATATGTTTGTATTTATTAGATAACCCCACACTGATCGAGAGCGCTTCATCTATTGCATCCATAGTTTCTACGTGTAAATGTGTAACTTTATCGCGTAGTCGCTGCTTATCTATTGTTCGTATTTGTTCCAAAAGCACAACAGAATTTTTCTCAAGACCCTGATCCGCTCCTACCTCTACATGTGTAGGCATTTTACCCTTTTGAATCTTCGTTGTAATCGCTGCAACGATAACAGTCGGACTATACTTATTACCGACGTTGTTCTGAATAATCAAGACAGGCCTCATTCCGCCTTGCTCAGACCCAACAACCGGTGATAGATCCGCATAAAATATATCTCCCCGCTTAACCATAGGCTTTTTCTCCTCGAAGGCGCCTTGTGGAATATGGTTCGTTTCGTCCGAATTCTCAATAATACTTCTAATTTCGTACGTTACTTCCCTTAGATATAAGAATGGGCTTCACTATCACAAGAATCAAATTCAGAGCATATCTCCAAATTGATGTTCGCCATTTCTACATACCCTTTCCGCATGACATCCATTTTATTCATACTTTCCTTTAAGCAATACTTTACCATTTCAGACATTAGCTGAGTTTCTTCCATGTTTGTTTCAACACAAAATTCCACTAAATCTTCATAAACTGATTGATCTAATTCAATAATCATTTTCTTGTTGCGCTGTTCATCCATGACCGTGCCCTCCAAAAGATTATCGCTTATCTACAAACTTCCAAGATTAACCTAGTCACTACATAGTGATCAAGCAAATACTTGGGTTACGTTAAGTATGTTGGATTCATCTAGAATCGAATCGTGCAAAGTTTTATCTTATAGGTAAGTTTATCATGAAAGAACTTTTATTAAAACCGGTCTTGCAAGTAGATTTGTGACGAAATTATGACCAAATATATAAGAAACAAAGGCAAATCTGTTATTAATTTTCTAGTATAACTTGAGCTGCAGCTATTGAATCAGTATGTGTAATAGAAATCCAGGCATTTCCTTCAAATGGTGATTTTCTTATTTCAGGTTTCCCTGACCGACTATTTAGAACCTCAATATCATGAAAGCCTACTTTACCTATTCCAGTTCCCAGCGCTTTTGAAAAAGCTTCTTTTGCTGAAAAACGGCCAGCTAAGAATTCCACTCTACGTTTCCCCGTTAGTCTTTGATAAATAAGCAATTCATTTTCAGTCAGAACTCGTTCTGGAAATCCTTTTCTTCTTTCACAAGCTACTTTGATTCTTCCAATATCTACAATATCTAATCCTATTCCTACAATCATAGAGTTCCCTCTTTTTGCTTCAATGGTTGTACAATGCTTTTACATTGCTTCATTACTTAAAATCAATGTTACCAGAATCCTTATAAAAAGTCATATATAAGATTGCGCTGTTACTCACTTGTAATTTATGTACACTATTTGAACTCATAGTTCTTACATTTTCATTCTCAAACTACACTTTCCTTCTAAAATGCTTATTATACATTATTAAAAAAAGGCGTCCACTATTAATGGACCCCTCTTAAATTAATAACTATTTGTTATCTTTTTTACGGTAATTGTCACGACGGCCTTTGCTGTCGCCACGTCGGTTACTTGTGCGTTTATTATTACTGCTGCCGCGGTTATTGTTTCTGCGGTTTCCACCTCTACCACTGCCGCCTTTACGTTTACGGTCTTTAGATGGTAATGGTCTTTGTGGAGTGATCGTTACAGGTACTTCTGTCGGATCTTTAACCATAGATTTAACCAATGCTGCTGCGATATCTTCTGAAGAATATGCACTTAATAGCTTTTCAGCTGCAGTATGATATTTGTCTAGCCCGTTCTCAGTAATTGTTTTTCTGATATCGTCCATTGCAGACTCTAACTGACTTTCTAGTGCTTCGTCATTTGTAGGTGGACGAAGTGAGCTTATTTCTTGTTTAGTAAGGTTTTCGATCGTACGCAAATACCCCATCTCTTGAGGTGTTACAAACGTTACAGATACACCTTTTTCACCAGCACGACCTGTACGCCCGATACGGTGAACATAACTTTCTGGATCTTGGGGAATATCATAGTTGTACACATGTGTTAAACCTGTAACGTCTAACCCACGAGCAGCTACATCTGTCGCTACAAGAATATCCATTTTTCCTTTTTTAAAGTCATTCAAGACGCTCATACGTTTACTTTGTGAAAGATCTCCATGGATACCTTCAGCTTGGTAGCCGCGCATTTCAAGTCCTTTAGCTAATTCATCCACACGACGTTTGGTTCTACCAAAAATAATCGCAGAAGTAGGATTTTGTACATCTATTAAACGAGTTAATACATCAAATTTTTCATTATCACGCGCTTTAGTATAAAACTGTTCTATTGTAGCTGCTGATAAAGTTTTTGTTTTGATCTTAACTGTTTCAGGAGATTTCATAAAGCGTTCAGCAATACGCTTGATTGGTGTCGGCATTGTTGCAGAGAATAGTAAAGTTTGGCGTTCACTCGGTACTTCACTGATGATGGATTCGATGTCTTCAATGAATCCCATGTTCAACATTTCATCCGCTTCATCTAAAACTAATGTTTCAACCTGATCTAATTTCAAAGTTTTACGTCTAATGTGGTCTAACAAACGTCCTGGAGTACCCACAACAATTTGTGCGCCACCTTTAATTTGTTTGATTTGTCTTCTAATATCCGCTCCACCATATACACAAGTTACGCGTACACGTTTATCTTTAGATAAACGGAAAAGCTCTTCTTGTGTTTGAATAGCTAACTCACGTGTTGGTGCGATAACTAATCCTTGGACGTTGCGGTTGTTTTGGTCGATTTTTTGTAACATCGGCAAACCAAATGCAGCAGTTTTACCTGTACCTGTTTGTGCTTGGCCAATGACATCTTTACCTTCTAATGCTAAAGGTATAGTTTGTTCCTGAATTGGCGTTGTTTCTTCAAAGCCCATTCGCTCTACTGATTTTAGTATTTCTGGTGCAATATTCAATTCATTAAATTTCAAAAAAAAATTCCTCCTATTATTTTCCTTGGCTTCTATTTGTCTTGGAGCCAAGGAGTAATGCGCTTTGAGTGAGTTTATTTTCAACTCAATAAGTAGGCACTACTTAAAAGAAACTTATCACCTCAGCATCTATTGAGGGTAGTTCGTCGTCTCTTTTTCATATAAAGACCCTACTGTTCGTATCCGAAACACGCGATGCGACACACCAGGGTTTTAAATTCTTCTTGACTCATATTTTATTCTCTGTGTTCTATCTTTGATTATTTAATCAAAAACAAATTAAACAATATCGAACCATTGTTCAACAGACATCATAGCATGCATACTTTTTATTTTCAACTTATTCTAAACATATTGAGAATGAATACGTTTTACATTAGGGTTTTCTTCTTTAATTTTTCAACAACCTCTAAAATGTTTGTTCCCAGACTAGATTTCAGCAAAACAATATCTTCACTCTGGATAGTTTTCCTAAGATAATCAACCATGGGTTTTTTATCCCCTGAAAAATGCCTGATTTTTTCAAGATTGAAGGAACCTTTCACTTCATTATAAACAGTTCTCATTTTTTCTCCATAAAGTATTAAATAATCAATAGAAGCAGCACCGATAGAAGCAGCTACATCACGATGTAGTTCCTCACTTAGTTCTCCCAATTCTAAGATATCTCCTAAAACTACTATTTTTTTACCGTTTGTTTCGATCGTAGCAAAGTAATTTAGAACAGCTTTCATCGAAGAAGGACTTGCATTGTAAGCATCATTTAAAAGTTGAGATCCATTAAAGCCTTCGATCCATTCAAGACGATTTTTTGTTAATTGAAATTGTTCTAACTTTTCAGCACTTGCTTTAATAGAAATTCCAAATTCTATTCCAACTAATATTGCTGCTAAAGCATTTTGAACATTATACTCTCCTGGTGTCGGAAGCGTAATTTTTAATTCTGGAGCAAGGTTAACTGAAAACTCGGTTGAACGACTCTTCACTTCAATCTTTGTAGCATACAAATTTTCCTTATCCGTTCTACCAAAAGTTCGAACTCTTTCTTCTGGTAATATAGCTGTCCGTTCTGCAAGTAAAGGTTCTTCTCCAGGATAAATCAACACTCCATCAGATTTCAGCCCATCTACTATTTCCATTTTGGCATCTGCAATTCCATCTCGTGAACCAAAGAATTCGATGTGTGATTCCCCAATCATGGTTATTACTGCTACATCTGGCTCAGCTAAAGTAGATAGAACATGAATTTCATCCGCCTGGCTCATGCCCATTTCTAAAATAATCGCTTCAGTCTCTCTCGGCATTCCTAGTATCGTGTAGGGTAATCCAATGTGGTTATTAAAATTGCCTACTGTTTTGTGGGTCTTATACTTAGCTGAAAGTACTGCTTCAGTCATGTCTTTTGTAGTAGTTTTACCGTTGCTACCAGTTATTCCAACTACTTTTGGGTTCACCTTTTTTAGATACCATTTTGCGAATTGCTGCAAAGCTTGTAAGGTATCTTTTACTTGAATAATCGGAAAATCTTTTGGTGCTTTTTCAACAGGTTCACTCCAAAATGCTGCGCTAGCACCATTTCCAATTGCACTATCAATATATTCGTGACCATTACGTTCAGCTATCAACGGTACAAACAAGCTTCCTTCTGATAAATTTCTAGAATCAAAAGAAATATCTGCAATGTTGATTAAATGGTTCTCAGTATGATAGATTACTCCATCTGTGGCTTCCGCTATTTCATTTAGTGTCCATTTTGTCATTTTACTCTCTCCAATAACCCTGATAACTATCTATCCTTTAAAGATTGATTTTGTCTAGCTTTAAATCTACGTAATCCTAACTGTATCATTTCTTCGATTAGATCTCCGTATGCTAATCCTGTTTTTTCCCATAATCTAGGATACATACTATAATTTGTAAAGCCTGGGAAAGTATTTACTTCATTAATATAAATCTCTTCATCTGCCGTCAAGAAGAAGTCCACACGTGTCAGACCATTTCCATCAATTGCCATAAAAGCTCTTGCAGCATATTCTCTCAAAGTTTTAGTTATTTCTTCTGATAGTTTTGCTGGAATTTGGGGCACAACTTCGTTTGATATATATTTAGACTCATAATCATAAAACTGCTGTTTCTTAACTAGTTCTCCTGGAACTGACGTATTGATATCTTCGTTTCCAAGTACGGCTACTTCTATTTCTCGAGCTTGCACGCCTTGCTCAATTAATACACGACGATCATACTCAAACGCTTTTACAACAGCATCCACCAATTCCTCACGATTTTTCGCTTCTGAAATCCCTACACTTGAACCCATATTAGAAGGCTTTACAAACATAGGATAGGACAAGATACTTTCGGCTTCATTTATAACCAGCTCTTGATTAGCATTCCAGTCTGTACCTTTTACTTGATAGTAAGGAACGATTGGCAATCCAGCTTCTTTGAATAAAACTTTGCTGATAATTTTATCCATTCCAGTAGCACTAGCTAAAACACCGGCACCCACATAAGGTATTTCAAGTACTTCTAGCAATCCTTGAACTGTGCCATCTTCGCCATTGGGACCATGCAACACTGGGAAAACAATCGTATTTTCTTTTGGAATATCAGAAAAATGAATGTCCTCTCCTATTTCGTCTAAAATCAAATCTTGAGAAGAATTGATTTGGCTAGGATCTGTAATTTCTGCACCTTTTAGCCATTTGCCTTCTCGCGAAATATAAACAGGTGTTACAGTATAATAGTTATAATAGATTTCTTTTAGTATTGAATAAGCAGATAAAATCGAAACATCATGTTCTGCGCTTTTTCCTCCATAAACTAGAAAGATATTCATTTTATTTTCTCCTTTATATTCCCTTTGCTCTAGTATGATTTTTGCATAATTCTGGTAAGGTATTCTATCGATTATTTTAGCAACAAAACCAAGCTTAAACAACTAAAACTATAAACAGGCTATATAAATCTTTTAGATTTAAGTAAAAAAAAAGCTCTGGATATCCAGAGCTTTTCTTATGGGTATGATTATTCATTTTCTCCCAAATTGTATTTCTTGTTGAAACGGTCGATACGTCCATCTGCTTGTGCAAATTTTTGACGACCAGTATAGAATGGATGAGAATCAGAAGAAATTTCCATACGAATTAATGGATATTCGTTTCCATCTTCCCACTCAACTGTTTCATTAGATGATTTAGTTGAACCTGACAAGAATTTGAATCCTGTAGTAGTGTCCATAAATACGACTTGATGATATTTTGGATGGATTTCTTGTTTCATATTCTTTTCACTCCTTATGCCATAAAATCTATACGATTTCATAGTTGTCTTTTATCATAAACGTTAGTTTTACGATTTCTGTCCCGGCAAAAGCAGGTAAATTACGCTGCTTTTTAAGTTATATGCAACACTAAATATAATAGCATGATTAAAAAGTGCTTGCAATGGTTTTCTACATCCTTTAACATATTTTCTTTTCTTATATAAATGAATATACTTTTTTTAGACATTAATTTACTTTTGTTTTAATATCTTTTGTACAAATTGTTCATTATTCTTATGTCTTCGCAATGTTTTGATAAACTGATCTGTATATTCTAAAGAATCATTTCTCATGCCCCTGCGCAATTTATAGACAGCGTCATACTGATCTTTCGTTAGAAGCATTTCTTCCTTACGCGTACTGGAACGTCTGATATCGATTGCCGGAAAAATTCTGCGTTCAGCAAGATCTCGTGAAAGATGAAGTTCCATATTTCCAGTTCCTTTAAATTCTTCGTAGATTACATCATCCATCCGACTGCCAGTATCCACTAATGCTGTAGCAACAATGGTTAAACTGCCACCTTCTTCTACATTTCGTGCAGATCCAAAGAATCGTTTAGGACGGTATAAAGCCGCTGGATCGATTCCTCCACTCAGCGTACGACCGCTTGGCTGTTCTACTAGGTTATATGCTCTAGCTAATCTTGTAATGCTATCCATCAAGATTACTACATCTCGCTTATCTTCAACCAGGCGTCTGGCACGCTCCAATACTAGTTCACTGACTTTAACATGATTTTGTGGCTGCTGATCAAAAGTTGAATGGACGACTTCTCCATCAATACTTCTTTCAAGATCCGTCACTTCTTCTGGACGCTCATCAATAAGTAAAACAATGAGTTCAACATCAGGGTGGTTTTGTTTGATTCCATTCGCAATCTCTTTTAGAATTGTTGTCTTACCAACTTTGGGAGGAGCTACGATCAGCCCCCGCTGGCCGAATCCTATTGGCGCAATCAAATCGAGTATACGGGCGGAAAGTTCATTTGGGGAAGCTTCAAGTTGAATTCGTCTATCAGGATATAATGGCGTCAAAGCTGGAAAATGTGGTCTTTCACGTGCTTCTTCTGGATCTTTTCCATTTACTTGACGAACATTCATTAATCCATAATAGCGCTCACCTGATTTAGGCGGTCTAGCCGTACCTGTTATTTTATCGCCATTTCTTAGACCAAAACGTGTCATTTGAGAAGCTGATATATAAATATCTTCATTACTATGAGAATAATTTATTGGACGTAAAAATCCAAAGTCCTGATTATAAATTTTATCTAACACACCTGACACTTGGAAATATCCTTGTTTTTCCTCTTGAACTCGAAGAACAGCCAAAGATAATTCCTTTTTATTCATCTGGCTGTAGTATGGAATTTTAAGATTCTTAGCAAGTTCATAAATTTCCTTTAATGTCTTTTTCTGCAAATCGTCAAACGTTAAAAAATTGGCCACTGTTGTTTCCCCTATTCATTATTCCTTATTTTCTTTACTCTGTTATTTCTATATCTTCCATTTGAATATCTGCTCCAAGTGCTGTCATTTTTTCTACTATGTGAGAATATCCTCTTAGAATATTTTCAACTCCAGTTATTTCAGTTTCACCCTTAGCAATCAAGCCGGCAATCATCAGACATGCTCCCGCCCTTAAATCACTAGCCACTACTTCAGCACCATCCAATTTATGATTTCCTTCAATTAGAATGGTATCACTCGTAATACGTGCATTTGCACCCATTCGATTTAATTCCGGAATATGTTTAACTCTTTTAGGATAAATAGTATCCATAATCATTGATTCGCCTTCTGCCATCATTAAAAGTGGTGTAAAAGGTTGTTGCAGATCTGTTGCGAATCCCGGATAAGGAAGTGTTTTGATAGAAATCCCCTTTAACTTTTGCGTTGCCTTAGTTATACGCACAGAATCTTCTCCAATTTCCATTGGTACTCCCATTTCCTCCATTTTCGCAATTAATCCTTCCATATGTTCTACAATTACATTCTTAACTAATACATTCTCACCTGCTGCTGCAGCCATAATCAGATAGGTTCCGGCTTCGATACGATCTGGTATTACAGTATGGCGGCATCCATGCATCTCTTCTACACCATCGATCCGAATGATATCTGTACCAGCGCCTCGGATTTTAGCCCCCATATTATTCAAGAGTGTTGCAATATCAATAATCTCTGGTTCACGTGCGGCATTCTCTATAAACGTTCTACCTTTTGCTTTAACAGCGGCAAGCATGACATTAATTGTTGCTCCAATAGAGACTACATCAAAATAGATTCTTGAAGCAATTAATCCCTCTTCCTGTGTTTTTAAATACATTGCGCCCATTTCATTCTCAACAGAAGCGCCTAACGCTCGGAACCCTTTCAAATGCTGATCAATTGGTCTCGGACCCAGGAAACATCCTCCAGGTAAGCCGACAACTCCTTGTCCAAATTTTGTCAATAAGGCGCCCATAAAATAGTACGAAGCACGTAGACTTTTAATTTTTCCGTTTGGCATGGGAATTGAAACCATTTCTGAAGGATCAATTACTAATGTAGATCCATCAAATTCTGTTTTAACTCGCATTTCATTGAGAATTTCAATAAGAGAATGAACATCTTGTATATCTGGAACGCCTTCTAATGTAACAGGAGAATCTGCTAATATAGCTGCTGGTATTAATGCAACTGCACTATTTTTAGCTCCTGAAATAGTCACTTCACCCATTAATGGTTTTCCACCATTGATTATTATTTTCTTCATAATTGCTTCTATAACCCTCTCTTTTAAGAAAATTATTTATCTTAGTCTGAATTATTTTACTCTTTGGAGTTAAGCTGTACGAATCAAAACACCTTCAAGTCGGCGACAAACGATGCCGGCTGTAAATGCTTTGACCATATCGATCGGTAAAAACGTTGTAATGTTTGTTAAGATGATTGTCTGCCAGGTTATAGGGGTCTGGAGATAAATATTCATAATGACATATTGATAACTAATCCCGATTGCATATAACAATAAAATCCCGATCATCATTGTACTGATCATTTCCATACTTGATGATTTCTTTCTGTGTAGTCTTCCTACAACTAAACTAACAAGTACTGCACCAATGATGTATCCAAAAGCTGGAGACAATATGCTTTGAAACCCACCTGATCCACCTGCAAACACAGGAAATCCAATTAGCCCCAGAAACATGTAAAGTAAAATTGTTAAAGCTCCTTTAAATTTCCCCATTAAAGCAGGGATCAATAAGAAAAAGAAAACTTGTAGAGTAATGGGTACAGGTCCTACGGGAATGACAAAAACAGATGCAACAGAAAGCATGGAAGTTAACACAGCAATTTGTACGAGGTCTTTGGTTGATAATTTTTTCAAAGGAATCTCCTTTGCTTTTCATAGTTTTAAACACAAATAAGTATAAACAATAAGCCTTTATAATACAATACAAAAAGCAAGAATGATATATTCCTGCAATCAGTTTTTGTTCCTATGTAAAACGACGCCTGAAAATATCAGGCGTCGTTTTATTATTGATTCTATTAAGCAGAATTAAGCTTGGTTAGAAGAACCGAATTCTTGCATTTTAGCTTTAGTTGTTGCAGTAATATTTTCTTTACCCGGTCCGATTACTTTACGAGGATCGTATACTTTGTCATCATTAGCAAGAACTTCACGAGTACGTTTAGTCCATACTTGTTGTAATTCAGTGTTAACGTTGATTTTAGTATGACCAAATTCAATTGCTTTTTTAATTTGGTGAGTTGGGATACCAGATCCACCGTGTAATACTAAAGGAGCTCCAGTTAATTCAGAGATTTCTTTCATTTCGTCGAATCCAAGTTTTGGTTCTCCATCATAGTCTCCGTGAACTGATCCTAAAGCAGCTGCTAAAGCATCAATTTTAGCTTCAGTTACCATACGTTTACATTCTTCAGGATCTGCGTACATTACGCCACCAGTAATTCCATCTTCAGTTCCGCCTACAGATCCAACTTCCGCTTCAACAGAAACACCTTTTGAGTGTGCATATTCAACAACTTTTCTAGTTGCTTCAATATTTTCGTCAATTGGGAATTTAGAGTTGTCGATCATTACTGAAGAGAATCCTGCATCGATTGCTGCAGTACATGTTTCAAGTGAAGATCCGTGATCCAAGTGTACCGCTACAGGTACAGTAATGTCCATTTCTTCCATTAAAGCATCTACCATAGCTGTTACAACTGAGAACCCACCCATGTATTTAGCTGCCCCTTCTGAAACTCCTAAAATTACTGGAGATTTTTCTTCTTGAGCTGCTGTTAGAATAGCTTGAGTCCATTCTAAGTTATTAATGTTGAATTGTCCTACAGCATATTTTCCTTGTAAGGCTTTGTTCAACATTTCTGTCATACTTACTAAACGAGTCATGCAATATTTCCTCCTTAAATTTTTCGCACTTTTAAACCGAGGGTTTACTATCGGTTTCCACTATATTATATACAAAATTCACAAATAAAACTAGTCAAATCTAGAGAAAATGGATTGAAATCGGTTTTACGGTTTCAATCCATTATTTTTTTTAATTTAATTAGACTTTCTTCCATTTTCTCATAATAATACCATTTATTTATTAAGGTGATTTTGTAAGGATTTCGCAACAAATGCAGCAAAAAGTGGTTGTGGGCGATCGGGTCTAGAAATAAATTCTGGATGGAACTGACAACCTACGAAAAATGGATGATCAGTAATCTCAACAATCTCTACTAACCGGTTATCTGGAGATACCCCTGAGAAGACAAGACCGTTAGATTCAAGAATTTCTCTATATTCATTGTTAAATTCATAACGATGTCTGTGACGTTCTTGAACCACTTCCTGGTTTCCGTAAGCTTCAGCTGTTACTGTGTTTTTTTCTAGCTTACATGGATAAAGTCCTAACCTTAGTGTCCCGCCCATCTCTACAACATCTTTTTGATCTGGCATCAAGTCAATAATGTTGTGTTCAATATCTGGATCAACTTCCGCAGATCCTGCGCCTTCGATTTTCGCAACATTTCGAGCATATTCTATTGTAGCTAGCTGCATACCTAAACAAATTCCAAAATAAGGCACTTTATTTTCTCTAGCATATTGAATTGCTAATAATTTTCCTTCAAGTCCTCTAGAACCAAATCCTCCAGGTACTAAAATACCATCAACATCTTGAAGTTTACTCATCAATTCAGAAGGAGCTAATTTTTCTGCATTAATCCATTTGATTTCAATATCGGAATCTACTGCGTAGCCAGCATGTTTCAATGCTTCCACAACTGACAAATAAGCATCTGGAAGTTCAACGTATTTTCCTACGATAGCGATTTTAGTTGAGTATTTTAAGTTTTGAACTTTTTCTTCTAATTTTTTCCACTCTGTCATATCTGCTTCTGGAACATCCAGCTTCAAATGATCTACTACAATCTGATCCATATGCTGTTTTTGTAGATTCAATGGAATAGTATATAACGTTTCTACATCTAATGATTCAATTACTGCTTTAGGATCAACGTCGGTAAATAAAGCTAATTTATCTTTTGTATGTTGATCTAATGGGTATTCAGTTCTAACAATCAGTAAATTAGGCTGAATCCCTAAACTACGCAGTTCTTTAACACTATGTTGAGTAGGTTTAGTCTTCATTTCCCCAGCCGCTTTCAGATAAGGGATCAGCGTTGTATGGATATACATTACATTATCAGAACCTACTTCACTCTTCATCTGACGAAGCGCTTCAAGAAACGGGAGAGATTCGATATCTCCAACTGTACCACCAACTTCAGTGATGATAACATCTGAATCTGTAGTCTGGGCTGCACGCATGATTTTCTGTTTAATTTCATTTGTGATGTGTGGAATAACTTGGACAGTTGCACCTAGATAATCTCCACGTCTTTCTTTATTCAAGACTTCTGAATAAACTTTTCCTGTCGTTACATTAGAATACTGGTTTAGATTAATATCGATAAAACGCTCATAATGACCTAGATCTAGGTCTGTTTCTGCGCCATCATCAGTTACAAACACCTCTCCGTGCTGATAAGGACTCATTGTTCCAGGATCCACGTTGATATAAGGATCGAATTTCTGAATCGTTACTTTCAAACCTCTGTTTTTCAATAAACGTCCAAGTGATGCTGCTGCAATTCCTTTACCGATTGAAGAAACTACGCCACCTGTTACAAAAATATATTTTGTCATTAAAAATCCTCCTGTTATAGCATTATAGAAAGCTGAACGCACCGGCCAGCCCCGAAAAGAAAAATAAAATCTCATAGGAAACGTCGGCTTCCCTAGCGCTCGTCGACACGACGCAAAACAAAGCGGTAAAGTTGTCTCCCTTTGGTCGAACGACTCTGTCACCTACATTGTTTTGAACAGCCATATCAATGCATTCCTCGCAATTGCTCTAGCCGTTTGAACGTAGTGATTTACGGGTAGTACGAAGCAAATACATCGAGCGCGTAAGCCGTTATCTTTCTCTCGAGGGGGTGGCACGTGAAGCTAGATATTTTATTAATAGGTAAGGTTGGGAAAAATAGAAAGCTCCCTATTCTTTAGTAGAATAGGGAGCTTGATATATATGTGTTCCGCTCTGCCCTAGAGTTGATCCAACTCAACTTTTCTTGAAAAGTTTATAGTCCAACCTCTTAGGGTGCCCAATAAATATAATATAGACTTCCTTGTTATTCGTCAAGGATTATTTTCTTGAATTTACATACATTCAATGTAAATTCACTTGCATTATTAAGTGTTTACTCGTCTTCTTCATCTTCATCATCTAGAACATCATCGTCATCGACTACTGTAAGTCCTACGATATTCTCATCTTCTTCGTCTTCATCACCCAGGTCTTCCAAATCTTCTTTGTATTCTCCAAGGTCTTCTTCATCTTCATCATCTACCATCACGCCGTGCTCATCAACAGCTACACGTTCTCCGTAGTCGACTCCGTCTTCCTCTTCTTCGTCATCTAATTCTTCGACATCCACATCATCAAATCCTTGACGATCTTTACGGCGAGGTTTTTCATCTTCTTCATCATTGTCATGCGTGATTTCTTCATCAATCGAATCAATTGGATACCACCCACGCAGTCCCCAACGATTAGACCCCAAAGAAATAAAGCGTCCGTCAATATTTAAGTCAGTGTAAAATTGGATCATTTCAGTTTCTAATTCATTATCACTTAACTCTAGATATTCAGCTACTTGTACTAATAAATCATTATAGTTTGTTACTTCTCCAGTTTGTTCTAATATAGCATGTGCTACATCTACCATCGCTAATTCTTTTTTTGATTGTCCATCGAATTGTTTGAGTTCCAAAACCCACACGACCTTTCTGATCTATACTCCTATTCAATCATACCACTTATTCATTTATGACGACCGAAAATTATTACCTGAATTTGGTCCAAGTAATTTTATGGCATCTAATTTATACTACCTTATCACGTTGTAAAACGCAATCTAATTTGATAAGAACCTAAAACTTCTCCATTAAAATGTAGTTTATAATTAACAGCGATTCTTCCAGCAAACGGACGATCATAGTAGCTAATCTTAAGACTCTGCGTTTCGATATGAATCGGCATGATCCCCATAGGTGTTTTATATTGTGTTTCTGTTATTTGATCACTACTGAATGTTAACCGTGTTTTATTTTCTCCTCTACGGATCAAGTTAACTACTCCGTCGGGATTAATTTTTACTGTAACAGGTACTGCGGGCTCATTTGGGTAATTTTCTTCATATCTAATATAATAGCTATTGTTCATATAAATGACACGCCCTTGTTCTTCAAAGACATGATGATGAGTTTCTTCATTTTGAACATAAGAAGTTTCCATAATAACTTCTGCCGGCATACCATTCGTTAATTTTTTTGAAGGCACAGATGAATCTCCTTTCAATATTTCTGATTTCATATGCAATTAAACCATTCATTTTATACGTTTTAGTTTATCATAAAATTACTAGAACGTCTCTTACTTCCTTTTCTTTATTGTAATGTAGGCAAAAAAATGATTCTTTGTTATACTGAACATATAGAAAACAAAGATTATTGAAAGAAGATTTGACATGACTTTACTAAACGAAATTCCTATTCCTACTCAAGGACCTTTTTTACTATATGATTCAAATTCAGCGCCCTTTTCATTGACATCATTATCGCCTTTTGCACTGACAGATGCTTTCATTGAATATTCTGTCACTGTAAAACAACCCATTCTTCACTTTTGGTCCACAGATCCACTAGTCCTGTTAGGCATGATGGATACAAAATTACCATTTTTCGAACCCGCTTTATCTGTTCTAAGCGATGCTCAGTATGATTATATTGTTAGAAATTCTGGCGGATTAGCTGTGGTAAGTGATCCTGGGGTCCTCAACCTATCTCTCATTTTTCCTGAAGAAGAGCACCGTATATCTATTGACGAAGGATACCGTCGGATGCATTACTTGATTGAGCAAGCTTTCAAAGACTACGGAAAAACAATTAATGCTATTGAGATAGCTGATTCTTATTGTCCGGGTGAATATGATTTGAGTGTTGATGGTAGAAAGATAGCCGGAATCGCTCAACGACGCATCAAAGGCGGAATCGCTATTATGATCTATCTCAGTGTTAATGGAGATCAAGCTAAGCGCGGGGAATTGATTCGAAAATTTTATCAAAAAGGATTAGCTGGAACAAAAACAAAATGGAACTTTCCAACCGTTAATCCAAGTTCTATGACAACTTTAGAAGAAGCTTTCGCTGCTCCCTTCACAATTTCGCAAGTTAAACATAGTATTACTTTAGCCTTGCAGAAAATGAATAATGCACAGTTGAGTGCTGGAATATATACCGAATTGATACAACAAAGTTATTTTATCGGAATGGAAAAAATGAAAAAACGTAACGAAAAATTATTATGAGAAAAAAACAATACGAAGACAATAAACTTTGCTGAATAATAGAGAGGAGTTGTCTGCCTGTCGTGCCAGCATGCTAAGTCTTTCTAGCAATAATGGGGCTAGCAGCGACAGCAGAATGATATGAGTGCAGATAGATTTGAACGAATCGACCGGTTGCCTTTTGAAAAAGTTTTCAAAGATCCTGTACATGATTATATCCATGTTAGACATAGGATTATACTCGATCTGATCGACACCAAAGAATTTCAGCGTTTACGCCGTATCAAGCAATTAGGTACCGCTCAATTTACGTTCCATGGTGCTGAGCATTCTCGCTTTTCTCACTCACTTGGAGTGTACGAAATTACTCGTAAAATCGTGGATATGTTCGAACGAAATTATCCTGATGAATGGGACCCGAGTATGCGTTTGGTCACATTGTGTGCTGCTTTGTTACATGACTTAGGACACGGCCCTTTTTCACATACTTTCGAAAAAATCATTGGTTCTGATCACGAAAAATTTACAACAGATATCATTTTGTCTGAAGAAACAGAGATTCATGAAGTTTTAAGTCGCGTTTCTCCTGACTTTCCGAATCAAGTAGCTAGCGTGATCACTAAAGAACACAAAAATCCACAAGTTGTTCAATTGATTTCCAGCCAAATAGACGCTGACCGAATGGATTATTTACAGCGTGACGCTTTTTTTACTGGAGCAACATATGGTGCTTTCGACCTATCCAGAATATTGCGAGTGATCCGCCCTTATAAACATGGAATTGCATTTCAGTATCAGGGAATGCATGCTGTAGAGGATTATATCGTCAGCCGTTTCCAGATGTATATGCAGGTCTATTTTCATCCAGCTTCTCGAGGAATGGAAGTGACTTTAGATCGGTTGCTTTACCGGGCCAAGTCCTTATATCAAGAAGAAAATCTGTATCCTCATTTTACTCTTTTAGATCCGTTTTTTAAAGATAAGTATACAATTGAAGACTATCTTAGATTAGACGATAGCGTCTTACAAACTGCGATCAATTTATGGACAACTAGTGATGATGCTTATCTAAGTGAACTTTCAACAATGTTCTTAAATCGAAGGCCATTTAAATCCGTTGCTTACGAAAAAGGACAAGATGAATCCATCGTTGAAAAACTACGTGATATCGTGGGTAATCTGAAGTATGACAAAGAACTCTTTACTCGAATCAATAGTAGTTCAGATTTACCTTATGATTACAAATTAAAGAGTAAAACACCTATCCATCTAATGTATGCAGACGGGACACTAATCGAATTAAGCGAAGCAAGCCCTATTGTAAAATCTCTTAGCGGAAATCTACATGGAGACCATCGTTTATATGTCCCGAAAGAATTCCTTGAAGACAATCAGAAAAATAAAGAAGTCAGTATGTTCCAGGAAGACTATGATGAATTCCAGAAATATATCATAAATGATCGAATCAAAAATCCAAATAAAAACTAGAAGTGGAGACTGAATAACGCATGAAAATTGAGTTAATCGCAATAGATATGGATGGTACCCTTTTAAATCCAGAACGAAAAGTAACTGATGAAGTCAAAAAAGCCATTCATGAAGCAAAAGAAGCTGGTATAAAAATCGTTTTATGTACCGGGCGTCCTTATCCCGGGGTAATTCCTTATTTAGAAGAACTGGATCTCAAAAATTCTGGTGACTTTGTCATTACCTACAATGGTGCTCTTGTTCAAAAGACAGATACAGAAGAAATTATCTCACACCATACAATGAGTCATGGAGATTACCTAATTATTGAAGAAGCAGCCAGAGAAAACGGCGTGCACTTTCACGCTATTCGAAATGATGGTATCTATACTCCAAATAAAGATATCGGAAAATATTCTGTACTAGAGTCTTTTATTAACGAAGTTCCTTTATTCTATAGTGCTCCCGAAGATATGGACAAAGAAATAGCCTATAATAAAATGATGATAATCGATGAAGAAGATCTTTTAGAAGCAGCTATCGCCAACCTTTCAAAAGATTTATGGGAACAATATACGATTTTACGAAGTGAGCCATTCTTCTTAGAATTTCTGAATAAAAAAGCTAATAAAGGAATCGCGCTCGAAGATTTAGCAAATAGCTTAAACATTCCACGAGAACGAGTTATGTCTATCGGTGACGGCGGAAATGATGTTCATATGATTGAATACGCTGGAACAGGTGTAGCAATGGGGAATGCAAGAGATGTATTGAAAGATGTAGCAGATGTCTTCACAACTTCGAATGCTGAAAATGGTGTTGCAAAAGCCATTCGTGATTACGCTCTATAATTCCGGAAAATATAAACTGTCTTCTATTATTTAGAAGGCAGTTTTTTTGTGAACGTATTGTTTTTCGCTTCAGATAATGAGTGTTATACTTTTTATAGATTAAAAATTAAAGGAGAGATTTAACATGGCAGAGCAACCAGTTTACACAACTTCATCCGTCAATACAGGTGGGCGAAGTGGAGAAAGTCATACTCCAGATCGTTCATATGAAGTTAACATCGATACCCCTACACAAATGGGTGGAAAAGGTAATGGTACCAACCCTGAGCAACTCTTTGCACTAGGTTACAGCGCTTGTTATCACTCTGCACTAGATCACTACAAACGTGAAGAAAAAATCAAAAACAAGTCTCAAGTAACATTAACCGTTCATTTACTCAAAGATCCTAGTGATGGTGGATTCAAGCTTGGTGTAGAAATTGAAGTTGGAATCGAAGACATGAGTGAATCTGAAGTTGAAGAATTAGCGAAAAAAGCACACCAATACTGCCCATATTCTAAAGCTACAATGGGAAATATCGATGTATCAGTCAGTGCAGTACCTTATGTAGAAGGTAAATAATCTTATAGATTGACTAAGACTAGGCAAAAAATTGCCTAGTCTTTTTTTGTTGTAAACTATTTTTCTTGACTAAGGGAATATATGTTCCTATAATTAAAAGGAACCTATATTCCCTAAAGGAGCAATCACTATGATCCAGCGAATGGATTATACTCATGAACCAAGACGCAACATACTATGTATTGACGTAAAATCTTTTTTTGCTTCCGTTGAAGCAGTTGAACGTAACCAGCATCCACTTGAAGCTTATATTGCAGTAGTCAGCAAACCTGAAAACAATGGCGGACTGGTACTTGCTTCGTCTCCTATGGTTAAACAAACTTATGGCATCAAAACAGGGTCTCGGGTTTTTGATATTCCAATACACTCCAAAATTCAGATTGTTGAACCTAGAATGGCTTTTTATTTAGAAAAAAATATTGAAATCCTTAATATTTTCAAACAATTCGTCACAAATGATGATCTATTAGTCTACAGTATTGACGAATCTTTTTTAGACATTACTCACTCTCATAGCCTTTTTGGAACAGCTGAAGAAATTGCAAAAAAAATTCAGTATTTAATCTGGAAAAAAATGAATTTAGTTGTAACTGTAGGAATTGGAGATAATCCCTTACTAGCAAAACTTGCCTTGGATCATGAAGCAAAACATAATAAAACAAAAAATTTCATCGCACACTGGCATTATGAAACTGTTGAGGATACAGTTTGGAAAGTCCATCCTATGTCTGAATTCTGGGGAATCGGCTCTAGAACCGAAGCTCGTTTGCTGCGAATGGGTATCTCTTCTATTTATGAATTATCACAGTTTGATGTTCGTGTATTGAAGAAAAAAATTGGTATAATCGGCGAACAGCTTTTTTATCATGCTCACGGCATTGACCGAACTCGTTTATCAGAAACTTTTGTACCTAAATCAACTTCTTATAGTAAGAATCAGATATTGAATCGGGACTATCTTGATAAACATGAAATAGAGATTGTCATCAGAGAGATGGCTGAAGAAAATGCTATGAGACTACGTCGACATTGTGTAACTACGAGTCTAGTAAAATTGACATTAGGCTATTCCAAGTATGTTGAAGATAAAGGCTTTAGTCATCAGATGTTAGTGGAAGCAACCGATTCTTCCCGAGAATTGATTGCTTCTTTGATCTTGTTATTTGAACGTCACTATACTTATCAGCCTGTACGAATCATCAATGTCACTTACGGTGATATAAGACCAAAACAGGCTTTACAGTTAAACTTATTTGAACAACCGCAGAACTCAATTGATCGAGAAGAATTGGATAAGACAATTGATCATATCCGTCAAAGATATGGATACACTTCCCTATTGCATGCTAGCAGCTTGGTTCGTGGTGGAATGGCACTACAACGAGCAAAGTTATTAGGCGGACATCGTTCAGGTATTCAGAAATAAAATCCTCATAAAAAAATCGCGCTTAGTTTGAAATCAGCGAAGCAATCGCTTTTCAAATTAAGCACAATTTCATTTTATTTATTATTTTTTAGCTGTTGAATATTTCTGGTATACACTTCTCAACTGTTTATTGTTCACTAAAAACCAAATCGTCAAAATACGCACAACTATAGTGACTGCATTTTGAATAAGTCGAGGCGGCAGAATAACAGCTATCGGATTTTCTGTAATAATCGAAATCCATAGTGTGTTTAGGGTAAGGTTAATAAATATTGCTATAAATGCTTCTACAGCTACCACTCTCCACAAATGAATTTCTTTTTTATGAAGAAAAATGCCATAAGCTACTCCGCCTAATAAAGCTGAAAGCGTAAATCCAGGAAAGAATCCCCCGGCTCCCCCGCCAACCATAAAAGCTAAAATATCTGCTAAAGCAGCTGATATTCCGGCAATAAACGGTCCAAATAATATCCCGATCAAAGCAATCGGTAAATAAGAAAAAGTAATTCTTACAATTGGTGTACTGACTCCGACTCTACTTAACGCTAAGTTCATTGCAATAAGCACACCCACTATGGCTAATTCTCTTGTTCCTATTTTCCAGTTTGATCGATTATTTTTCTTTTCATATAAATTATTATTCTGATTATTTGTCATTCGAAGATCTCCTTTAATTTTAATTGCGTACCGTATGAATAAGATACAGTTTTCGTCTGCTGATTATTTCAAGTCAGACAAAATCCAATTAAAGAGTCCTCGCTAAAAAACTACTATAGCTTTCAAGCGGATGCAGAGAGGAGTCGCAAAACACAATTGCTTTTTCGTCTGAGGGCAACATCCCATCCACTCAGCACTTAACGCTCGCCTCTTACTCTTTTGTATTCTAGTTTATACGTAAGGTCAGGTTATATTCAGCTATTCTACTTACTTTGTTCAGTTGAAACTGTTGAGAAAATGCCCCTTTCTGTAATTAAATAATTTACTGGTACATCATGTGTCTCTACTGGAATTGTTGTTACTATTTGATCTGAATGCAGCAGTGACAGCGTCGGATTAGAATAATCCATTAAAAAGCGATCATAGTATCCTCCACCAAATCCTATTCTATATCCTTTTTCTGTAAATGCAACACCTGGAACTAGCATTAATTCGATATGATCTTTACGGATTTGTTTTGTTTGTTCAACAATTGGTTCCCTAATATCAAAATATCCCACTTTGACTTGACTAAACTGTTCAATTTGATAGAAATTCAATTCTCTAGAAGCATGTATAGATTTAGGAACACCTACTTTTTTACCTTCTTGCCATGCCCTTTTTATAATGGGTGTCGTATCCCACTCAAATCCTTTAGAAAGCGTCACACCAATCACTTGCGCCTGTTTCCATAGTACTGAGGAAAACAAAGTTGTATAAAGTGTTTGTTCGATTGACTTTTTCTTGGTCTCTGAAAAAGACTTTAGAGTTAAAATAACTTCATTACGAATTTTTTCTTTTTCTATCATATGATCTGCCTTTCTACTGATTTTTCTGTTCTGTCACTAATGTCCAGGCAGCTTGGACGACTTGTTCTGCAAGTACAGCTGTCGTTATCGTACCTACTCCGCCAGGAACCGGAGTAATTGCAGCCGCTTTTGGCTCGACTTTATCATACTGAACATCTCCATAGATTTTACCATCCATTTCTCCATACCCGACGTCTATAACAATAGCTCCATCTTTGATATGGTCAGGCGTTACTAAGTGAATTGCTCCCGTTGCAGATATAACAATATCCGCTTGCCTTGTGTACATTTTCAAATCTTTAGTATGTACGTGACAATTAGATACAGTGGCTTCTGCATTCAGCAACAGCATCGACAGAGGCTTCCCCACCACTGGGCTGCTTCCTATTACACAAACATCCGCTCCTTTTAATTCTATATCATAATAGTCCAATAATTCCATGACTGCTCTTGGTGTACTTGGCCATAGTCCGCTAAGATTATTTTCCACTAACTTCCCAAGATTAGTTGGTGTCAATCCATCTATGTCTTTTTCTGGATTAATACGCTCAGCTATATCATTTCTAGAAATACCTTCCGGAAGAGGCTGCATGACAAGAATACCGTGTATGTTTTTGTCTTCATTCAATCTATCAATAACAGAGAGAATATCCTCATATACTGAGTCTGCTGCAAAAGTAAGAGAAGATACTTCGATTCCAACTTGATGCATTGCTTTGATTGCAGCGGATTCATAGGCTATTGAAGAAGAATCCTCTCCTATTCGTACGATTGCTAACGCAGGCAGGCATTGAATAGATTTCAAATCTTCTACCACTTGCTGTGTCTGTTTATTAAGCTTTTCTGCTACTGCTTTTCCTTTTAACACTTTTACCATTACTGCACTCCTCTTTAATCTAACGCTGGCCACTTTTTATGCACAAGATAATATTTAGTATCTGCATAGATTTGATCTGCTTTTGTTTCCCCTTGAACAAGATAAGCATTTCCCAGCCCTTCTAACTCTATTTTAATTTGTTCATTTTTTATGAAATCAGTATTGACTAGTACATTCAGGTAAGCGGATTGTAACGTTGTTTTAGCAAACAAAACACCTACCGCAATATCGTTAACTATTGATCCTTTGATATCTATTCGTCTAAGTTCTTTGTACAAGTCGATCAACTTCAATGTTTCTTTCATCATTTCCAGCGGCGGTTGTGTCGCTCCCTTTAATCCTGACTCAATTGCTTCTTGACGATTTCTGATTTGCTCATCTGTTTCTTTGGGCAGTTTGTAAGCCTTGGAGACCGGTTCAAAGGCTACCGCATCTTCTTCACTTAATGCTTCAAATCGAGTGCGGATTTCTTTCGTTTCTTTGGTAATTCTTTCTAAATCATTTTTATACTCTTTGAAATTTTTTTTATCCTTTTGAATATCCGAGACCATATGACCTAATGCTGAGCTCATTGCTCCGATTATGGCTGTTGCACTACCTCCGCCAGGCATGCCTTCTTTTGACTGCAATTGATTAAGATAAGCAGATATTGATTGCTCTATCATATTAAATGTCCTCTCTTTACTAAAATAGTCCCGTTATTTTTCCTTCCTCGGTAATATCTATTTGTTCAGCAGCTGGTTTTTCCGGCAATCCGGGCATACGCATGATATTCCCTGTTAAAACCACTATAAATCCTGCTCCTGCAGAAATTGACAGTTCTCTAATATTTACCTCGAAGTCTTTTGGCCGCCCAATTTTTGTTGCCTGATCTGATAAAGAGTACTGTGTTTTAGCCATACACACTGGAAGATTTCCGTAGCCTAATGCTGTCAGTTTGTCAGCGGTTTTTCTAGCTTTACTTGTCCATTCAGTACCTGATCCTCCATAAACCTTCTGAACGATTTTTTCAATTTTTTCTTCAATCGTATCATTCAAGTCATAAGCAAAGCTCAATTGAGAAGGCTGGTCACAAACTTTCACAACTTCTTCAGCTAGTGCTATCCCTCCTTCACTTCCTTTGGCCCAAACATCAGACTGGATAACTAATATATTTTTCTTAAAACAAGCATCTTTAAGAAGTTTCAGCTCCTGCTCTGTATCTTTTGGAAAAGTATTAATTGCAACAACTGCGTTTTGTCCAAAAACAGTTTGAATATTCTCAACGTGTTTAAGTAAATTAGGTATTCCTTTTTCTAATGCTTCTATATTTTCTTCGTTCAAATCACTTTTTGCAGCACCGCCATGCATTTTGAGCGCTCTAACTGTCGTCACAATTACCACAGCATTCGGCTCCAGTCCACCCATTCGACACTTGATATCCAAAAACTTTTCAGCGCCCAGATCAGCACCAAATCCTGCTTCTGTTACGACGTAGTCTGCGTGTGCCAATGCTGTTTTTGTAGCTAATAAACTGTTACATCCATGAGCAATATTGGCAAAGGGACCGCCATGAATAAATACCGGGGTGTGCTCTAACGTCTGAACTAGATTCGGTTTTAATGCATCTTTTAAAAGTGCTGCTACTGCACCTTCAGCTTTAAGATCTCCAATTGAAACAGGATCATTATCGAATGTATAACCTACTATACAGTTGCGAAGCTTCTGCTTCATTTCACCAATTGAATTGGATAAACAAAGAACAGCCATAATCTCTGATGCCACGGTAATATCAAATCCATCTTCTCTAGGCATCCCATTAGCATGTGCTCCGATTCCGCTAATCAGTGAGCGTAATTGACGATCATTCATATCGATTGCCCTTCTCCAAGTAACTCGTCTAGGATCTATCCTTAGTGAGTTACCTTGGTAAATATGGTTATCAACCATCGCTGCTACCAAATTATTCGCGGCCCCGATAGCATGAATATCTCCTGTGAAATGTAAGTTCAGATCTTCCATCGGCACAACTTGTGCATATCCACCGCCAGCTGCTCCGCCTTTTAATCCAAAAACGGGACCTAAAGAGGGTTCTCTTAATGCTAGCGCTGCTTTTTTTCCAATCTTTTGCAAGGCATCTCCTAGCCCGACAGAAGTAGTTGTCTTTCCTTCACCTGCTGGAGTTGGATTGATCGCTGTAACCAAGATTAGTTTCCCTTTTTCTTTTGATTTGATTGCTTCTGCAGTTGTGATTACTTTTGCTTTATATTTCCCAAAGTGTTCTAACTTATTTTCCATGATCCCTAATTTCTCAGCAATTTTTTCAATCGGCATCATTGTTGAAGCTTGTGCAATTTCGATATCAGTTTCCATCTATTCCCCTCCGGTTATAAAGCAGTAATTACCAATTTTTTTGTTTTTTCGTGTTGTTTTAATGCAACTATCGTTGCTCTATCAATTAAAATACAAAAAGGCACCTCTTCCCCCCCTTAATCTGATAAAATGAAGTTCACTAAAACAAACATTCATCACTTAAGGAGTGAAAAGAGATGCCTAATCTACTTCAGATTATCATGTATTTAGTTAATAAAATCAAGTGGCAAAACAGTTTAATTCAACTTTTAAACGATTATATTACTTGGCTTGAAGATGCGGGTGATCGACCACCTAAAGGGACCGATATCACAAAGCTTGATTACAACAAATTGACCCTTGATGA
>NZ_FOSJ01000123.1 GCF_900114235.1 Marinilactibacillus piezotolerans | reverse complement strand
AGCATTCCGGCATAAAAAAAGCCATGGATGAAAAGTATCATACATGGCACAAATATTTTGTTTATTTACCTGTCTACTTGACAGGGAGCAGTTCAGTTTTTCGAGTGTCTCCCTTTTAATCTTAATATATTAAAGTGCTCCGTAATTGAATAAACTTGATTTATTCACCAAATACACGAACTCGTTCGTTGTCATCAATGTATTCTTTATCGCTTGCTTCGCCTTCAATTGAACCAAATGGCATTTGAGCAATCATTTCGTATGAAGCTGGTAAGTCAAACATTTCTCTAACAGATTTGTCGAAACCTTGTTCAAAACCAACGTTCATATGTTGTAAGCTGCCGCCTAAACCTAATTCAGTTAATGCTAACCAAATTGCGTACTGAGTATTAGCGTTGTTGTGTTGTTTGTAAATTTCTGCACGTTCATTTTTGCCCAGTGCGCCTTCAACAGCATCACGGTCTTCGAAGAATAAAACCGTACCCACGCCGCCTTTAGCGCCTTCCATAACGCCTGAAAACATATCCCACATGGCACCTTCAAGAACGTTTTTTTGAACGTCTAAGATGTGGTCCCATAATTTAACATTGTCCTCACCAAATAATACAACTAAACGAGTCGTTTGGCTGTTACTTGCTGAAGGAACTTCTCTTGCCACTTCGCGAATACGGTCTGAAATTTCTTTGTTTGATAGTTCAGTGTTATTACCAATTGCGTAGCTCGTACGGCGTTTCTTAACTAAGTCTGTAAATTGTGTCATTAAAATTCTCCTCTTGTAAAAAAATAATAAGCTCTTACTTACCTATAGTAAGTATATCGGTAAAAAGAGTTTAAATCAATACATTTTACAACACACCAAGTGGCAGGACTAACGCAATTGCCCCAATAATAATCGCTGTCCAGTTGAGTCCTTTCTGTGGGGAAAATAGCCCGATGATTCCTAGAACGACTGCAGCTACTCCCATCCATACCGGTTGCCAAAAGAAAGCGATTATCCCTACAAGAATTCCAATCCATCCTAACCATTGCCCAGTTGTATTACTCATGATTTATCTTCTCCTTATACATATTTTTTAATTATTTATTTAATCGAGAAACATATTCTGTTAAACGCACCAAATTAGAAACAAAACCATATTCGTTATCGTACCAAGCAACTG
>NZ_FOSJ01000040.1 GCF_900114235.1 Marinilactibacillus piezotolerans | reverse complement strand
TCTCTTTCTTTTTCTATCATTTTGATTTTATTTCTGATTGGTTTTAAATTGAAGTGCAGGATAATGCGATTTTTATAGTGAATAAAGTTCCCATAGCCATAGGCTACTCTGTTTAATACCTTGATTTTGTTATTGATTCCCTCTATCTTTCCATTGTTATAAGGATAATAGAAGGTATTTTGGATATAAAGAAAATGAGCGCTCAACGTCTTTAAACTAGTTTTCATGTATCCAGATAGTTCAGGAGAAGCTGGTTGATCTAAAACAGTTCTTAACTGTTTTGAGTCATTGTGTTCGACGGCTTTAAGAATAGCTTGATACATTGTATAAGTTGCTTTTAGTTCTGGATCGTATGCCAACATCTCAGAAATGATCGCTGCTTCTAATCGTTGTCCGAATAGGGGAAAATATTGATAATCGGTATAAGATACTGCCGATTCTTTCTTCAATAGCTTTTTCCAGAAGCGTTTTAATCGTCTGTATTTCTTTTGATCTTCTCCGTTAGAAGTCCGCAGTCGATTCATGACTTTTACTCGAGTCTTGTTCATTGATCGGTTCACGAGCTGAATAATATGGAATCGATCAATGATGATATCGGCATTTGGAAACAGTTCTGGGATGAAGCTGACATAACTGGCATTTATGTCTGTCGTGATCGTTTTGACCTGACTGCGTTGTTTCTGACTATAGCGAGAACGGAAATGATTCTTGATTGTACGAGTATCTTTGCTTTCTAGAATATCGACTATCGTACCGCTCACAACATCAATATATTCAAAAGCCATTTGCCCCTCACCATACTTAAACTCATCGAAAGACAAGTTCTCCGGCAAAGAATGATAGTACGGTCGGTACTCTTTCGATTGTTCATTGATGATTCTTTGAATCGTTGCGTGAGAGACATTCGTCTCTTCAGATAGGCTCTTGATCGAACGAGCATCAGCTGACTTCATCAGTATTTCCGCTTTGATAAAGTTAGAGATGAAACAGTGTTCTTTTACAATCGGCGTTTCAGCCGTAAACGTTGCTTCGCAAGCCTTACACTTAAACCGCTGCTTTTTCACTCTAAGATAAGTCGGATAAATGCCTGTCATGGGAAACGTGATTCTAGAAGTCTGTGTACCATTTTTAATGATCGTGTACGCTTTATTTGAGGTTTGACACTTCTTGCATTCCGTAGGAATATAGGTCAGCGTACAGTCAATAAATTTACACTTCTTCTGTTTATGTACACCGTATGAAACGCAGTGATCTTCGAAAATCATATTTTTATCTTGAATATCCAGTACTTTTTGCATATCATTTGATGTAGGCAAGTGAGTTCCTCCTATGGATATTTGGTTTCGTCGACTATTATTCTACAGGAGAACTCACTTGTTTTCTATTTTCTGAGACAAAAAAAGACGCCAGTGATTTCTCACCAACGTCATATATTATAGAACCAAGAAACTGAGGTTGATATCCAACAAGTTAGAGCGGAAAATAGTGCTGAAAAATCTTACCAGCACTAAATAGTAGTATTTTTCGATTAATAAAATTATAGGCTGATTAAGTTGAAAATCAAGAATAGAGTCAAGTAGTTCATTGTAAAGATTGTGCTGAAATATAAAGTGGAACGTCTTCTGTTATTTAAGATAAATAATGGAAGAAAAAATGTAGATAGGAATAAAAGGAAGCTCCACCACGAAAAAATAGTCCAAGTTAAAACAATTATTATTAAATATGCAAAAAAAGCTATAAGGTATTTTAGATTATTAGTCATTACTTTATTCCAGGTATAATACTCATACAAAAATATCGGTATAATTAGTGGAAGTAAGTAGGGAATTATAGCAATAGAAATAAATCCTGTATGAATATAAAACCCAAAAGTATTTAATAACAAGCTTTTAAATAGCGTTATCAAAGAAATTGCTAATAAATCTAGGTCATAATGAATGAATAAGTATTTACCTTGAACCATAATAACGTAACAAAGCAATAATAATCCTGATACAAAAGAATGTATTGTTATGAAATACAACAGACTCAATATAATAAATACTTCTAAAATCCAAACGTTTCTTATTGAAAGTTTCTTTTTTAATATAAAATAATTTCTGAAATTAGTTTCAACCACTTGATTTAATAAAACAAATAAGTAGAGAAGAAAAAAAGAAATAACATTTAAAGTTGAAAATGGAATAGCGTAAATCGTTCCAAATAATAAATAAAAACTTGGAAAAATAAAGTATAAAAACATGGGGTTTTTAGTAAAAGTTAATAAATTTAGTTTCAATTTCTTTCATCCTTTTGTGGTCTTTTGCCTTATCATAACATAATTTTAGTAGACTATTTGAAACATTCTAAAAATGAGAATGAATGTTTTAAAATTATATGGTAAACTAGTATAGGGTTACAATGAATTCCCGATAGGACGGCCACAGACCAGGTCGGAAGCCTTGTAACCGATACTGAAACAGGGGGAATACAACAAATGGTAGAAAGAAAATTATTTACTTCGGAATCTGTTTCTGAAGGACATCCAGATAAAATTGCTGATCAAATAAGTGATGCAGTTTTGGATGCAATATTAGAAAAAGATCCTGATGCTCGTGTTGCATGTGAAACTATGGTAACCACAGGACTCGTTTTGATAGCAGGTGAGATCAGAACAAATACCTATGTTGATATGCAAAAAATTGCTAGAGATACAATTAAAGAGATTGGATATACACGTGCTAAATATGGATTTGATGCTGAGACTTGTGCAGTACTAGTATCTATTGATGACCAGTCACCAGATATTTCAATAGGTGTAGATGATTCTGCTGAATCTAAAGCATCTGTTGGAAGTGATGAATTGGATAAAATTGGCGCTGGAGATCAAGGGTTGATGTTTGGATTCGCTTCAAACGAAACGCCGGAATTAATGCCTTTACCTATTTCATTAAGTCATAAATTGACTAGAAGAATCGCACAGGTCAGAAAAGAAAAGATTTTAAAATATTTAAGACCCGATGCAAAAGCTCAAGTTACTGTTGAATACGATGATCAAGATAAACCTAAACGTATTGATACTATTGTAGTCAGTACACAACACTCTCCAAAAGTCGATTATGATACATTGAAAAATGATGTGATTAAACATGTTATTGAAGAAGTAATTCCTTCTAAATGGTTAGATGCAGATACTAAGTATTACATTAATCCAACAGGTAGATTTGTGGTTGGAGGACCTCAAGGAGATGCTGGACTAACAGGTCGTAAGATTATTGTAGATACGTATGGTGGATATGCGAGACATGGTGGTGGAGCATTTTCTGGAAAAGATGCTACTAAAGTGGATCGTTCAGCAAGTTATGCAGCGCGCTATATTGCTAAAAATCTTGTTGCTGCTGGTATTGCAGATAAAGTAGAAGTACAGCTTGCATATGCTATTGGTGTGGCCCAACCTGTTTCAATTGCGGTTGACACATTTAATACTAGTAAAAGTGCTGATGCAAAAATTATAGAAGCTATTCGTCAAGTTTTTGATCTTAGACCAGCTGGTATTATCAAAATGCTGAATCTTCAAAGACCAATCTATAGACAAACAGCTGCTTATGGTCACTTTGGACGTACTGACATTGATTTACCATGGGAACATTTAGATAAAGCAGACCAACTAAAAGGATTACTTTTCTAGAAAATCATATTTAAATGATCAGAGGCTAGAGCGATGCAGTTCTAGCCTCTTTATTTTATTCTTTAAAGTGTTAATTATAATAAATATTAGAAAATATGCAGGAGTGAAATTATGCAAACTGATTTAGCCAGTGGTGTGCAATTGCATGTAATGCCATCAGAAAAATTCAAGACAGTTACTATAACTATTAAATTTAAAGAAATGCTAAAAGCGGATCAAATTACTAAAAGGACATTGATTTCTAATCTGATCAATACTAACAGTCGCCATTATCCTACTCAGACTGATTTTAGAAATACACTTTCTGAACTATATGGGGCACGTTTGTCTACTAGCGTTTCAAAAAAAGGTCAGTATCATATTGTTTCAGTAGGTTTGACTGTTGTAAATGATAAATATTTAAAGGAAGAAGGCATATTAAAAAAAGCAATTGCTTTTTTAGAAAATATACTTTACTATCCAAACGTTTATCACGGAGCTTTTCATAAAGAGACTTTTAAGAGAGAAATAGAAAATTTAAGAGATGAATATGAAGCAATATATGATGATAAACAAGACTACTCGACTATTGCATTAAATGAGCTATACTTTGATACAGAAGAGCAAAGAATTCCGTCTTTCGGTAGAGAGAAAGACCTGGAATCGATAACTCCAGAAGGTCTTTATAAGACGTATGAAAAGATGCTATCAGAAAATGAGATTGATATTTTTGTGCTAGGTGATATTGTTGAAGAGAATATTATCGATACGTTTAAGTTGTTCAAATTTAATGATCGAGAGATTTTTCCACAAAAAACTTTTTATGAATTAAAAGAAAGTACTGAAGTTAAAAGAAAGGTAGAAAAACAAGACCTAACACAAGCTAGGTATAATTTAGCGTTCAATACGAATATTTTTTATCATCAAAATAATTATTATGCTGGACAGATATTTAACGGGCTATTTGGAGGCTATCCTCATTCTAAACTCTTTATGAATGTAAGAGAGAAGGAAAGTTTAGCTTATACTATTTCAAGTGGGATCGATACATTTACTGGATCTATGTTTGTTTATTCTGGAATTGATCAAAAAGAAGCAACACATGTAGGGGAAATTATTTTAAAAGAATTAAATGCATTAAGGCAAGGAGACTTTAATGACGAATCTGTGCAGCAAACAAAAGAGTTGCTGAAAAATTCTTTATATCAATCTGAAGACAGTGCAAATAGTATGATTGAAAGAGCCTATGCTAGCAAGATAACAAGAGAGCCGCAAATAAGAATTGAAGAATGGATAAAAAAAATCGAGTCTGTAACAAAAGCAGAAATTATGGATACGGCAAAAAGGGTACAGTTAAGAGCTGAATTTTTATTAATTGGGAAGGAAGATTGAGTTGGAAAAAATCGAGTATGCACAACTGAACGAAACGATCTATAAAGAAATTTTGCCGAATGGACTTACTGTTATTCTTCTACCTAAAATTGATTTTTATAAAACTTATGCACTTTTCAGTACAAACTTTGGATCTATCGATCAGCAATTTATTCCTATAGGAGAAACTGACTTCAAGAAAATGCCTGATGGAATTGCTCACTTTCTTGAACACAAAATGTTTGAAAAAAAAGATGGCGATGTATTTGATGATTTTTCAAAATTAGGTGCTTCTGCTAATGCTTTTACTAGTTTTACAAAAACTGCTTATTTATTTTCAAGTACAAGTCATTTCAAAGAAAACTTAGAAACGTTACTTGATTTTGTACAGAAACCTTATTTTACTAATAAGTCAGTTAATAAAGAAAAAGGTATTATTAGACAGGAAATTCAAATGTATGATGATCTTCCTGAATGGCGAGTAATGTTTGGCTTGTTAGAAAATCTGTATCCAAATCATCCAGCCAGTATTGACATTGCAGGAACAATTGAAAGTATAGAAGATATTACTGCAGAACTTCTATATGAAAATTATCATACTTTTTATCATCCCAGTAATATGCAGCTGTTTGTAACGGGTAATTTTGAAATAGAACAAACTATTGAATGGATCAGGAAAAATCAGAATCTAAAACAGTTTGAAGAAGCTAAAGAAATTAAAAGAAGGTACCCAAGTGAAGAGAATACTAAAGTGATTCCATCAGGGGAAATTAAATTACCTGTAAATAAACCAAAAGTATTAGTTGGAATAAAAGGTAAAAAAAATAAATTGAAAGGTGCTGCTGCATTAAGACAACTAATAAGCGTAGAATTTTTACTAAAACTGTTATTTGGAGAAACCTCTTCGACTTATCTGAAGTTGTATGATGAAGGGCTTATAGATGATAGCTTCAATTATGAGTATACGTTTGAAAGAGAGATAGATCATTTAAGTGTAGGTGGAGATACCAAAGAGCCTGATCAATTGATTAGTATTTTAAAAAATTTACTTTTGAAAGCTGCAGAAAGTCCTGATTTAAATGAAAAACATTTTGAGATCGTAAAAAAAAGAAGTATTGGAGAGTCTCTTCAATCTTTTAATTCATTAGAATTTATTGCTCACCAGTTTAATGATGTTCAATTTGAAGATGTAACAGTTTTTGATATTATTCATCTTATGGAATCAATAGAATTAGAAGATATCAAAAAAGTTGCAATGCAATATATCAATAGTGAAAACATGTCAGAATTTCGAGTGACTCCAAAACTTAAATAATCTATCCTGATTAATGAAATATACTCCTTCTCTATCCTAATAAAATCTTAAGATTTATCATGTTTTGTAAGAATAATCACCCTATACTCAAAGTTTTTCATATGGTATACTTTTAGAAATGATACGTTACCCAATGTTTTATTTCTACTAGTATTAATTAATTCGGTAACGATGTAATCAATATCTAGAGTGCAAATATATGAAAACAATAAAAGATTAAATTCAAGCAAGACTAATCGAGTATCCGTTATAAAGAAATACTTTAGGGCAGGTGACAAAGATTGAATGAAGTAGGCGAAAAGCTTAAAGAAGCTAGAAAAGCCAAAGGTTATACACTTGATGATTTACAACAAATGACAAAAATTCAGAAAAGATATTTAATCGCTGTTGAGGAAGGTAATCTTGAAGTACTACCTGGAAATTTCTATGCAAGAGCATTTATTAAACAGTATGCTGATACTGTAGGTTTGGATGGAGAACAGCTTTTAAAAAATCATTCTGATATCCCGAAAGCTAAAAATGAAGAATATTCTGAAAAAGTTAGGACAACTCAAACGAGGACTAAACCCAAAAGCAGTAGTATTGTTGATACGATACAAGACAGTTTACCAACCATTCTGATTATTCTTTTAGTATTGGCCATTGCAGTAGTCTTTTACTGGGCAGTCTTCAAAGGAGCCGATGATAATAGTGATACACCGGTAATTCAGGATGGAATTACTGAAGATCAAGATGTAGAAGTCGGTAGTAACGATGATGTGGACCTAGACAGTGAAACCGATGAGGGTACTGATTCAGAACAGGCGACTGAAGAAGAAAACCAAGAAGAAGAGTCAACTGAGGAAGAACCTCAAGAAGAAGAACCTGCTGAAGAGGAATTTAATGTTACTCAAAGTTCTAGCACTGGTGGAACAACGAACTTTACGGTAAGTGGTACTAAACCTGCAGAACAACAACTTACATTAACCGCTGAAGGCGGAGAATCCTGGGTAAGTGTAACAGTAGATGGTACACTTATCGACGAGTCCTTGCTAGCGGATGGTAATTCACTTTCTTCAGAATTTGGTCAAGATATTTCTAATGTTACAGTAGTCATTGGTAATGCAGCAGTAACTTCAGTTCGATTAAATGACCAAGGTGTTTCTTACGCAGAAGAATCAGCAAATGCTGTAAGACAAGAACTGATATTTGAATTTGAGTAATCGAAAGAAATCGCTGTTCTACTATGTTAAAGACCAGAGTTTGTAGTGATGACAGATCTCTGGTTTTTCATTTGAATGCGTAGGAGGAAATAATGAATTTACCTAACAAATTAACTTTATTAAGAATTGTTATGATTCCGATTTTTATCATACTGGTGTTGCTTCCCTATGATCTTGGTACTATTGAATTGCTTGGATCAACTGTTGAAATGCATCTATTCTTAGCTGCAATTATATTTTCGCTAGCAAGCATTACAGACTGGCTAGATGGATATTTGGCCCGGAAAATGAATATCGTTTCCAATTTCGGTAAGTTTGCAGATCCGCTTGCTGACAAAATGCTAGTAATGACAGCTTTCATTTTACTAATTCAGTTAGAACTTGCTCCAGCTTGGGTCATTGCTGTTATCGTATGTAGAGAATTGGCTGTCACAGGCTTAAGATTGCTTTTAGTAGAACAGGGTGGAACAGTTCTGGCTGCATCTTGGCCCGGAAAAGTCAAAACCAATGCACAAATGTTTGCAATTATATTGTTGCTGATCGACAATTTCCCTTTCAATTTAACTGGGGTTCCCGTTGCAACGATTCTTCTTTATATTAGTCTTATCTTTACGATCTATTCTGGAGTTGACTATTTTTATAACGCTAGGCATTTTTTCAAAGGAACATTTAGTAGTTGATAATGATACAAAGCAGGTAACTCAATTGAGCTACCTGTTTTTTTATAATCAAAATCACAGTAGTAAAGAAATTCATATGTTAAAATGATTATACTGTAAATTTAAAATGAATTGTTCAATAGATTGTAAGTATATATAAAGTAGGAGGTTAAATAGTGAGAGCTGAAATTATATCAATAGGAACAGAATTGTTACTCGGACAAGTGATTAATACAAACGCAGCGTATATAGCAAAAAAGCTAGCATTGCTCAGTATAGATGTTTATCATCATGTAACTGTGGGGGATAATGCTGAACGGTTAATAGAGGTGATAGAAACAGCCGAGTCAAGATCTGATATGATTATATTTTCGGGAGGGTTAGGTCCAACCGAAGATGATATTACAAAAAAAGTATTGTCAGAACATCTTGATGTAGAGTTAGTTTTACATGAAGAAACTCAAAATAAAATTATTACGTATCATAAAAATTCTGATTTTGAAATGCCAGAGAATAATCAGCTACAAGCATTGATGTTGATGGGAGCCACACCTTTACCTAACGATACGGGACTAGCTGTTGGTATGTTCTTTAAAAAAGGAGACCATTCATATATATTGCTTCCTGGACCACCAGATGAATTAGAGCCAATGGTGGAAAATCATTTAACTCAAGTGATAGTTGACAATGTGCTGGATGAACAGAAATTAGTTTCGAGAATTATCCGTCTTTTTGGATTAACTGAAGCTCAATTGGCGTTAAAAATAGAAAAAATAATCAAAGATCAGAAAAATCCGACAATTGCAATATATGCAGAAGCTGGGGAACTGACGATTCGTATTACGGCAAAAGGTCAATCAGAAGAAGAGTGTGAAAAAATGATTGATAAAGTAGAGAAAGCTATAAATAAAGAAGTAGAAGAATTTGTGTTTGGTCATGGAGAAAAAAGATTATCTGATGTTATTAAAGATATATTAATTGAACAAGAAAAAACAATAACGGCTGCTGAAAGTTTAACAGGGGGGGCATTCTTAAGTAGCATTTCAAGTGATTTAGCTGCTGGGTCTATTTTTGATGGTGGAATTGTCACTTATAGTGCTGATCATAAACATAAATCATTAGGCGTGTCTCAAAAAGTTATTGATAGATACGGAGTAGTGAGTCCAGAATGCGCAATTGAAATGGCAGAGAAGGTCAGAGATATGTTTGAAGCAGATATAGCTGTCTCATTAACTGGAGCTGCTGGACCTAGTGCTTTAGAAGGTAATATACCCGGTACAGTATGGATTGGAATTGCTCAAAAAGGCAATGAATCTTTCGCTAAATATTATCATTTTGCATATAAGCATAATAAAAATCGAAAATTGGCAGTTCAAAACGCATTAGATTTGGTTAGACGAGTTTTATTGAAGCTTCCAGTTGATAAATTAGTTTATTCTGATGAAGATAAATAATAAAACAAGTATAAGTAATGATAATCGATATTGCGAATAAATGTTCGATTTACTATTGCGTTTTATTTGGAAAAACAGTAAAATATAAGAGTAGCAGAGAGAATACAGGATTATTATTTAAAACAGTTACAGATTCTTTATTTTTTTCGTACTAATTTAATTTGCAAGATATCTCTCAAGTTCTACTTTAATAAATTGCTATATAAAGTAGCTAATAGCCAATATAAAAATTGTCCTGAATCAGTAATAGGAGGAGAACTAATTAATGACAGATGATCGTAAAAAAGCATTAGAAATGGCACTCAGCAAAATTGAAAAGAACTTTGGTAAAGGCTCTATTATGAAAATGGGAGAAAAAGTTGATACTCAAGTTAAAACAATTTCAAGCGGATCGTTAGCTCTTGATGTTGCTTTAGGTGTTGGTGGGTATCCACGTGGACGTATAATTGAAGTATACGGACCAGAAAGTTCCGGTAAAACGACAGTAGCTTTACATGCCATAGCGTCAGTGCAAGCTAACGGCGGAATTGCTGCTTTTATTGATGCTGAACATGCCCTAGATCCTAAATATGCTAGTGCTTTAGGTGTAAATATTGATGAATTACTACTATCGCAGCCAGATACTGGAGAACAAGCTCTGGAGATTGCAGATGCTTTAGTTTCAAGTGGAGCAGTAGATATGGTAGTCATTGACTCTGTTGCTGCTTTAGTGCCACGTGCTGAGATTGACGGTGAAATGGGCGCATCTCACGTTGGACTTCAAGCGCGCTTAATGTCTCAAGCACTTCGTAAGCTATCGGGTTCAATCAATAAGACTAAAACGATTGCTCTATTTATCAATCAGATTCGTGAAAAAGTAGGTGTTATGTTTGGTAGTCCAGAGACTACTCCTGGTGGGCGTGCATTGAAATTTTATTCAACTGTGAGATTAGAAGTTCGTCGTGGAGAATCTATCAAATCAGGTAAAGATATGACTGGGAACAAAACCAAGATAAAAGTTGTTAAAAATAAAGTTGCTCCTCCATTTAAAGTAGCACTTGTGGATATTATGTATGGAGAAGGAATTTCTCAAGTAGGAGAACTTGTAGATATGGGAGCCGAAGTTGAAATTATTGATAAAGCGGGTGCCTGGTACTCCTATGGTGATGAGCGTATTGGTCAAGGACGGGAAAATTCTAAACAATATTTAGTAGAGCATCCTGATCTATTAAAAGAGATCGAAAAAAAAGTTCGAGTTGCTTATGAAGTTGGCAGCGAAGAAGATATTAAATTTGTTAACGATTTGAATAAAGCAAGTGAAAAAGGCAAATCAAAAAAAGCAGACGATTCTATTGATGAAAAAACTGATGCTAAAAGTTCTGAACCAGAAGCATTGGACATTTGATTTAATCAACTATTTTAAGCATGTTCTAAAGGCTGTTCAGCTATTTAGAACATGCTTTTTTTATCTATACTGATAAAAAATAACTAAAATATGAATTTGAAGAGTTCATAAGCAAATTATTTAATTTACTAAACAAGGACAATTTTAACTTTTTTTAATAAAAACCTTTTAAATTATTTCTCTTTTTTTAAACTGTATTGACACATTGACCGAAGACCTTTAAAATTAGTATGTCTGTTACACAATTATGTTAAAATAAATAAAAATTTAGATTGGTGATTGTTTTTTAAACGAAAACCCGTTTAACATAAATAGTACCTGACTTTTTTATACATGAATAAAATGTAAAACTAAATAATGATACGGAGGTGACCAAATGACTACTCTATTTTACTCAGTAGCCTTCGCTATCGTTACTTTAATAATCGGAATAGTTGCAGGAGCATATTTTAATAAAAGAAGCTTCGAAAAAAGACTAGCTGATTCAAGAAAAACAGCTGATAACATTGTAGAAGATGCAAATAAAGAAGCTGAAACCTTGAAAAAAGAAGCGTTGTTGGAGGCAAAAGAGGAAATCCATTCTTACCGTACGGAAATAGAATGGGAGTTGAAAGAAAGACGCTCTGAAGTAGCACGTCAGGAAAATCGTTTAGACCAGAGAGAAGATAATCTGGAGCGTAAAGCTAACACAATGGATAAAAGAGAAAGTTCTTTACAAAGCAGAGAAGAACGATTGAGCACTAGACAAAAGAATCTAGAAGATCTAGAGAATGAAGCTGAAGAATTGATCGTGAAACAACAAGAAAAATTACAGTCGATTGCAGCGTTATCTCAGGAAGAAGCAAAATCAATCATATTAACTCAAACTGAAAAAGACTTATCTCGTGAGCTAGCTGTTATGGTAAAACAATATGAAGACAAAGCTAAATTAGAAGCGGATCGTAGAGCAAAAAACTTGATAACTCAAGCCATCCAACGTTCTGCAGCTGACAAAGTAACTGAAACAACTGTTAGCGTAATCAATCTACCAAATGATGACATGAAAGGTCGCATTATTGGTCGAGAGGGTCGGAATATACGCACGCTAGAAAGTTTAACAGGAATGGATTTAATTATTGACGATACACCTGAAGCAGTCGTTTTAAGTGGATTTGATCCTATTCGTCGAGAAATAGCAAAAATGGCACTTGAGAAGCTGATTTCTGATGGACGTATTCATCCAGGACGCATTGAAGAGGCTGTTGAAAAGTCTCGTAAAGAAATGGATGAGCGAATCCGAGAAATTGGGGAAGAAGCTATATTTGACTTAGGAATCCACTCAATACATCCTGACTTGATTAAAATAGTTGGACGCTTATATTTCAGAACAAGCTATGGTCAAAATGTCTTGAACCATTCAATAGAAGTCGCAAAAGTTGCTGGTGTAATGGCAGCAGAGTTAGGCGAAGACATACAGCTTGCTAAAAGAGCTGGACTGTTACATGATATTGGAAAAGCATTAGATAGCGAAGTCGAAGGATCTCATGTTGAAATTGGTGCTCAACTTGCTATGAAGTATCAAGAAAATGAGACGGTCATCAATGCTATTGCTTCACACCATGGTGATGTAGAAGCAAGTTCGATTATTGCGGTATTGGTAGAGGCCGCAGATTCAATATCTGCAGCTAGACCAGGCGCTAGAAGCGAATCACTTGAAAACTATTTACAACGACTAGAAAATCTTGAAAGAATTTCTAATGGATTTGAAGGCGTTAAAGAAAGTTATGCAATTCAAGCAGGTCGAGAGGTTCGAATTATTGTAAGACCGGATCAACTTGATGACAGTATGGCGGCGAAACTGGCACGCAGTGTACGTCAACAAATTGAAGAAGATATGGACTATCCTGGACATATTAAAGTAACGGTGATACGCGAAACAAGAGCCGTTGAATATGCAAAATAATTAAATAATCAAGAAACTAGGACAGAGTTATTTGTTCTAGTTTTTTTGTATTAAGGTTAAATGACAGCCAGCTAATGACAGGTGCTAAGAGAGTACATCTTTTTACATACTCAAATTACCAGATTCACTTTGATTTTGCTGTAGTAATACTGGTAAAATAAGGAGTACCTAACGGAGAAGAGGAATATTAAATGAAAGTATTATTTATAGGCGACGTAGTAGGCTCAGTGGGCCAAGAAATGGTTCGAGAATATTTACCGAAATTAAAGAGTAAATATAAGCCTCAAGCAACAATAGTGAATGGAGAAAATGCCGCTGGAGGTAGAGGTATTACAGAAAAAATCTATAAAGAGTTTTTGCAAAATGGAGTAGATGCCGTAACAATGGGAAATCACACTTGGGATCAAAGAGAAATATTTGATTTCATAGATGATGCTAAAAAATTGATTCGACCAGCAAATTATCCTTCATCAGTTGGAGTTCCAGGTAAGGGTATCGCCTATATTAAAATTAATCAACAAGAACTAGCCGTAATCAATTTACATGGAAGAGTTTTTATGGGAGATTTTGAAGATCCTTTTCAAATTGGTATGAAATTAGTTGAAGAGGCAAAAAAAAGAACCCCACATATATTGATAGATTTTCATGGGGAAGCAACGAGTGAAAAAGAAGCTATGGGATGGTATATGGATGGACACGCTTCTGCCGTACTCGGTACACATACCCATGTACAGACAAACGATCAGAGAATTCTTCCTTCTGGAACTGGCTATATGTCGGACGTGGGAATGACTGGATTTTACGATGGCATATTAGGGATGAAAAGAGAAGCTATAATCAAAAAGTTTTTAACGCAGCTTCCTGCCCGATTTGAAGTACCAGATAACGGACGTAAAAAACTAAATGGCTGTTTCATAGAATTTGATAATGTAACTGGTAAGACAAAAGTAATTGAATCAATTCGAATAGATGACGATACACCGTTTTATGATTAAATAAATAAAGCTGAAATTTGATTAGTAATTTTATGGTAAAAGGGGTGAGGAGATAGATGCCTCAAAAGACAAAACATACACCGATGATGATTCAATATCTAGAAATTAAAGAAAAATACCCAGACGTGTATCTATTTTATAGATTAGGAGACTTTTATGAATTGTTCTTTAATGATGCCATCGAAGTCGCTCAGATATTGGAATTAACTTTAACCAGTAGAAACAAGAATGCTGAAGAGCAAATCCCAATGTGTGGAGTACCACATCATTCTGCTCAGAGATATATTGATACGCTGATCGAACTAGGGCATAAGGTAGCTATATGTGAACAAGTAGAAGACCCGAAATTAGCTAAAGGTATGGTCAAAAGAGAGGTGGTGCAAGTCATTACGCCGGGAACGGTCATGAACACCTCTTCTGTAGATGCTAAGGAGAATAATTACATCGCAGCAGTTCTAAAAGTCGAACAGGAATACCTATTTTCATATACCGATTTGACGACTGGAGAACTAAAAGTAACTAGATTGAGTACTGAACAGGAAGTGAAAACAGAACTTCAATCATTAAAAATAAAGGAAGTCTTATTCAAAGTTGATCAAGAGAAGAATTTCCAGCAAAAACTAGCTGATGAATTAGGTATAGTTATTTCAGAGGGTTCTCTAGAAAACCTAGAAGACAAAGATTTAAATAGTCTAAAAGAAAATTGTTCAAATAAATCTCTCTATCCTGTACTTGATTTGTTACTGATCTATCTAATGAATACACAAATGCGCAGTTTAGATCATCTTCAACCGGCTGAAGAATATGAAACTTCTCATTATTTAATTTATGGACAAGAAGCACGGAGGAACTTAGAATTAACAATCTCTCTAAGGGATGGCTCCAAAAAGGGAACATTGTTATGGTTGCTAGATGAAACTAAAACAGCGATGGGTGGTCGAATGCTCAGACAATGGCTTGAGAAACCTCTGATTAGTAAAATGACTATTGAAAATCGTTTAAATATCGTAGGCGTACTAATTGATCATTTTTTCGAGCGAACAGATTTGACGGACACGCTTACCAGTATTTATGATTTGGAAAGATTAGCCGGAAGAGTAGCGTTTGGTACTGTGAATGCACGCGATTTAATCCAACTGAAAAATTCATTGAATCAAGTACCAAATCTTATTCACATAATTAATTCGATGAATGCATCTCATGAATGGGATTCTTTATTAAAAGAATTAGATCCAGTTGAAGAAATTGCTTCTCTTATTGATCAGGCTATTGAAGAGGAACCACCTCTATCCATTACTGATGGAGAAATTATTAAAGTTGGATTCCATGATAAACTAGATGAATATAAAGATGCTATGGTCAATGGAAAAAGATGGATTGCTAATTTAGAAGCAAAGGAACGGGAAATAACCGGTGTCAAAAATTTAAAAATCGGATTCAATAAAGTATTTGGTTACTACATTGAAGTAACCAAAGCGAATGTTGATAAAATTGATGATGCTAGATATCAAAGAAAGCAGACATTGACCAACGCTGAACGATACAGCACCCCGGAATTAAAGGAAAAAGAATCTTTAATACTAGAGGCAGAAGAAAAATCAAAAGCACTAGAATATGAACTTCTTGTTAATATTAGAGAACAAGTGAAACATCATATTAAAAGACTTCAAAAATTAGCAAGAGTTGTTGCTGAAATAGATTGCTTGCAATCTTTTGCCTTTATTAGTGAAACGTATAATTATGTAAGGCCAGAATTTAATACAGCATCACAAGATATTTTACTCAAAGAAGGACGGCATCCTGTTGTTGAGAAAGTCATGAGAGAACAAGTTTATGTACCAAATGACGTCAACCTTGAAGAAGGTACGGATGTGCTGCTGATTACTGGTCCAAATATGTCTGGTAAAAGCACGTATATGAGGCAGTTAGCCTTAACTGTCATTATGGCACAGATGGGGTGTTATGTTCCGAGTCAATACGCCAAACTGCCTATTTTTGATCGTATCTTTACACGTATTGGAGCCATGGATGATTTGATTGGTGGACAAAGTACATTTATGGTTGAAATGACGGAGACAAATAATGCTTTAGAATATGCAACATCTAAAAGCTTACTTTTATTTGATGAGATTGGACGGGGAACAGCAACATATGATGGTATGGCTTTAGCTGAAGCCATCATAGAATATGTTCACAATAAAATTGGTGCAAAAACATTGTTTTCGACGCATTATCATGAATTGACGGTGTTAGATCAACGATTGCCTAAATTGAAAAATATCCACGTAGGTGCTGTAGAAGAAAATGGCCGACTAGTTTTCTTGCATAAAATGCTTGATGGTCCAGCAGATAAAAGTTATGGTGTGCAAGTTGCAAAACTTGCAGGACTACCTGATACTTTAATTGGACGAGCGTCAGATATTTTATCTCAGCTAGAGCAAAAAGAAGAAAATCTATTTAAAAATAAAGAAATTGAATCACAATCAACTCCTGAACCTGCAATAAATCTGGAAATGGAAAATTCTTCTGTAGATGAACAATTATCCTTATTTGGAGCTCAAATGCAAGAAACTGAAGGTAACGTTATTGAAGCTTTACGTAAAGCAAATATTTTGAATTTAACACCACTAGAAGCAATTAACTTGTTGAACGAACTACAAAACAAATTAAAATAATGAATATTTTTTAAAAGTCATTTAGAAAGGAGGATACTTATGCCGAAAATCCAGATTATGTCTTCTGTATTAGCCAATCAAATAGCAGCAGGAGAAGTTATTGAACGACCAGCATCTGTAGTCAAAGAACTCGTTGAAAACTCAATAGATGCAAATAGTACAAAAATTGATATCCATGTTGAAGAAGCAGGATTAAAATTGATTCAAGTTACTGACAATGGAGAAGGTATTCATTCAGATGAAGTGGAGCAAGCTTTTGAAAGGCATGCCACAAGCAAATTGATTTCCAATGAAGACTTGTTCCGTATACGTACTTTAGGTTTTAGAGGAGAAGCACTGCCGAGTATAGCTTCTGTTTCTATGGTAACAGTTGAATCAGCTCAAGAAGGAAAAGCTGGTAGACACATAAAACTTGAAGGGGGAAAATTAGTAGAAAGTAAACCCGCTTCTTCCAGAAGAGGAACCTTGATAAAAGTTGAACAATTATTTTTTAATACACCAGCCAGACTGAAGTATGTAAAGACTATTAAAACTGAATTAGCCCATATAAGTGATACAATCAATCGCTTAGCATTAGCACATCCAGAAATTAGTTTTCGCTTGTTCAGTGATGAAAATACTTTATTGAAAACGGTCGGTAACGGAGATATAAGGCAAGCCATAGCAGGTGTATATGGTGTGGAGACAGCCAAAACAATGAAAAAGATTGAATCAACCAGTTTTGATTTTAAAGTATATGGTTATGTATCACTTCCTGAATCTACAAGAGCAAGCAAGTCTTATATGACCATTATTGTAAATGGTAGACATATAAGAAATTACGCACTGGCACAAGCAATTGTTGATGGCTATTCTTCTAAATTAATGGTGGGTAGATATCCATTAGCAGTCGTAAATATTGAAATGGACCCATTGTTATTGGATGTGAATGTTCATCCGACAAAACAACAGGTTCGGATCAGTAATGAAAAAGAATTAGGCGAATTAGTCAAAAAAGCTGTAAATGATCTAATGAGTGCAGAACAACGAATACCGGATGCACTGGGAAATATTTATTCAAGTAGACGTCATCAAAATGATAAACCGACTCAGACATCGTTTGACTGGAATAATAGTAATACTAGAAATGAATCGGATTTCTCAATAGACTCTGATGATTATAAAAATGAAAATCAATATAATGAAAACCTGCAAAAAGATAACGAAATCAGACAAAGTGAACCAAACAGTTTGAGTCAAGAAACAAGTTTTGTATTCCTAGAGTCTGAAAATTATGAGGGGTATACAAATACTAATCAAAATAATGCTAATATATTGAATGGACAAACTTTTGAGGATAATCATACACATTTAGATGAATCACCTTTACAAACAGCAAATAAGGTAATGAAAGAATCAAAAGCCAATCAGTCATTTCCGATTCTAGATTATGTTGGTCAAATGCATGGGACTTATCTATTTGCTCAAAATGAAGAAGGCTTATTTATTATTGATCAACATGCAGCCCAAGAACGAATTAAATATGAATATTATAGAAAAGAAATCGAAAAAGATGGGACTGCGCAACAAAATCTATTAGTACCTATCGTCTTGGAGTATCCTACTAATGATGCGATTACGATTCGGGAAAATTTGAAAAAATTAGAGACTGCCGGAGTTTCTCTGGAAGAATTCGGACAAAACAGCTTTTTAGTTAGAAGCCATCCTTCATGGTTCAAGGCAGGTCAAGAAGAAGAAATTGTCAAAGAAATGATTGATTTTCTACTTGAAACCAATCAAATCTCTATAGCAAAATTCAGGGAGGCAACAGCCATTATGATGAGTTGCAAACGGTCCATCAAGGCAAACCATTATTTAACTCCCAATGAAGCCAGAACACTTTTAGAAGATTTGAAATATACAGAAAATCCTTACAATTGCCCCCATGGACGGCCAGTACTTGTTAAAATGACCAATAAAGACATGGAAAAGATGTTTAAACGAATCCAGGACCCTCATTGAGCAAAATTTAATAAAGCACAAACTTTTATTCCTTACTATAAATTGGTACAATAGGAAAGAATAGGAGGGGTTTTAATGACTGAAAATTTTTCAAAAGAGGAATTGAAACAGCGACTAACTAAAGAACAATATGAAGTAACTCAAAATAGTGCAACAGAAAGAGCCTTCACTGGAGAGTACGATGATTTTTATGAAGATGGCATTTTCGTTGATATCGTAAGTGGAGAACCCTTATTTTCTTCTAATGATAAATATGATGCTGGATGTGGATGGCCATCATTTTCCAAACCAATAAAAAAACGCGGTATAAAAGAGCTAAGAGATACTTCTTATGGTATGGAAAGAGTAGAAGTTAGAAGTAGCGAAGCAAACTCTCACTTAGGACACTTATTTAATGATGGACCGCAAGAAAAAGGTGGCATGCGCTACTGTATTAATTCAGCTGCAATGAAGTTCATTCCTAAATCAAAATTAAAAGAAGCAGGATATGAAGAGTATCTTTCAGAATTTGATTGATTTTCAAAAACCATCCCAGCCCAAAGTGTTTTTTCGGGCTGGGTCTTTCTATGTTACAATAATAAGGAATTTAAATTAGAATAGGAGCTTTTAAATGTACGAATACATAAAAGGTATTCTAACTCATATTTATCCTGGCTACTTAGTTGTAGAAGCCTATGGGGTTGGATATCATATTTTAATGGCAAATCCTTTTAGATATACGGATTATCATTCGAAAGAAGTAATGATCTATCTTTATCAAAATGTTTCCCAAGATGATATGAGATTGTTCGGATTCAAGTCCTATGAAGAGAAAGGACTTTTTTTGAAACTGATTAACGTTTCTGGTATCGGACCCAAAAGTGCTTTAGCGATATTGGCGAATGAAGATCACATGGGGTTGATTCAGGCAATAGAACATGAAAATATAAAGTTTTTACAAAAATTTCCAGGAGTCGGTAAAAAGACTGCTTCTCAGATTGTTCTTGATTTAAAAGGGAAATTAGGAGAATTGGGTATAGATAACTTTACTGGACAGTTATCAGAAGATTTACGGATTGATTCAAAACAGAGTAATCTCTCTTTACAAGAAGCAATAGAAGCTTTATATGCCCTTGGATATGCAAAGAGAGAAGTGACTAAAGTTGAAAAAACATTGGAAGAACTGGAACGAACCACAACGGATGCTTACATTCGGGAAGGATTAAGATTACTAATGAAATAATTAAGAGAAATTCAGGAAATCTATGTTAGAAAAGTGGTAACTCCCAATAATCTATGAAAAATTATGTTTCCCAAATTTCTCGTTGCTCGTATGATGATTTCTGTCGATGAAGGTAATATAATCCAATCATTGTCTGGATTAAACAGCTTTATAACAGATCCAGTAAAGCAACGAGAAGTATAAGAAGGCATGTTTAAAAAACTTCGTTTTTTTGAAGTTTTTCGAGATATGTAAAATCACTTCTACAGTATTAGTCCGTGTACTGTAGAACACTGTTCCCGAAAGATAATAAACGGATCCACTTGTCGGGCATTGTTTTTGCATCATCATGGACGAATGGAATC
>NZ_FOSJ01000004.1 GCF_900114235.1 Marinilactibacillus piezotolerans | reverse complement strand
CAGTGGCCTTTTCTTCTCCGCATTAAGTGGATTTATTTCCCGCACTGACTGGCTCTAAACTCCGCATACGCGGCTCAATCTGTCCGCAATATTCAATAAGAAACGCAGTTATCTTCGAAAATCATGTTTTTGTCTTGAATATCTAGTACATTTTGCATATCATTTGATGTAGGCAAGTGGGTTCCTCCTATGGATATTTGGTTTTTGTCGACTATTATTCTACAGGAGAACTCACTTGTTTTCTATTTTCTGAGACAAAAAAAGACGCCAGTGATTTCTCACCAACGTCATTTATTATAGAACCAAAATAAAAGAGCCCTGTTCCATTTAAGGAACAGCGACTCTAAAAAGTATATACTTTTCTACGTACTATTTCACTGCATCTTTAAGTGCTTTACCCGCTTTGAATGCAGGTACTTTGCTTGCAGGGATTTGGATTTCTTCCCCAGTTTGAGGATTACGTCCTTTACGTGCAGCGCGATCACGAACTTCAAAGTTACCAAAGCCAATTACTTGAACTTTTTCTCCGTTAGCTAGTGAATCTTTAATTGTTTCGAAAACTGCTTCAACTGCAGCAGTTGCATCCTTTTTAGAAAGGTCAGTTGCTGTTGATACTTTTTCGATTAATTCTGCTTTATTAGCCATCGTACATTTTCACCTCCTCATAAGAAGATCAATGCAAGTTATTTTTGAGTAACTTACGATCTTTCAAAACATCCCTTTTTCATTAAATGAATGCATTGGGTGAAATAGTCTTCTTACGACATTTCAATTAAAAAGATACCATAGAAACGTTGATACTGCAATGATTTTGTTAAAAAGAATGTTTATTTTATTTTTCAAAAACAAGGGTTTTTGACTTGACTTATAAGAAAATGTCCTATTTGCTTTAATATCGATTCTTTGTTAATTTATCTACAAAACAGCATAACAGATGAAAACTTGTTAAAACGCTTCTATCGAGTCCTACGTGCGTCTTCTAGCAATAATATGGATAGGCGTTCCTTCAAAATTAAAGGTTGATCTAAATCGGTTCTCCAAAAATCTTTTATAAGAAAAATGTAATAACTCTGGATCATTTACGAAAATTATAAAGGTTGGAGGACTGACACTAACTTGAGTGGTATAAAATATCTTAAGCCTTTTACCCTTATCTGTTGGTGTAGGGTTTGTGGCTACTGCATCCATCACTACATCATTTAAAATAGAAGATTGAATACGAATATTTTGGTTATTATGCACTTGTTCTATAATATCTGGTAATTTATCTAAACGTTTTTTTGTAGTTGCAGATACAAATACAATCGGAGCATAACTTAAATATCTAAATTCTTCTCTTACTTCAAGTTCAAAATCTCTCAAAGTATTCGTTTCTTTTTCAATAGTATCCCATTTATTAACAACAATGATAATCCCTTTGCCCGCTTCATGAGCGTAACCAAATACTTTCTTATCTTGCTCTCTTATGCCTTCTTCTGCATTGATAACACATAAGACAACATTGGATCTTTCAATTGCTCTTAAAGCTCTCAAAACACTGTATTTTTCAGTATTTTCATATACTTTACCCTTTTTCCTGATCCCGGCTGTATCTATGATTGCAAACTCTCGTCCATCATCGGTAACAAAACGTGTATCTACAGCTTCACGTGTTGTTCCTTCGATATCTGAAACAATCACACGGTCTTCTCCAACGATAGCATTTACAATACTAGATTTTCCTACGTTTGGTCTACCAATTACACTAAATCGAATGGTATCTTCATCATAGTCAACTTCTAAATCAGCTGGAAAATTAGCGATTACTGCGTCTAATAAATCCCCTAGACCTAACCCATGGGATCCAGATATCGGATAAGGATCTCCTAGACCTAGTGAATAAAATTCATAGCTATATGCTCTTGATTCTGGATTATCTGCTTTATTAACAGCAAGCACGACAGGCTTGCCAGAGCGATATAGCATAGGAGCTACTACTTCATCAGCATCCGTAACACCCTCACGTATACTAGTAAGCATAATAATTACATCTGCTTCATCAATAGCGATCTGGGCTTGATTTCTGATCTGCTGATTCAATGGTTCATCTTCCATTGTTATTCCACCCGTATCGATAAGTGAGAATTCTTTTCCTAACCATTCTGCTTCAGCATAAATTCTGTCACGTGTTACTCCTGAAACGTCTTCTACAATGGAAATTCTCTCACCTACAATTCGATTGAAAATAGTCGATTTCCCAACATTGGGACGACCTACAATTGCTACTACTGGTTTAGTCATGTACGTTCACCTTCTTTCTTATTTTTCAAATATTTAAATCTAGATTTTCAAAAACATACACCCAACCTTCTAAAAACGGAATCCCGCAATTAAAAGTTTGGGTGCTCTCATTTTAATCCATTAAAGATAAGTGTATCTCTTTATTCTTCGTCATCATTGTTCATAAAACTAGATAACTGATCACCAATTTGATCACCTAACGTGAAAGAACCATCTTCGTCTTCGTCTCTAAGTGAAGGTTGTTTAATTTCTGCTTTAGGTGCAGATTTTTTAGATGTTTCTTTTGGTTGAGGTTCTGGAGCATCTTCTAAAGCTTTGATACTTAGAGATATTCTTTCTTCTGCTGGGCTGACACTTAGAACTTTAACATCAATTTCTTCATCTTTAGCAACAACTTCATGTGGTGTTTCTACATGTTTGTGTGCCATTTCAGAGATGTGTACTAACCCTTCTACTCCAGGTTTCACTTCTACAAACGCACCAAAGTCTGTAACACGTTTAACTTTCCCTTTTACTACAGACCCTACATGAATCTCTTCTTCCAGGTTATCCCAAGGTCCAGGTAAGTTATCTTTGATAGAAAGTGAGATACGTTCTTGTTCTTTATCTACACTTAACACTTTAACCTCGACTTCGTCACCTGTAGAAAGTTTTTCTTTAGGATGTCCTATACGTTCATGTGATATTTCAGAGATATGAACTAATCCATCCACGCCACCAACATTAACAAAAGCACCAAAGTTTGTTAATCTAACAACAGTTCCTTTGACAGTAGAACCTACTTCAAGAGATTCAAGAGCAGCTTCTCTTTCTTTTGACTGTTCTGCTTCAAGCAGAACTTTTCTTGAAAGAATCAACTGACGCTCATTGGGATCAATTTCAAGTATTTTAAAAGTATAAGTGTTACCTTCAAACTGATTCAGATCACTGATATACTGAACGTCCATCTGAGAAGCAGGAACGAATCCTCTAACGCCAGCATCTACTGTTAATCCGCCTTTTACAACTCGTGTAACAGGTGCATCAATCGTTTCTCCGTTATCAAAGATTTTTTGAAGATCTTCCCATACTTTTCTCTGATCAACGCGTTTTTTAGAAAGTACAAAGCTACCCTGTTCTTTATCTTTAACATCACGTAATACTACTACATCAATAACGTCTCCAACTTTAACAATTTCAGATGGATGATCAAATCGTTCAGTAGATAATTCACGTGGAGGAATAATACCCTCTTGTCCGCCTCCTAAACCTACAATAACTTGTTTGTCATTGTCGATTACAAGAACCTCACCTTGAACTAAATCTCCTGGAGCGATATCTACGACATCTCTTAATACGTCTGACATAGATTCCGCATCAGAGTCAGAATCTATTGCAGGCTGAACTTGCGCATTTTCGTTTTCAGCCTTTACATCTTCAGGATCTGTATTAGCAGGAGTATTAACCACTACTTGGTTTTCTGCTACTTCTTGAGCTTCCTGTTCTGTTGTATTGTTTTCTACTTCTTCGTTCATATTTTCTTTGTCTGTCATCTTATATGTGCCTCCCAATGCCAATATTTCTACTCATCTAATTGTACATAAAATCAGATTATTTTTCCACTAAAACATTTCAAGCTCACTATTTACGCAAGTTTGGATACTTTTCAAAAATAATTTCTTTAATTTTTTTAACGACTTCATCAATCGATAATGCTGTTGTATCTATTTCAATTGCATCGTCAGCTTTTTTTAATGGAGATACTTTTCGTGTCGAATCTTTATAATCTCTATCGGTGATTTCTTGTTTTAATTTTGTTAAGTCAGACTCAATACCTTTTTGTTTGTTTTCTTTATGTCTTCGCTCAGCTCTTTCATCCACACTCGCAACTAAAAAGATTTTTACGCTAGCATCGGGTAAGACTACTGTACCAATATCTCGACCATCCATTATAACATTTTGTTTCAAAGCGATTTTACGTTGCCTTTCTACTAATACTTCCCGTACCAACGGATGAGCTGCTACAATAGATACCGCGTTTGTTACATCATTTTGCCTAATCTTATCTGTTACGTCTATTTTATTGCAAAAAACTGATTGCCCCTCTACAGTTCTTTCAAATTCAATTGAAACGCTATTCAACGCATTTACAATTGCCTTCTGATCTGTAAGGTCAATACGCTCTTTTATCACAACATAAGTGATTGTCCGGTACATTGCTCCACTATCTACATAAATCAAGTTTAGCTGATCCGCGATTCTTTTTGCTACAGTACTTTTACCCGATGATGCTGGACCATCTATCGCAACTGTCAATTGTTTATCTTCCAATCATTTCACACTTTCATAAATTAATTATGACCCATAAATTATTGTACGACCAACTCTTGGCCTATATATACTGATTCATCACTCAGACCATTCAGCTGCATTAATTCTTCTGTAGTCATACCATGATTCAATGCAATTCGGTACATATTATCACCGGCTTTTACTACATAAGTTTCAGTACTAGGTGCAGGAGTCTGGCTCGCTTCACTAGAAGCTGAATTGTTATTAGTATCTGTACTTGAAGATTCATTAGCATTATTTGAACTGCTATTGCTGTCAGATGAAGCAGAATCTGAAGGTTGATCAGTTTCGGTAACAGTTTCTGTTTCCTCTGTCTGCTGTTTTGGTTCAGATTGTTCTTTCTCAGTGGTATCATCTGATGTTTCTTCCGTATTTTCAGGTTCGTCAACTGGTTCTTCTTCAACTGATTCTTCTTCTTCCACATTCTCATCAGTATCTGTATTTTCAGTTGTTTCTTCAACAGTAGGTGCTTCAGGGGCATTATAATTAGCTTCACGATTACTATACCAAGCATATGTACCCAGTGTTACGACAATAACTAAAACTAAAAAGATAACCGTTACAGTCAATATTGGAGAGATACTTTTCTCACGTTCTCTTTTAGCTTTTCGAGACATGGTTTGTTCTTCATCATAGTCAACCTCTTCATCAAAACGTTTTGACCACAGTTCCTCCATCGACTCGCGATCTTTCTTACTCATCGTACTTCCTCCTTAAATTCTATCATTATTATTGTATCATATTTTTCTGGTTTTAATAGATTCATCGTCTATTTTGTACAATTCTTTTAGTCTCTTTCTCCAATTCATGTCCACCTTATTCCTTACTATTGAACCCTCTTCATATTTATAAAAACACTCTTCTAAACTTGGATTACAAGAGCTGCAACATTTATCTGGCTTAACATCTATGACTTCATCAAAGTATTTTAATATAAAATTTCTTTTACATCCTTTATGCTTAATATATTGCATCATGAAGTCTAATTGTTCACTTTTCAATCGTTCTCTTATTTCAACCTGCCTCACAGCAATGCTAAGTGGAATTCCAGATTTCTGATAATATTGAGCAATTTGCACTCTTGGATCTTCTTGATTAGATTTTATCTTATGATAGTTTTTGTATACGTAACTAAGCAGCGATTTATCTGGTAAAGCATCTTCTTGGAGTCTCTTTTGAATAAATTGATCTCCATATTCAAAAAGTAAAATTGCGATCCCATCTTTACCATCTCTACTACACCTACCTATTTCCTGAAGGTACATTTCCGGATTTGATGGGACATGATAGTGAATAATAAATCGAACATCTGATTTATCAATGCCCATCCCAAATGCACTTGTAGCACAAATAATCTGTACAGAATTCTCAATGAATTGCTGTTGTATTTTAATTTTGTCGTCTGTAAGTATATCTGAATGATAACTTTCAACTGACAGTCCAAGTTCACTTCTTAACTCTTGAGCAAGTTCATCTGCCAATTTTTTGCTTGAAAAATAAATAATACCTGGTTTTTGTAAATTCCTTACAAATTCTTTTAATTTTTCTTTTTTATTCCCTTCACATATTTCTACTTTTAACTTTATCGCATCTCTATTAACAGAATAGATAACTTCTTTTGTTTGCTCTTCATCCATTTTCAAAGAATCTTTGATTTCATCTCTCACTCTATTAGTTGCAGTAGCAGTCAGAGCCATTGTTACTGGATTATTCAACTTTTCTTTCACTTCTCCTATTTTAAGATAATCCGGTCGGAAATCCATTCCCCATTGGGATATACAATGTGCTTCGTCAACAACAAAAAGTGCTATTTTCACCTTTATTAATCTATTAATTACAAAATCATACTGGATCATTTCTGGAGAAATAAAAAGAAATTTTAACTTATTTAAATTATTAAAAATTCTTTTCTTTTCGTTACTTGAAGATAAACTATTTAACGCTGCCACTTGTCGTTCGCCAGACTTTTTAAGCCTTTCGACCTGATCTTGCATCAAAGATAATAAAGGAGAGACAATTAATACTAATCCCTCTTTTAGATAGCCAGGCAGTTGATAACAAATTGATTTTCCACTTCCTGTTGGCAGCATAACCAGCGTATCAAACTTCTGGAGTGCAGCCTCTATCGCTTCTATTTGACCTGGTCTAAATTCTTTGAAACCGAATTTTTCATTTAGAGTTTGTTCAATTACTGATAGATTCATTTCTAATCCTCTCAATCTCCACTAGACGGTACCACATGAATTGTATATTACTATTTTCTTGTTTTGCTTTCTGAAAACTAAAATAAGGATTTGTTTCAAAAGATTGATGAAGTTGTATATAGATTTTTTCTGGAATAAATGGCCTGAAATTAAAAGATTGTTTTACCAGAGCAATTTCTAAAATATGTTCCTGAATAGTACTTAGTTTTAAATTTCGTTTAAGGGCAATATCTGCAAGATTATTCCCCTTTCTAATGTAACTTGCTGTTAAATAAGTACTTCTTGATAAACCATAATAATAATTCTTTTTAGTCTGATGTAAAAATGATTTTAACAGTGTGTACTCTGATTTTTCTATTAAATCTATTAACTGCTCAATAGCTTGGTTTAATAGAATATATAATTCAACCGTATCTAAAGAAAGACTTTCAGCTAATTGTCGATTAGTTTTTCCAACTAGTTCATGACCAGTTAATTTCCATACTAGAATCAATGCCTCTTCCTCAGTAAGGTTTTCTAACACTAAACTTAATTCATTTGACCAGCATTTACTTAGATTATGTAAAGATTCATCTAAAGTTGCCAGCCATTCTTTTACAGCTGTCTGATGAATAGGATCTTTTATAGTAGGCCTATATTGTTTATTACTATAGATCGCTTCAGAAAAAATTTGAGATACTAATTGGAATTGATAAAAAAAAGGCGTACGAATCGTTGCGTTCTCTAATGATGCAATTTTAGCAGGATAATCCTTATCTGAAAAGTACTTTTCAAGCGCTAATGATCCGTTATCTGATAAAATATAGCCATTATTTTCATTTATATCAAGCCATTTCAATTTAATAAGCTCATTAAGGTACTGATCAAGTTTGTCTTTAGTTAATGTCTTGAATAAACCAAACGGAGTATATAATTTTTCTCTCTCAACTTTAAATAACATTGAAGGGGTTCTTCTTCCATGAAAAATATGAATCAATTGCGCTGAACTTAAAGGAGAATCTTTATTAAACAAAGATAAAATAAAATAAGTGATATATTCATGATTTGAATTCATTAGCTACTCCTTTCACTCCATTAGAATACAGGTTCATTAGTTTTTTTTCAATAAAAAAAGGACGACCCTAATGATCGTCCCTTGTCAAAATAGTAAAATTAAATTAATTTATCATTATTTAAAACAGCAGTCCTTGAGTGATTTTTATATAATCTTTTTCTGGATTTTTCCAACCATGGATATAGTTTTTGGAAAGCTACAAAAAAGATGACGGAAACAATCGTGCCTTTTATTAAATTGAATGGAACAATTGCTAAAAGTAGATACTCAGATAAAGGTCCTACCTCAAATCCCATTACAGCCATGTAGGCCGGTACTAAGAAAAACCAGTTCAATAGTGCCATCACAATACTTAATGTAATAGTACCCAATGTTGATGCAACAATTTTTTCTTTCAACTTCAATCCGAATTTAGTAATAATTAAATAAATCGGAAGAGTAAACGAAAGTGAGGCAACGAATTGCGCTGTATCACCAATTGGTAGTCCCGCTTCTCCGCCTTTTTGAACAAAAGATAATAAAGAGCGGATAAACGCAATAATGACACCACCTGCTGGACCATACACATACATACCAAAAAGGATAGGTAAATCACTGAAATCTATTTTTAAAAATGATGAAGCAGGGAGTATAGGAAATGCAAACATAGAAATAATCCATGCTAGTGAAGCTAATATAGCAATCCCTACAGTTTTATGTGTTTTGATATTTGACATTGAAAATCCTCCTAGAAGGATTCATCACTCTGGGAATGAACTTATTGATTCTTTGTCTATTCATCGTTCTTTGTCATGAAATGAGATTGAACCTGTTTTGTACTCTAGAAATACAAAAGCTCTGTTCAATTCCACTTCAGGAAAATGAACAGAGCTAAATAGACATGTTTAATCAGTCAAAAAGCTCCATCTTCTTTATACCAGACTATACTGTCGGTACTGGAATCACACCAGTTCAGCAAAATAAAAATTTCGCTCGTGGACTTTACCACCGGTCGGGATTTACGCCCTGCCCCTGAAGATGAATCATATTTTTATACTATCAAGTAGTACAATACTATTATACAAAATATTTAATAAATGTCAAGTTCTAGTCATTATTTAGTTGATCAAGATTTTCTTCTTGATCAATCGGTAAATGGATAATGAAAGTAGACCCACTGCCTAAATTAGATTCAACGCTTAATCGTCCACCATGTGCTTCTACAATACTTTGAACCACTGATAAACCAATTCCTGTTCCAGAAGCATTGTCCGAATAATTTTTACGGGATTTATCTGCTTTAAAGAAGCGGTCAAAAATGTAAGGAATATCTTCTTTGGGAATGCCTGTGCCGGTATCTCTAACTTGCATGATAATCTCCTCTAAATTACTGTCTTCAAAAAGACTTAGAGTAACTTTTTTAGATTCTTTTTCAGTCATGCCAGTATGTCTAATAGCATTATTAATTAAATTGACAAAAACCTGATCCATTTTATCCTTATCGATCGGCAGTACAATATCATCTTCTGGAAGGTCAAGTTCCAAATTCACACTTACTTCTGAGGCCATTTTTTTAAATCGAGCAATTAATGTATTTAGATAATGATTCAAATTGATTGGATCTTTCTCAATCTCAATAAACCCGGCTTCCATTCTTGATAGATCCAGCATTTCATTAACCATTCTATTCATTCGCTGTGACTCATCGCTAATAATCTGAGCCATTTCTTTTTTCTCATCGATTGTTTCTGCTATATCATCTATGATAGCTTCGCTATATCCTTGAACCATTACAAGTGGTGTACGCAATTCATGAGAAATGTTACTGATAAAGTCAACTCTCATTTTGTCTAATCTATGCTCATGAGTCAAATCTTTAGTAGAAACTAATATACCTCGTATATCCAGGGTGTCCTCTTCGATCAAGGGCATAATGGTTACTTCATAATAAAACTCGACCATCTCGATATGAAATTGAGAATATTTCTTAGTTTCCACCGCTTCTTTCAAGTTGTTCTCAATATCTACATAGTTATCTTTTTCAGAAAAATTCCCTTTTTCTACTTGATAATGTGTCAGAAACAGATCTCCAGCAGGGTTTGATAAAATTAATGTCTGGTCAGAATCATAGTAAAGAATTCCTGTATCTATACTTGTCATAATATGAGAGAGCAATTCCTTTTCTTGTCTTACTACAGTTCGATTCGTTTCCAACGAGTGCCCCATCTTATTCATCGCCATAGCAAGTTCTGATAAATCATCCCGGCCTGATACTGGTAATTGATGACTAAAATCATCTCGTGCATAATCAAATGCAATATTAGTCATCGCATTAATAGGTTCTGATAAATTTCGGCGAAGGTATAAATAATAAATATAACTCAAAAAAATATTAAACAATATAAGTACAATTATGGCGATCGATACCATTTTTTCAATATTTGAAATAAAAGATAGATCTACATAAGCATATAGCGCATAGTTCTCGCCATTAAAATTAATATGTTCAATATGAAAAATATAAGGTATTTTACTCTGATGTCCTGGAGACAAGTCAGATCGTATATGAATTTCATCACTTGCTTTTAAATCAGTTCTAAGATCGGGATTATCCATTATTTTCTGGTAAACACTTTCAGAAAATTCTACATCCCATTCCCCTTGATCATCAGTGTACTGATCTTCTGTACGAAGAGCAAAATTTATTTTTGAATGGATAACATTAGCTTCTTTCAGGTAATTGAAAATAAATGCAGGATCACTTTCTGATAATCCTCCTACGTTAAGAATAAACGTTTCGTAATCATTTATATAATTATCTTTGATCTCTTCTGAATAAAAGTGAGTGTAGAACAAAGAAGTGGCAACTAGGGATAAAAGAATCAGTCCAGAAGTAGTCAGCCAAATTCTAATCGCAACGATATTTAGCTTCATACTCTAGACCTACTCCTCTTCCTCATGTGGGTAAGAATTCAATTTATAACCAAGCCCCCATACAGTTTCTATCATTTTAGCTGCAGTCTTTGATTCCTTTTTTAATTTTTCACGCAACCTTTTCACATGTGTATCTACTGTACGTAAATCTCCGAAGAATTCATACTTCCAGACTTCTCTAAGCAACTGTTCCCTACCGAAAATCTGATCAGGAGAAGACATTAAATAATGAAGTAAATCATACTCTTTTGGAGTAAGATTCACTGTTTTCCCATCAGCTGTGACTCTTCTAGAATCGTTATCAATTTCTAGATGTGGCAGTGTGAGTGTATCAGATACACTTGCTGCTTTGCTTGGGTTTCCTCCGCTAGCCTGACTTCTTTTTAAGATTGCAGAAACTCTCAAAACGATTTCACGAGGACTGAATGGCTTAACGATATAATCATCAGCGCCTACTTCAAACCCTTGGATACGGTTTAGTTCTTCACCTTTAGCTGTCAGCATCATAATCGGTGTTTCTTTCTCTTTGCGCAATTCCTCAGCTACTTCTATTCCATCCATTTCAGGCATCATAAGGTCTAAAAGAATCAAGTCATAATCATTTTCTAATGCTAGTTTTAAAGCTATTTCACCATTTTCAGCTTCATCAATTTCATAATGAGCTTTTTCAAGGTACATTTTAAGCAATCTACGTATTCGATTTTCATCATCTACAACCAAGAGTCTTTTTGGTTGTTCTACATTTTCCTGCATTATTTCATCCGTCACGATTCGACACTCCTTAGAACGTGATACTATTGAATAAATTCAAGTATAGTTATTTTCTTTCCTGTTGCTGCTTAACTTCAATTATAACTAAGATGAAAAGAATGTGCCACTAATTCAATTCGACAAATTCTATACCCTCTATATAAACAAGTTGCGAACTTCTATTCATCTTCTACTAATTGATATAGTTTATTGATTTCAAACTGTTTCAGTTCTCTAAAAACCCCAGACTGCATACCTTCTACTGATAAAAATCCATATTGGGTTCTAGTTAATTTTTCAATAGGATGATTGATAGCTTTCATCATTTTTTTTACTTGATGGTTCTTACCTTCATGAATAATCAATTCTACTGTTGAATAATCTTTCTTTCGGTCATAGTTAATGATTCTTGCTTTTGCTGGAACAGATTTAACTTTATCGAAAACTACTCCTTTTTCAAGCTGCCTTATATCCTCTCTTGTTACTCGTCCTTTAACTTTAGCAAGATATGTTTTTTCTACAGAATATTTAGGGTGCATTAATTTATTAGCAAGCTCTCCGTCATTAGTCAAGAGTAAAACACCTGTAGTATCATAGTCTAACCTACCTACTGGATAGATTCTTTCTTCTACTTCATGTAACAAATCAACTACAGTTTCTCTATTCTTTGGATCACTGGCTGTTGACACTACTCCTCTTGGTTTATTCAACAAAAAGTAAACTAATTTTTCTTTCTGGATTGGCACACTATCGACTTCTATTGAATCTGATTTTTTCACTTGAAAACCTAATTCAGTAATCACTTTTCCATTAACCTTAACTCGGCCTGCTTCTATCATACTTTCTGACTTTCTTCTTGAAGCAATTCCTGCATGAGCCATGACTTTTTGTAAACGATCCATCTGACCCCTCCTTTAATCTATTTTATGTAACTTAATGAATTCGCAGAATTTTTAGTTTTAAAAACGTTTATTTTCAATCTAATGATTGTTGAAAGTTTTCAAAAAATAGTGAGGTTTCTTCAACCTCGTCCTCTATCGTAAGTTCAGGTAATTCTGATAAGCCATTTAACCCAAAATAATCTAAAAAATAGTCTGTTGTTCCATATAAAACTGGTCTGCCAGGTGCTTCTAAGCGTCCGACTTCTTTAATAAGGTCCCTCAATTTCAACTTTTGCAGAGCAGTTGCTAACTGTACTCCTCTAATTTCCTCTATTTCCATTCTGGTTATAGGTTGTTTATATGCAATAATAGCCAACGTCTCTAATAATGCCTTGCTTAACTTTTGCATTAAAGGAGACTGAGCATAACCGCTAACGATAGTTGAATACATTTCTTTAGTTACAATTTTGTATTTATTTGCTGTTTCAATGATCGTAAGTGCGCTAGAGTTTCTAGTATTATATTCATTGAGCAATTTATCCAGTGAAACAAGTACATGATCAGTCGTAGCGTTTGTCAATTTAGCCATTTCCTTCAAAGACAACCCCTCATCTCCTGCAACAAATAGTAAAGATTCATATACAGCTAATTCATTCATTCAATCTCCTCCTTTTTTTTTGACTTAAAAATCTTTACGTTAAAAAGGCTAGTTTAATATCTGAAAAAGTTTTATCTTGTCTGAAATCAACTTTATTTTCTTTAATCAATTCTAACAGTGCTAGAAAAGTTACCACAACTTCCTTACTTGAATAATATTCAAAAAGATGTTGGAACGTTATTGAAGCGTCAGGACTATTCCTTATCTTTGATTCTATCCATTTCATTTTATCATTAACGGTAACTTCTTCTGGTTCTATTATAGTAGCCTCTGGTTCTTTTAATTCATTTCTTCTAATTAACGATTGAAATGCATCTATTAAATCCAATAAGTCAATCTCGCCTTTTTTCAAAGGGATATGTTCTTGATACTTAGAGACATCTGTTGGCTCTTTTGTGAAAAATTCTGCCCTTTCGGACTGTTTATGATCCAATTGTGATGCAGCATTTTTAAACTTCCTGTACTCTAGCAGCATTTCCATTAATTCTTCTCTTGGATCCTCTTCCTCTATAGTGAATTCTTTCTCTTCATCCCATCCATCGTTTCTGGGAACCAGCATTTGACTTTTGATGGACATTAGTGTTGCTGCCATTACTAAATAATCACCAGCAACATCAAGCTGCAGGATTTGCATCGCATGAAGATAGTCCATATATTGAGTTGTGATTTTTGCTATCGGAATATCATAAATATCTATTTCATATTTGTTAATCAAATGAAGCAGAAGATCTAACGGTCCTTCAAAGACTTCCAAATTTACTTGCCAATGTTCTGTCATAGTGTTTTCCTCTTAAGCTCTACTTTATCTGCTAACTTTCAGTGTGCCACTTAGCAATCAGTGGGCCCGTTTCTATTGTTCCTACTAACTGCCTAGGAGCATATTTAGCCGCTAATACATCTAAAAGACGATGAGCAAGTCCTTCTTCTCGGAAAGATGGATTTATCGAGATATGTCTAACTAAAATAAACTCTTCTTCAACTTCAATTCCCAGCACCCCAACAAAATCGTTCGTTTCTTGGCTTTTCCACAAAAATAACTGGCGATTGTCTTCTTGGGCATACCAAGTCAATTCTTTCATTAATCGATTTGTTTCTTTCAAATCTGGTACATAAGATAATAGACCCATTGTAATTTTCTGATAGTCAGCTTTGTATTCTACAAGCATCCATTTCCCTCCATATTTTAACTCAAATTGAATCAGCGATAGGATTTTCTAACCTCATAAAGTCGTCATACGATTCTCTTTTAATCGCTAAAAAATCTTGTCTATTTTCAACGAAGACAACAGCCGGACGGGGCAATCTATTATAATTGCTCGCCATAGAATATCCATACGCTCCAGTACTCAATACTGCAAGATAGTCTCCTTGTTCGACTTCAGGCAAAGCTAAATCCCAAATCAGCATATCTCCGCTTTCACATGCTTTACCGGCTATGGAAACGGTTGTATCATATTGGGCATAGACTTTGTTAGCTAAAACACCAGTATATTCTGCTTCATAAAGTGCCGGTCTAATATTATCCGCCATACCTCCATCTACTGAAATATAACGTCTAATTTCCGGTATATTTTTTTCTGTTCCGATAGTATAAAGTGTTGTCCCAGCTTCTCCAACAATACTTCGCCCTGGTTCTACCCATATTTCCGGCAACTCTAAATGTAGATCTGCTGAATTTTTTTCGACACTTTCAACAATACTTAACGCATAGTCTTTAATCGAAAGAGGTTCATCTGCTTTTGTATATCTTATACCAAAACCACCCCCGACATTTAGAACTTTCAAATCAAAGTCAGTTTGTTCTTTCCACTGTTTAGCATGCTGCATTAACCTTTCTATAACAGCCTTATAACCATCAGTCTCAAAAATCTGAGAACCTATATGTGCATGAAGTCCGATTACATTGATATAAGCACAATCCAAAGCTGTTTTTATAGCTTTTTCAGCTTGTCCAGAAGCTAGATCAAAACCAAATTTAGAATCTTCTTGTCCTGTAGTAATATACTCATGTGTATGGGCTTCAATGCCAGGGGTGATTCGAATTAGAACATTAATATTTTTCTGATGCAAAGTTGTCAATTGATTGATCATATCTAATTCAGTAAAGTTATCAATAACTATACATCCTATATTATAGTTTAATGCTTCTACTAATTCCTGATGGGACTTATTATTCCCATGAAAATGAATCTTTGCCGCTGGAAAACCAGCTTTAATTGCCAGATGAAGCTCTCCTCCTGAAACTACATCCAGCGAGACTCCTTCTTTTGCCAGAATCTGATATAAGGCTAAGGACGAAAAAGCTTTACTAGCATAAGCAACCTGAGTAGGTTTACTATAAATAGAAAAAGCCTTTTTAAACTCAGATAAACGAGACTTAATCAAATTCATATCGTAAACATATAAAGGAGTTGAATATTTCTCTGCTAAATAGACAGTATCTACTCCTCCAATTTCAAGATGATTTTTTTCATTTATTTTCATAGTTCCCGGAAAATATGGAATATTCTGATTTTCAGATTGGCTCATTTGTCACTACCTACATTTCTTTAGTCATAGTCTTGAATAAATGATAGCATTAGCTATCCAATTGTTTTTAATTACCTGTAAATGAATTTATTACTCATGACAATAATACAGATATCTATTGTAAAAATCAAATTGCCTTGATGTTTCTATATTTAATATACTTTCTGAAAAAAAGATAAAGATGAAAAGTGTTCATCTTTATCTTTTTACATTATTAAATTTTAGCGAATACTCGATTAGACTTTTGAAACAAAGTCTTTAACTAAAGATTTGAATGACTCTTTTACTCTTGTAGTTACTTCAACTACTTCAGCATGATCAAGGTTGCTTTGCATTCCTGCAGCATAATTCGTGATACAAGAGATTCCGGCAACTCTTAATCCAGCATGATTGGCTACTATAACTTCAGGAACTGTAGACATCCCTACAGCATCTCCACCTAGTGTGCGGATCATCTGAATTTCTGCTGGCGTTTCATAAGTAGGACCTGTCAATCCAAAGTAAACCCCTTCTTTAATAGCTAAATCACTTTCTTTAGCACATTCTTTGATCAATTTCTGGTATTCATTATCATAAGCTGCCGTCATATCAGTGAATCTTGGTCCTAGAGTAGATTCATTTTTTCCTATTAATGGATTTGCCCCAGTGAAGTTAATATGGTCTGTAATAATCATAAGATCTCCTGGATTAAAGGAAATATTGACTCCGCCAGCAGCATTTGTTACGACTAATGTTTCTACACCTAAAGCTTTCATGACTCTAACAGGGAAAGTAACCGCCTGAAGTGAATATCCTTCATAAAAATGGAATCTTCCTTGCATTGCTAAAACCATTTTCCCACCTAGTTCTCCGTAAACAAGTTGGCCTGCATGACCTTCCACTGTGGAAACTGGAAATCCGGGAATTTCTTCATAAGGAATTGCAATTTGATTTGCCGCTTCGTCAGCCAGTTCTCCAAGACCTGATCCTAAAATCAGACCAACAGTTGGCTTATCAATTCCTTTACTCTTAAGATAAACAGCAGCTTTTCCAATACTATCTAAATACTCTCTATTCATATCTATATTCTCCTTTAATTGATACTTTATACCATTACTTTAAATCTGATAAGATACTTGTACCAAATCCGGTACTTTTAACATTAAAATTATCTGCGATTGTAGCACTGATATCGGCAAAGTATCCTTGTGGTAAAGCTCCATTGCTTTTCATACTAGGTGAATAAAACAATACTGGTACAAATTCTCTTGTATGATCGGTACCAGGATGAGTTGGATCATTTCCGTGGTCTGCTGTTATGATCAATAAGTCATCTTCTTCAAGCATACTTAGTATCTCCGGAATTCTTGCATCGAATTCTTCTAAAGCTTTAGCATATCCATTAACATCTCTTCGGTGACCATATAGTGCATCAAAATCTACAAGGTTAGTAAAGCTCAATCCATTAAAATTTTTTTTCATGACTTCAAGCAGCTGATCTACTCCATCCATGTTAGATTTCGTACGAACCATTTCAGTGATTCCTTGGCTATTAAAGATATCATCAATTTTCCCAACCGCTATGACATCTTTTCTGTCTTCTTTAAGAGAATCTAAGACTGTATGTCCAAAAGGGCTAAGAGCATAGTCATGTCGATTACTTGTTCTAGTGAAATTCCCTGGCTCTCCAATATAAGGTCGTGCGATGATTCGACCAATCATATACGGATCATCTTTTGTTATTTCTCTTACGTATTCACAAATCTCATATAATTCTTCTAGAGGAATTATATCTTCATGTGCTGCAATCTGAAGAACAGGATCAGCAGACGTATAAACGATTAAATCACCTGTTTTCATCTGATGTTCGCCATATTCATCAATGATAGCTGTCCCAGAAGCTGGTTTATTCGCAACAATTTTTCTCCCTGTATGCTTTTCAATTTGCTGAATCAGTTCTTCAGGAAACCCATTTGGAAATACTCTGAAAGGTGTTTTTATATGAAGACCCATTAGTTCCCAATGACCAGTCATTGTGTCTTTACCGACTGATTTTTCTTCCAGCTTAGTATGGTATCCAATACTCGTAGGAGTTGCTTCAACACCTTTAATCTTATCAATATTTCCTAATCCTAAAGTTTTGAGATTAGGCAGATCCAATTCAGTATTTTCAGCAATGTGACCTAATGTGTGGGCACCCTCATCGTTAAATTCCTTTGCATCTGGCGCTTCTCCGATACCTACTGAATCCATAACGATTAAATGAATACGTTCATAACTCATGTTAATTCCTCCAATGATAATTTTTGTTTTTAGCTGATTAATTAAATGAAAATATGTTACGCTCTAGGATGATAAGCATCATAAACTTCCTTTAAGCGGTGTTTAGTAATGTGTGTGTATATCTGTGTAGTTGAGATATCTGAATGTCCTAATAGTTCCTGTACTACTCTAAGATCCGCTCCATTCTCTAACAAATGAGTAGCGAAGGAGTGTCTTAAAGTATGTGGGGTAACATTTTGCTTTATACCTGCTTGTTGGACCATCTTTTTAATTTTCTTCCAGACACCTTGCCTGCTGAGTTGTGTTCCTCTTAAATTCAAAAAAACAAAAGGAGAAGTCTGTACTGATTTCATTTCTAATTTCGGTCTGCTATACTCTAAGTAATATTCTACCCATCTGATTCCTTGTTCCCCGATCGGCAAGATTCTTTCTTTGTCTCCTTTACCAATCGTTTGAATCAACTTCATTGAAAGATGTAGTTCCTCTAGCTTCAAATTTACTAACTCTGAAATTCTTATTCCCGTAGCGTACATAACCTCCAATATTGCCCGATCTCTTATCCCAATCTTATTAGATGTATCAGGTATTGATAATAAGATATCAATTTGATTTGTAGAGATTACTTTTGGAAGCGTCTGAGCTTTTTTAGGTGTCTCAATATAGAGCATAGGATCTTCTTTAGATAAATTCTCCTGTTTTAAAAACTGATGAAACCTGCGTAAACTTGAGATCATTCGGATAAGAGAATTATCAGACTTGAGTCCGTTTTTCTGATTTTCTAAAAAATTCAAAATAATATATCGATTAATTTCATCCCATGAATTAATTTTTTCTTGATCCAAATAGGTAATATACTGATTCAGGTCTCGTTGATAACTTTCAATAGAATTTTTAGATAGTCCTCTTTCGATCTTTAAAAAAATCAGATATTCTTCTAATGCTTCTTTTTTTAATTCTACTGACACAGTACATTACCCCTTGTTTTGATCATCAGCCTCTTCAATACATTTCTTGCACAGACCATGAAAAGTCAGTCGGTGATCTTTTATTTTAAAGTGATAGCTTTTTTCTACTTCTTTTTCCACATCTATAAGCATATCTTTTTCAACTTCATCAATTTTCCCGCAATTCAAACACAACAGATAATGATGCTGATGCTGACGATCATTATCATTTACATCATACCGAGAAATGCCATCTTGAAAGGCAATTTTATTTATAATGTTTAATTCACTTAACAATTCGAGAGTGCGATAAACAGTTGCTAATCCTATACCTGAATTTTCACTTTTAACTTTCAAATATATTTCTTCTGCACTTAAGTGTTCATTATCAAGTAAAACCCTTAAAATATCTTCTCTTTGAGAGGTTAACTTATAACCTGCTTTATAAATTTTCTGTTTAACTTTTTGGATAGTAGTATCTGTTTTTTCCATAGCTGTCCCCTTAGAATAAAAACGATTATAATCTATTTTCAAAACGTCCAATTAATTATAATCAGTATAATCTAGAAAAGCTTAAGATACAACCTTCCGCTATAAAACTAAGCATTATCTGTTTGACTTTCTTTTATTAACTTAGTTCCTGTAGCATCTTGTTCAATCAGGTTCTGTTTCAGTAACCGACCTAGCGCACGCTTGAACTGTCCTTTACTGATGCCAAAATGATTTTTGATGGATTGTGGATCACTTTTATCATTATACTCAAACTTCTGATCTGGAGATCGTCTTAATACTTCAAGTAACATTGCTGCATCATCATCTAATACTTCATGAGCTCTTGGCATCATCGATACATAATATACGCCATCTTCTCTCAACCCTATTATACGTCCATTGACTAACTCACCCAATCTTGGTTCTCTTTCCCGTTCTGATGGATGAATAAAGCCAACATAATTATCTTCCGTATAAAAATAGGTTCCACTTTTTTTCATTCTAAATGTATGTCCACTTACATTCAGATTATGCGATTCTTTTAATCCAGGCTTAGAAACCGCATAAAAATCTTCTTCTTCAGCTAGTTTACCCCACATACGATCTTTTTCATCAACCACTACAGTAACATATAGTCTATCACCTTTTTTCGGCCACAAATGTCCTTCATTTGGAAGATCATCTAATGAAATAACCAAGTCTTTATTTTTCCAGTTTACATTTACAAAAACACCCAAACTACGTTTAACATCTATAACATCTCCCCAACCAAAATTTCCAACTCTGACTTCAGGAATTTCCAAAGAAAATAATTGATTGCCCTCTTTGTCAGTATAGGCAAAGCCTTCGATCGTTTGTCCTAATGTTAAATCGATTGAATTTTCTGATACTACTTGGTAAGTTATTCCATTATTTTGAACAAATGTCACTTTATTATTCTTATCCGTCACCATACCCGTTATTACTTTACCCGTATTCATTTATTCTCACTCCTTTTTTTATAGTAATTATGAACTTTAAAAGAAAAACGATGAGATATAATCTTAGAGAAAGTTATTGTTACTATCTCAGATAAATCATGACTATCTGAAATTCAACTTATTCCAAGATTTATATTATCTCATCGTCAAATTCATTACTACAAAACTTAACCCACTCAAATTATGGTTTAAGTTAAATTAAATTGCTGTAGTTGCTCCACGGTAAATAATACCTCGACGAGCATCTACTGTAATTAATTCGTCTTGTACGATTAGTTCAGTTGCGTTTTCTGCTGACACAACTACTGGAATACCCATTGCTATTCCAATTACTGCAGCGTGTGAAGTTAATCCACCTTGTTCCACAACGATAGCAGCAGATTTTTCAATTGCAGGTAAATAATCTTTATCAGTATTTTGAACGACTAAAATACCACCTTCAACAGCTTTTTCATTAGCTTCATCAGCTGAAGAAGCTACGATTGCTTTGCCGATAACTGATTCTGATCCAACACCTTGACCGCTAACCAGTTTAGAACCGATCAATTGAATTTTCATTACATTAGTTGTTCCACGTTCTCCGACAGGAACTCCAGCAGTAATAATAATCAAGTCGCCTTCTTTAGCATAGCCTTTTTCCATAGTAGTTTGAGTTGCTAAATTAAACATGTCATCTGTTGATGTCGGTTTTTCAGCGATTGTTGGAATAACGCCCCATTGAAGAGATAATCCACGTGCTGTCTCTTCTGAGAAAGTTACTGCTAGAATATCAGCTTTTGGACGGAATTTAGAAATCATACGAGCAGTATGTCCAGATTCAGTTGCTGCTACTATTGTATTGATTTTCAAGTTACGAGCAGTATGTCCAACTGCTTGTCCAATCGCTTCAGTCATATCTCCCTGATCATAAGATTTAAGTGCATATGCATCTTGTCCTACTAAAGCAGCTTCAGTGCGCATCGCTATATTATACATTGTTTGAACAGCTTCTTCAGGATAGTCTCCGGCAGCTGTTTCTCCTGATAACATAATTGCATCAGTTCCATCAAAAATTGCATTTGCAACATCGGAAGCTTCTGCACGTGTTGGACGCGGATTAACTTGCATCGAATCTAACATCTGAGTAGCTGTAATAACTGGTTTTCCAGCGGCATTACACATACGAATCATTTGTTTTTGAACAATTGGTACTTCTTCAGCTGGAATTTCCACCCCTAAATCTCCACGAGCAACCATTAAACCATCAGCTATTTTAATGATTTCCTCAAGGTTATCTACACCTTCTTGGTTTTCAATTTTAGGAATAATTTGTACGTGAGTTTTTCCAGCTTTTTCTAAAACTTCTGTAATTTCAAGTACATCAGATGGACGACGTACAAAAGAAGCAGCAATATAATCAATATCATTTTCTAATCCGAAATTAATATCATTTCTATCTTTTTCAGTCAAACCAGGAAGATTTACAGAAACACCAGGTACGTTAACCCCTTTTTTATTTTTAAGGTCACCAGTATTAAGTGCTGTAGTAATAATTTCCCCTTTATCATGATCGATATCTGTCACTTGCAAGTTGATTAAACCATCGTCTAGTAAAATACTTGATCCGGGATTTACATCATTAATCAAATCTGCATAAGTCACTGAAAATTTCTCAGTAGTTCCTTCAACTTCAGTCATTGAGATACGAATGGTGCTACCTTTTACGATTTCAATTTTACCGTCTACCATATTTTGAGTTCTGATTTCAGGACCTTTAGTATCTAGCATGATCGCAATTAGTTTATTTGTTTTTTCAGCTGCTTCGCGAATGTTTTTAATACGTTGTAAGTGTTCAGCATGATCACCATGTGAAAAATTCAAACGAGCTACGTTCATTCCAGCTTCCATTAATTTTGTTAAAGTTTCTACCGATTCACTTGCCGGTCCAATAGTACAAACAATTTTTGTCTTTTTCATAAAAAATAACTCCCACTTTCATTTTATGTTTTTTAGATAATATAAAGAAATGTTTAGATCCCCTGATAATCTTTCCCACCATTATAGCGTAAGCTTATTATCAGCTCGAGATTTCTTTGTTCAGTTTGTACAGGTCTAGATTTGGCTTGTGCTTCATATTATCTAATGTATCTACAATATCATGTGCTACGATTTTTTCGTTTCTAAGACCCAAACATAATCCGCCTTTATCCGCTTTAAGGTACTCTACAGCTCCTGCGCCAAACTGACTTGCTAACACACGATCTCTTGCTGTAGGTGATCCTCCACGTTGTACGTGACCAAGAACAGTTACACGGACGTGGAAATTATCGATTGCATCTAATTTTTCAGCAAACTCTTTTCCATCCATTACACCTTCAGCTAGCACAATAATCGTATGTTTTTTACCTTTTTCTCTACCTTCACGAATATTATCTGCTACTCCAGTGATATCAAATCCCTTTTCCGGAATAATAATTTGTTCTGCTCCACTGGCTACACCTGCCCATAAAGCAATATCTCCAGCATCTCTACCCATAACTTCAATAACAAACGTTCTGACATGAGAAGTAGCTGTGTCTCTAATTCTATCTAATGCATCTAACACTGTATTAATCGCTGTATCAAATCCGATAGTATAATCGGTCCCAGGAATATCATTATCAATCGTTCCAGGAAGACCGATACATGGATAGCCGCGCTTAGTTAAAGCATATGCTCCACGGTAAGAGCCATCTCCACCGACAACTACTAAACCTTCAATACCGAAACGGTTCAATTGCTCGATTCCTTTCAATTGACCCTCTTCAGTTGCGAATTGAGGATATCTTGCTGAATATAAGAAAGTCCCCCCTCTTTGAATGATATCTCCTACGTCTCTACGAGTCAATTTTCGAATGTCTCCAGCTACCAAGCCTGCAAACCCATAATTGATTCCATAAACTTCCATACCTTCATATAACGCTTTTCTTACTACAGCACGAACAGCAGCGTTCATGCCTGGAGAATCTCCACCACTTGTTAGAACTCCAATACGTTTCATATCAATCTTTCACCTCTAATACATATTTTAAAAACTATAATATTATGACTATAATATACTTCTGATGAATCAATTGCTTCGGAACAATTTTGAAAGCTCACAAGTGAACACATTACATCCACTTATAATTGCCAAAATCTATCCTTGCATATTCATCTAGTTTCCATACAAATATTATTCTATCACTTTTTACTATTTATGTCTCTTAAAAATGGTAACTAACTCAGTTTTTCTAACATTTTATTGCAAAACAACCTGTTTTTCACCTAAAATCTCCTTTAATTCTGCTACTACTTCTTTAGAGCCGTCAATAGAGTAGGCTTTTTTTAACAAATGCTTTTGATCTGTGCTTGCATCAAAGATAACAACGGAGACTTCCCCGGGATGCTGTCGAAGAATAGACTGAACATTTCGGAACACTTCTTCATTATCTTTAATCGATTCAAATTTCAGATATAATATTTCTTTTTGCTTTATCTCTTTTAATTCTTTTGTATTCTCAATTTTTCTTACTAAGATTTTAACTCCTTTTTGATCACTTTCTACTTTACCTTCAACCAAAATAGCATCACCTTTAGAAAGATGTTTAATATACTTTCGATGTTGTTCTGGAAAAAGGGTTAAAGAGCATGACCCAGTTTGATCCGTCAATTCGACAAAGGACATTGGTTCTCCTTTTTTGGTCTGAATAGTTTTAATTCCTTTAATTGTACCAATAAACTTCATCGTTCGATTTGTTTTTGCATCTGCTATAAAATCAGCCTTAAACGCTTCTCTGTATTTATTATATTGTTCACTGGGATGGTTAGATAAATAAAATCCTGTTACTTCATATTCCTGATCCAATTTTTCTTCAAGAGGAAGATCCTCAACGATTTCTATTTTGGGTGCTAATGATTCAAAAAGTTCCATATTACCATTACTCATATTGACACTATTTATTATTCCATCAAGCGAATGTATAATTGTTCCTCGATTATGAATCAATCGATCAAAAGTTCCAGCAAAAACGAGTGGTTTTATATAAATTTCTTTACGCCATTTATTCTCTAACTTCCCAATAAAATCAATAATATCTTTGTATGGTCCAGCTTCTTTTCTGATTTTATAAATAGAATAAACTAAATCTCTTCTTAGACCTTTAATAACATCCAATCCAAACAGAATCGTTCCATTATACAAAGAAAAGGTATAATTACTCATATTAATATCTGGCCCAATCATTTCAACGCCACGCTTTTTAGCCTCTATTACATACTCTTGAAGCTTGGTTTTATTGTTAGAAGAAGCTTTCATTAGTGCTGCATAGAAGGCAGCTGGGTAGTGTACCTTAAAGTACGCTAACTGATAAGCTACCATTGAATATGCTACTGCATGAGATCGATTGAATCCATAATTTGCAAATTGTTCTATATAATGATAAACATTTTTTGCTGTTTCTTCTGTATATCCTTTTTGTGTAGCCCCCCTTATAAACTGTTTGCGACCTGTATCAATCTCATTTCGGATTTTCTTTGAGATTGCCCGGCGCAGCATATCAGCTTCAGCTAAAGAGTAACCGGCTAATTTAGAAGCTACTTTCATAACTTGTTCCTGATAGACCATAATGCCATACGTAACATCTAAAATCTCTTCAAGATCATCATGTGGGTACACAATAGGTTCATTCCCTTTTTTTCTGGCAATAAAGGTATCAATCTGTTCCATTGGACCTGGTCTATACAATGCATTAACTGCTACAACATCCTCTATATCTGTAGGCCCCAGTTTGCGCAGGACTCGTTTAATGCCAGGCGATTCGAATTGAAAAACACCATTAGTGTCCCCATTTCTGAAAAGTTGAAGTGTTTCATAATCATTTAACGGTATATTCGAAAGAGAAAGTGACCGATTTGTCTGAGTACTAGCAAACTGAATACAATCAGATAATATAGTTAAATTCTTCAGTCCAAGAAAATCCATTTTCAGCAATCCCACTTTTTCTACATATGACATAGTAAATTGTGTTAGAGAAAGCTCTCCACTTCCTAATTGTAGCGGGACAGAATGTATTAATGGTTCATCAGATATAACTACCCCTGCAGCGTGAGTGGAAACATGCCTTGGCAATCCTTCCAGTTTTTTTGCTGTTTCATAAATTTTTCGGTTCTGATCTGATTCTTTTATCAGACTTTGTAGTTTAGAAGACTCTTTAAATGCTTTTGCCAATGTCATACCAAGACTTGTCGGAATTGCATCTGACCATCTTTTTAAATCCTTGGTCGTCAATCCGAAAACCCTTCCTGAATCTCTGACAGCCATTTTAGCTGCGAAGGTTCCAAAAGTAGCGATTTGTGCTACATGTTGATTTCCATACTTCTTATTAACATATGCTAGCATTTGTTCTCTTTTATTGTCTGGAAAATCTAAATCAATATCGGGCATTGAAAATCGTTCTTCATTCAAAAACCTTTCAAATAACAGACCGTATTTTATAGGATCCACATCCGTAATATCTAGAACGTAAGAGACTAAAGATCCAACAGCTGAACCTCTTCCCGATCCAGTAATTATTTTCTGGCTATGAGCATACCTCATCAGATCCCAGACAATTAAAAAATAATCAGAAAAGCCCATTTTTGAGATGATTGCTAATTCTTTTTCAAGTCGATTTTTATACTCTAAAGTAACCTCACCGATTTTTTTATCTACTGCTTGCCAGCAGAGTTCAGATAAATATTCATCTGTTTCTCTACCATTAGGAATTGGGAATTTAGGTAAGACTGGTTTTCCTAGCGTTATATTGATCGATATTTTTTCGGCAATTTGATCAGCTGTTTCAGCTAATTTTATCAATCCCGCGTTTTCATATTGCTTTGTTCTCTCCCTAGCGCTTAAAAGACTCTTTTCTTGTTCCAGGTCTTTATTCATGTCTATCATTTCATTTGCTCCGATGGTTCTTAAAACATCTGTCGCAAAAGCATCTTCTCTATCTAAATATTCAACAGCATCAAAGGCCACAAGCTCGATGTTAGTGTGTTTAGAAAGTTCAATTAACTGCTCTTGAATACTTAAAAGTGGTGTTTGAAATGCATAACCTAAATATAATTCTTCAAAAACTTCACTATATTTATACAGTATTTTTTCAGCATTTTCAAAGTCGCCTGCTAGTAAAAGTTGTTCTACTTCACCGTTGGCTCCAGGAGTAATTGCAATAAGCTGACTACATTCGTTTTTTAAGAAATCCAAAGCAATTGCTTTTTCTTCAGTCATTATTTTTGTTGATAGTTTTATCAGTTCTTTAAAGCCTGTTTCATTTTTCGCCAGTAATACAATGCGGGCTTCTTTAGTTTCCTCATTTAGTGACTCGATATCTAGTGTTAATCCTAAAATAGGATTCAGTCCAGCTTTTAAAGATTTTTCATAAAACTCAATTGCTCCATAAAGAACATTGTGATCAGTAAGAGCAATCGATTTGCAGCCACGTTCTTTGGCTGCTTTAACAAGTTTGTCGATAGTGATTGTACTTTTTAACAAAGTATAAGTACTCATAATCTGAAGTTGTGTCTGCACTGATGCTCTCCTTCCTTCTTTTCATCTAAAAAGACAAATATTCAGTATCAGTTGTTTTGAAAGTCAAATGATCATCTTTTACGTCGACTTCGATCGTTTGTCCTTTTTTGATAGTATTGCCAATTATCATTTTAGCGATCGGAGTTTCAATCTCATTAGTTAGATATCGCTTAATTGGGCGAGCTCCAAATGCTGGATCATAAGCTTTCTCAGCTATCCAGCTCTTAGCTGCTTCAGTCAGAGAGAGTGCATATGAATTTGCAGTTAATCTGATCTCTAGATCCCCAACTAATTTATCGACAATTTTTATCATGCTTTGTTTAGTAATCGGTGAGAACAAAACAATATCGTCTAATCGATTTAAAAATTCTGGTCTAAAGGAGTCAAATAATAACTCTTTTACTTTTGCTTCCGTTTTAGAATTGATTTCACCTTCTGAAGATGTCTCTTGCAATAGTAATTCAGAGCCAATATTGCTCGTTAAAATCAGGACCGTATTTTTAAAATCTATCAACTGTCCTTTCGAATCGGTCAATCGTCCTTCATCTAGTACTTGCAGAAGAATATTGAAGATATCGGAATGTGCTTTTTCGATTTCATCAAGTAAAATGATTGTGTAAGGATTATTACGAACAGCTTCTGTCAATTGTCCACCTTCATCGTAGCCAACATATCCTGGTGGCGAACCAATCAATCGGGACACACTGTGCTTTTCCATGTATTCACTCATATCTAACCGAATCATCTGATCTTGTGTGTCAAAAAGGTTTTGAGCTAATGTTCTAGCTAATTCAGTCTTCCCTACACCAGTTGGTCCTAAGAATAAGAATGATCCTAATGGGCGGTTTGGATCCTGTATACCTGCTCTGGCACGAAGAATAGCATCTGTTACAGCATCAACAGCTTTATCTTGACCGATAACTTGTTTCTTCATAGATTCATTTAAATTAAGCAGTTTTTCTCTTTCGGATTCAACTAATTTATTTAATGGAATACCTGTTATTCGGGCAACAACTTCGGCCATTTCATCTTCAGTAACGGTTTCTTGAACTAGCTTATTCTCCGAAGCTCTATTTGTTTGATGTATTTGCTCAAGCTCTACTAGTTCCTTTTCAAGTAACGGAACAGTACCATGCTTCAATTTAGCTGCTTCCTCTAAGTTATACTCTAATTCTGCTTCTTCAAGTTTGCGTTTTGCTTGATCAATTTCAGCTTTTTTATCCTGAATATCTTGCATTGATATTTTTTCTTTATTCCATCTCAGTGACATAATTTCTACTTCTTCACGAATTGAAGCAAGTTCGTGCTGGATGGTAGCTAATCGATCTTTACTTTTTTCATCTGTTTCTTCTTTTAATGCTTGTTCTTCAATCTCCAGCTGCATTTTTCTGCGCGTTAGAAGATCTAATTCATTAGGCATTGAATTCATCTCTACTCTTATTGTTGCACATGCCTCATCTACTAGGTCAATAGCCTTATCTGGCAAAAATCGATCTGTCATATATCGACTAGACAGTTGTACTGCTGCAACCAATGCATTGTCTTGGATATTCACTCCATGATGAATTTCAAACCTTTCTTTCAAACCTCTTAAAATGCTGATAGATTCGTCATTGGACGGCTCATTTACTATTACCTTCTGAAATCTTCTTTCTAGCGCTTTGTCTTTTTCCATATAGTTCCGATATTCATTAATAGTCGTTGCGCCGATGCAATGGAGTTCGCCTCTAGCAAGCATGGGCTTAAGTAAATTTCCGGCATCCATACTACCTTCAGTTTTACCAGCACCTACAATTGTATGAATTTCATCTATAAATAACAAAATATTCCCTTCACTATTTTTAATTTCTTTCAGTACTGCTTTTAAGCGTTCTTCAAATTCACCTCTATATTTAGCACCTGCAATCAGTGCACCCATATCTAGCGAAAAAATTTTTTTGTTTTTCAAATTTTCTGGTACATCATTTCTAACGATTCTTTGAGCTAATCCTTCGATTATGGCCGTTTTACCAACGCCAGGTTCACCAATTAAAATGGGATTGTTTTTCGTTTTACGAGAAAGGATTCTAATAACATCTCTTATCTCATCATCTCTACCAATGATAGGATCTTGATTTCCTTCCTTAACTTGTTTAACCAAATCAATAGCATATAATTCCAACGATTGATAAGTAGATTCCTGGCTAGCGCTCTTCACTGATTCTCCACCTCTCCATTCAGATACTACTTCTCGTAATTTTGCTTCAGACATCCCCAGCTTTTGCAAATACTTTTTAAGTGGATGATTTGGCTGTTTCATTAAAGAAATCAATACAACATCTACTGAAATATATAAATCTTCAAAGTCAGAGGCAATCTTTTCTGCATCTTGTAGTAACTGGAATAATTCACGTGACATTTGTGTTCCATATTGAACAGACGTTCCTTGAACTACTGGTATTTTATCAATTTCATTTTCGACATTTTTCAAAAACAAATTAAGATCTATGCCCATCTGTTCGTATATTTTATACGCCAAATGATCTGGCTGCAAAAAAATTCTCCATAAATGAGGAATATCTATTAATTGATGAGATCGAACTTTAGCAATATTCTGAGCGCCAGAAATTGCTTCCTGCATTGCAATCGTGTATTCTGTCATAATAATCTCCTTTTAATACATAGACACTTGCACTTTATCTAATAAAAAAGAATCGAGTAAGTAAATACAAACTCAACCCTTTCCAGAATTTTTAACGAATACCTAGAGCAATTCGAGCATAGCGGCTCATTCTTGATGTATCCCACGCTGGATACCAGACAAGCTTAACATCTGTTTCAGTAATCTCCGGTACAAATTTCATGGCATTTAAAATATCTTCTGTAATGACATCCGCCAGAGGGCATCCCATAGTAGTCAATGTAATCTTTACTTCACAGTATCCCCCATTAAATACATTTACTTCATATACAAGACCAAGATTTACGATGTCAATTCCTAGTTCCGGATCAATCACTTGTTCCAAATTTTCCATTATTCGGTTTTTAATATCTTCAATTTCCTCTTCAGACCAAACTTTTTTTTCTGACATAGTTTTTCCTCCTTAGGTGAACGGCTTCATAATTATCATAGCAAATACCTGAAAGTTTTCTAAAAACTATTTTTCAAAGCTTTCTTTAAAAAATTCAGCCATAGATACTGCGATTTCATATGGTACTTTATGTCCATGACCCGAACCAATTGTAAATGAAATGTTTTTTGCATACGGTTCATCTTTGATTTGCTCAATGAATTGCTTAGTCTGTTCAAAAGGAACCAGCTCGTCTTTTGTGCCATGCCAGAAATAAACTGGCTTTCCAGCAATTTTTTCCGGCTGTTCACTCAAAGAAATTGCATTCAACTGATGTTTGATTTTTTCCGTTAATAATCCATCCGTGTTTTCATACCCGTCTGTCCATTTAGAACTGAGTAACCATTTAGAGAAGTGAAATGGAGAAGTATTTCCCATAAGTATAGCTGCAGAATGGATCCAGTCAAACTGTGTCAGCATAGCACTTGTTGTAATTCCTCCCATAGAAAGACCACTAATTCCAAATTTCTCAGCATCAGATAAATTCTTTGAAACATATTCGTCTCTGATCATATTGACTTCATTCAGATTATGCGTCACAACTTCCCAGAATACAGTGTTATCTTGAGTCGACTGTGCAGCCTGGCTTCTTTCACCATGCATATATGCTTCCGGTAGTATCGCTCTTATTCCCCTTTTAGCTAATTCATATCCTTGAACTAAAACTGATTCTTTATGACTAGTCCATCCATGATAAAAAATAACGGTCGGTAACTTTTCTTCTTTCAGTTCTTCTTTTACGACTTCAAGTAATGGAACTTCTCCGATTGTTTTCTGAATGATCTGAAACATCCTGCTCACTCCTATGACGTATACTTTTTATTTACAGTTTGTTATACTTAGATAAATATCCTTATTTATTTTATCACATATGACATCTTTTTTATATTAGCGAAGCTAATATTTAAATGTTTAAAAGGAGCTTTTTTAATGAATCAAAAACTGATTGCACTTGATTTAGACGGTACAACTTTAAATAACACCCAACAAATCACTTTAGAAACTCAAGAAGTGCTAAACAAACTTCGTAAAGAAGGTCACATTGTTTCCATTGTCACCGGTCGTCCATACAGAAATAGTTATTACTATTACAATCAATTAAAAATGGATACACCAATCGTCAACTTTAATGGTGCTTGGTGTCATAATCCGTCAGACAAAAGCTGGGAGCATGGATACCATAAAACATTGAGTAAAGATCTTGCTATTTCTATGCTGGCCTTGAAAGATGATCCCGAAGTTCAACTTATCGCAGCGGAATCTAGAGATGGTATTTATGTACATGGTGATTTTATCCCTTATCCAGATTACTTTCCTGAGGGGATTGAAGTCAGTAGACAATTAACTTCTGAAACCTTACTTGTTGATCCTACTTCTGTAGAAGTTTTTACAAATACACAATTAAATCAACCGATCATTGAAGAAAGAATTATTGAAAATTATGGAAATGCAGTTGAAGTCAGAACTTGGGGTGGTCTATCTCCTTGTCTAGAAGTCGTCGCTGCCGGGGTACAAAAAGCAATGGGTGTTGAAAGAATTGCATCTTATTATAATATCAAACAAAAAGATATTATTGCTTTCGGCGATGAAGAAAATGATTATGAAATGATTCAATATGCTGGAGAAGGCATCGTAATGAAAAACGGAAATGAGCGATTAAAAGCTATTGCTAATGATTTGACCGCAGTCACTAACCATGAAAATGGTTTATCAGAATATCTAACACGATACTTTAAATTATAAAAGAAAATCCTGAAAAGACTAAGCGTCGTTTCAGGATTTTCTTTTATTTATTTGTATCGTCTATCATTGATCATCTAGCAATAACTCTTCTACAGCAATTTTTGCAGAAGTTAAAACGATGGGTACCCCGGCACCAGGGTGTGTACTACTTCCAGTAAAATACAGATTCTCACAATTCTTAGCTTTCGCCTGTGGTCTAAAGTGATTACTCTGAGTCAACGTTGGCTGCAGTCCGAAACAAGCTCCGTTGTAAGCGTTAAATTTATCACGCCAATCAATTGGAGTCATATAGGATTCAGACACTACTTCTTCTTCAATATTTTCAAACCCTTTAATATTTTTTAATTTCATAAAGACACGGTCTCTATAATATTGAATCGTTTCTTCATTCCATTCATACTTAGAAGTAGACAGATCAGACACAGGGATCAAAATATATAGACCTTCCTTACCTTCGGGAGCAAGCTTTGGATCCATTTTAGAACCCATATAAACATAAAAAGAAGGATCAGTCAGTACATCTCCTGAAAAGATATCTTCAAGATTTTCGTCTAAATCTTTTGCAAATACAAAATTATGCATATTTTTTACTTGACTATATTTCTTATCCATACCTAAATACATAATGAAACAAGAACAAGAATACTTCATTTGATCAACTTTTTTATCCGTATATTTCCCTTTAGATTTTACATCTTTAACAAGATTTTTGATTGCATATGGAAAATCAGCGTTACACATCACAAAATCTGACAAAATAGTTTCATCATCGATTTTAATGCCCTTAGCTTCCTGATTTTCAATGAGGATCTCATCAACCGGTGAGTTATAATTTACTTTTCCACCTAGTTCTAGAAATAACTTTTCCATTCCACTAGCCATCGTATGCATTCCACCTTCGATAAACCAGATACCATATAGATATTCAATCATAGGTATTATGGTATAAAGAGAAGGTCCGTTGTTAGGCGAAACACCAATGTACAAAGTCTGGAAACTTAGTATCTGCTGTAGTCTTTTATCTTTGATATACTTTCCAATAGAATGGTTTGCGCTATCAAATGTTTTTAATTTCAAAGCCTGATAAATCATTTTAGGATTATAAAAATCTGATGCATTTCGAAATGGTCTTTGAATAAAATGATTTTTTGCAACAATAAAACGTTCATAAATATCCTTTAGATAGGATAAAAATCCTGCCATATCCTTATCACTGATATTTTCCATTTCTTCTGTAATTTTAGTCAAATCGGAAGAAACACTAATTTCTTCATCACCAAAGAAAGCAGAATACATCGGATCGACTCTCTGCATCGGTATGTAATCATCAGGATTTTTTCCTGCTAATTCAAAAATTTCTTTATAAATACTAGGCATCATTACAAGACTGGGACCCATATCAAATGTGTACCCATCTTTTTTCAACTGATTCATTTTGCCACCAGGAACAGCTTCTTTTTCGTATAATGTTACATCATAACCAGCATGCTGCAAGCGAATCGCACTTGCTAAACCTGCTACACCAGCTCCGATTACACTAACAGTTTTTTTCATATTGATCCTACTTTATCATTCATTGATTGCTTTTCAAGAATACCATCTTCCATTACATAAACGGAATCACAATATTTTGTTAGTCGTTCATCGTGCGTAACCATAATTGTAGCTTTATTCTTATCTTTTGTTTCTCTAGCTAAAATCTTAACTACTTCAATTGCTCGGGATGTATCTAAACTTGCAGTTGGTTCGTCCGCTAAAATAACAGCCGGATCATGGTAAAGCGCTCTTGCAATAGCTGCTCTCTGTCTTTCTCCTCCAGATAATTCCCCTGGATATTTATCAGCAAGGTCATAAATATCCAATTCTTGAAGCAAATCCTGTATTCTTTTTTTGTCGATTTTAGATTTTTCAACTTTATTGACTAACTTCAACTGTTCTTGGACCGTTAAAAAAGGTACTAGATTGGAAGCTTGCAAGATAAATCCAATATCTTTAAACCTGCGTTGCGCTCGTTTCTTTTCTTTCAACTCGCTAAATTTATTATCATTAATAAAAACATTTCCTTCACTTGGTTGTTGCAGTCCACCGATAATTGTAAGAAATGTACTTTTCCCAGAACCACTTGGACCAATTACTGCGACAAATTCACCAGGATCTACTGAAAAATCTGTTGATTTTAATGCTTCGATTGTCTTGCTACCATCTTTAAACCTTTTACTGACTTGTTTTAATTCAATTGACTTCATCTATTTCACCTACTCTATCGCTTCTAGTGGATCGATTTTCGCTACAGTTCTAACAGAAAAAATGGCACCTAATAAGGCAAATATAATTAATGCTGCACTTGTTGCCACCAAGAAAAGATAATTATTCTGATAAGGTACGGCTGCCGGCAAGAATGCTCCTGTTAATATCGTTAATCCAAATCCTGCCATTACTCCTATTACAGCTAATAAAAATGTTTGAGCCAAAACTGATTTGGCAATATAACTCGTAGAGATTCCTTGAGCTTTCATCACACCCAACATTGAAGTTTTCTGCAAGGTCAATACATAAATAAATATTCCAACCACCAACGCAGCTATAACAACTAAAAATCCTATCATCAATCCAAAAGTCAACACTTGTGCATTATAACCTGGTAGACTACTTATAAAATCATTGATGGGGTAAGCTTCCAATTCATCGTTACCTATATTAAGACTATCAAGGGATTGACTATCTCTAACAACTATAGCATTGACCGGGAAATCTTCAATACTTTCATCAGAATCAAAGCGTATCTGCTGGTATGTCTGTATATCCGCATATAAGACAGGCGCTACACTATACCTGGCATTATCCGTAAATCCACTGACTTCAACAGTTCGATCTTGCCCAGATAATTGGAGTACATCTCCTATCTCAATCCCTTCTTCTTCTTTCAATGTTATGTCTGCAACAACCTCATTTTCTGCTGAAAACAATTCACCTTCTATAATATTTGGTGTTAAAAATTCAGTGGGATCAATACCAAATAAACTAACATCAATATTGACGTCGCTATCTTCAGATCCTTCTGGTCGTACAATATTTGAGGCGACTCCTATTCTAGCTGTTTCGTCAGCTGAAATATTACTTTGTTCACTAGGATCAATCATTGACATATTTAAATTCTGATTTGATTCGGATGTAAGCACTATACTGTCCGCATCCCATTTATCGATTGCCATTCTATATTCCTGAGAAAGACCATAAGCTAGACCCGTTAAAAAAGAAACTAAGTATGAAACCAGTAAAACAATTCCAATAATCAGTGCAAATCGAGTTTTAGAAAATTTAATCTCTTTCCATGCTAAAAACATATTTTAATTCCTTTCGCTGCATTATGTAGTTCGCTAAGATAACAATCGTTCGCGTACTTTCTATTAATAATATCATATTTTTTATTATAAATGTTAATAAAGCGAATTGCTATAATATTAAGATTATTCAAAATTTAAACATTGTAAAACCCCCACCTGATCATAACGATCTGATGGGGGTTTGCTTTATCTTTATTTACAATATAAATTATTCAGTTACACGTTCTTCAGAAGTCAAGTACCAAGTGTGATATCCAGTTTCAGCACCGGCTGTCTCTGGGTCTACTCCTACAGTAATGTCAAAAGCTCCTACACGATCATTAACTGGGAATACTTCTGTACGGAATAAAGTTGGAATAATTGGTAATTCTTCCATGAAGTATTCTTGCCATTCATTAAATACTTCTGCACGCCATTCAGTATCAAACCCTTCGCTACTTAACATTTGTTCCATGTATTCATTATTTTCTTCTGTTACCCAACGAGTATAGTTGAATGGTGCAGTTTCGCCATAAAGACCTTCTGGAGTAGGATCAGTACCAGTACCCCATGCTCCTTGATAAATATCGATTGCAGGATCATCTGCTTCAACACGGTCATAGAAAGAGTTGAACTCATGTAGACGTCCTTCAAGTAATTGTACGTTTAGGCCAATACGTGCCCAAGATTGGATATAGTACTCAGCAATAGGTTCAGCTACATCTCCTCCAGACATTGAAGCAAAGTTGATTACTAACTCTTCGCCTTCGGGAGTTGTACGGAAGTCTTCACCTTCAGCCCATTCATAACCTGCTTCATCTAGAATACGATTTGCTTCATCTTCATCATAGGGATAACCAACAACATCTTCATTATAGTAATCGGAAAAGTTAGGGATAATTGGAGAATTTGCACGACGACGTAATCCTTGATAGAAGCGTTCTCCTACTGCATCGTTGTCAATTGCATAAGCCATAGCCTGACGTAAGTTTTTATCCGCCATTTTTGCATCTGGATTGTAAACATTCTTAGCTGGTTCAGTAATGTTCCCTTCTTCATCTTCTTGCGCTTCTTGCCATTCGCCTAATTTGAAACCAATATAAGTATATGAGTTTTCATCTCGCCCTACAATGGAGTATCCTGGTAAATCAGCAAAAGTATCATATTGATCTGTTGGCATATCGATAAACAAATCAAACTGAGCATCTTCCATTGCGGCAACTGCAGTAGCAGTAGGTACAGTTTGCAGTTCAATTCCATCTAAAATTGGAGTCCCGCGCCAGTAATCATCAAAACGTGAATAAGAAACAGATTCCCCTGGAACAATATTATCCACTTTAAACGGACCATATCCAAGCGGTTTTTCACGAACTTCTGGAGCAGATTCAAGATCAGCTACCGGGATATCTCCTAAATAGTGACGTGGCTCTGCATATGTCCATACTCCACCACCAGCTTGAAGCATTTGAACACCGACTGATTTGTATTGGATAGTTAATGTCATTTCATCATCTGATAATGTCATACCACTAATTGAGTCAGCTTCACCATTTTTGTATTCTTCCATCCCTACAATGTTCTGCAAATCTGCTGTATAACGAACTCCAGTATATTCTGGATCACCAATAATTTCATGAGCAAATAATACGTCATCAGCAGTTAGTGGTTCTCCATCATGCCATTTAATACCATCTTTCACTGTTATTGTAACAGTGTTTGCTTCTTGATCTAATTCAAGAGTAGCTGCACCTGAATCATCAATTTGATAGTTTTCATCAGATCCCACTAATTCTCCCATTGTATAGGCCATTACTTGTGCATCTGGATTTCCGTCATACAGCTCCCAGTTAAAAATACCTGTAAATGGAGAATCTGATACGTATCCAATATTCATTGTTCCGCCTTCAATTGCTTCTCCTTCATTTTCGACACGTGTTTCAAAGGTTAACGGACCTTCTGAACCACTCTCAGATCCACCATTGTCTGATGAACCGTTGTCTGAATCTGCATTATCTGATCCCCCACATGCAGCAAGTACAAACGCAACAGCTGCAGAACTCGCTAATAAACTATACTTTTTCTTGTTTGACATGTTTTTCTCCCCTTTTCTTTACCCTAGTCTTTGTTTTGCGTCTGCCGAACGTTGTAATGCACGACCGACATAGTTTATACACAACACCAACACTAATATAAGTGTTGACGCTGGTAACCAAACCCATGCTTTATTTTCCAGAATATCTGGATTAGTTGCTGCTGAAACTAATGTTCCTAAACTCGGGACGTTTGAAGGCAATCCAAATCCAAGAAAGGATAACCCAGTTTCCAGCCCTATATTAGCCGCAAAGTTCAATGTCAAGTTAACAATAATCAATGAACTGATATTCGGCATCATTTCGCGAAGTATAATCAATATTGTTGGTGTTCCCATTGTTTTGGAAGCACTAATGAAATCAAGCCTGCCTACTGTTAATGCCCGCCCGCGAATAAAACGAGCTTGTCCTACCCAGTAAAAGGCACTCATAATCAAAATAAAAGAAACAACGTTATAATTTGGAACAATCGTTACAAAAATGATGATGATCATTAGTTGAGGTAAGATCATAATAAAATCTATTATTCGCATAATTATATTATCTATTACGCCCGCATAATAAGCTGCCATTATTCCTACTACAACGCCTAATAGACTAGTGATTACAGTAACAGATAATCCAATAAGTAATGAATTTCTAGCTCCAATAATTAATTGACCAAATATATCGCGGCCAGCAGAATCTGTACCTAATATATACTGAGTTCCTTCATAGAGTGGATCTGTACTCATAGAGAACGGCGGTAAATAGGAGTCAAATAAACTTACAGTAGTAACTGTGTCTTGATCTAAAATAAAAGATAGAATAAACACAGTCACAAGGATAACCGTCATTAATATAAGCGATCCGAGTGCAAGTTTATCTTTAGCAAATTCTTTAATGATGACTTTAAACCCCATAGGCGGAGTAGAAGCAGACATGTCATCTGACATGATCACAGCTTCTGAATCTTGGTTAGATGCCATTAAATGAACTCATTCCTTTCTAAAGTTATTATTTAATCAATTCGTATTCGAGGGTCTACAGCCATTAAAATCAGATCTGACAGTAAAGTCCCAATCAAACCAAGGATTCCATAGAAAAGTACTAATACGAAAATTACACTATAATCTCGTGTATTGATTGACTCTAGGAATAAATTACCCATACCACTATAGTTGAATATTCTTTCAATAAAGATTGAACCTGTTAATAAATTAACGATAGTATATCCAAAGCCTGAAGCTATTGGTAAAGATGCATTACGAAAGATATGTTTTGAATAAACTTTTTCGATTGGTACTCCTTTTGAGCGAGCTGTTTTAACATAATCAGACACTTTTGCATCAATAATCTCAGTACGTAGATATTGAATAATACTTACTGTCCCCAGCACGGCAGTTGTAATGGAAGGAAGGATCAAGTGATATAAACGGCTCCAGAACTGTTCCCAGAAAGTATTGGCTTGGATATCGATTGAACCCCTTGAAGGAAACCATCCAAGATTAAATCCAAAAATGTAAACCATAAGCAAAGCTAGTACAAATGTGGGTACTGCAAAACTGACAAAGTTATAAATAATAACTGATTTATCTAAAATCGAATCGTTATAACGACCAGATAGTATTCCTAACGGAAGGCCAATCATATAAGTCAATATAGTAGATAAAAGTGATAATCTTACTGTATTTCCCAGTCTTTCTCCTATTACATTCAATACACTAGTTTTGTAATTGAAACTTCTTCCAAAATCACCTTGAAGGGCATTTCCAACCCAGCGCACATATTTAACATGTAGAGGATCATTTAAGCCATAACGTTCACGCAATACATCCAGTTGTGCCGGGTCAACATTAGGATCAATCATCCCGGTAAAAGGATCTCCAGGCATAAATTCTGCAATGATGAAGATTAAAATACTTAATATGATAATTTGGGGAATCATCAAAAGCAATCTTCTAAATATTGTCTTCCACATGAATTAAACTTCCCCCTTTGTGTTAATTGACTCATTTTGAAGTGAGCTATTAGGTTTAGTAGCTACAAAATGATCATCTTTATAAGGCAATAAATCGTATACTCTTCCATTTTGATCATAATATTCTGCTTCTTGAGCATCATATTCTGCTTCAACTCGCTGACGCTCAATTTTATTTGACTCGCGAGTCGTAGGATCCATATCAGGAATTGCTGACAACAGACGTTTTGTATAAATATGCTGTGGATTATTATAAATTTCTTTTTTAGGTCCTTTTTCCACAAAGCGACCTCTATGCATAATAGCAATATCATCAGACATATGTTGGACCACGCCCAAATCATGAGAGATAAATAAGTAACTTAATCCATATTCTTTTTGTATTCTTCGCATAAAGTTCAATACTTGAGCTTGAACAGACAAGTCTAATGCGGAAGTTGGTTCATCAGCAATAATCAATTTCGGATCACTTGCAACTGCTCTAGCTACACCAATACGTTGACGTTGTCCACCAGAGAACTCGTGAGGATATTTATACATCGCTTCTGCATTCATTCCAACAATATCTAATAATTCAGCTACTCTACGCTTAATCTCTGCTGGAGTATAGTCAAAATAGTTACGCATTGGTTCAGCCATAACATCAATGATCCGTTTCTTCGGATTCATTGATGAGGTAGAATCCTGAAAAATCATTTGTACATCTTTATTATAATTTTCATATTTTTTATTGCGACTGCGTGCCTTATTAGTCACATTTTCGCCTTCATATAAAATTCTACCAGCAGAAGCTTTTTCTAGTCCGATAATTGTTTTTCCAATAGTAGTCTTTCCAGAGCCAGACTCTCCTACTAAGCCGTAGGTTTTTCCAGATTCTATCGTCAAGTTTACACCATCAACAGCTCGAACATAATCTTGAACTGTGTTTAAAATACCACCACGAATAGGGTAGTGCACTTTCAGTTCTTGTACTTCCAAAAATCCCATCGTTATTTTTCCTCCCCTTCAAAGTGGAAATGTTTCCAGCTATTTCCTCTTACTTTATGGTTAGGAGCGATTTCCGTTAACTCTGGGTTTTCATCAAATGCTTCATCAGGTATCCAAGGAATTCTTGGTCTGAAGCGATCACCTTTGCGGGGTAACTTCTGTAATGATGGCACCGTACCGTGGATAACATGCAATTCTTCGCCTTCTTCAAGTTCATGAGGAATTGAGTTTAACAATGAACGTGTATAAGGATGCTTAGGATCTCTGAACAAAACATCTACAGGCGCTTCTTCAACAATCTGGCCAGCATACATTACAGCCACTCGATCAGCAGTTTCTGCTACAACTCCTAAATCATGTGTAATCAGAATAATTCCAGATCCTGTTTCATCTTGGATATCAATCATCAAATCAAGGATTTGAGCTTGAATTGTAACATCTAATGCAGTGGTTGGTTCATCTGCAATGATAATTGGCGGTTTATTAGCCAATGCAATTGCAATAACGACTCTTTGTCTCATTCCTCCAGATAATTCATGAGGATATGCTTTCATGATTTGTTCCGGTCTCGGAATTCCAACCTGATTCAATAGTTCAAGAACTCTTTCTTTAATTTGTTTCTCATTCATATCTGAGTGATAGACTAAAGCTTCTGCGATTTGTCTATAAATCGTCATCAAAGGATTAAGAGAGCCTAAGGGATCTTGAAAAATCATTCCAATATCATTTCCTCTAATACGATTATATAACTTTTCGTTTAAATCAATCAGATTTAAATCTTTATAGATAATTTCTCCACTTACTTGAGTATTTTTAGGATCATGGAGTCCCATTATGGAAGTAGCTAATGTTGATTTACCACAACCGGATTCTCCGACAATTGCTAAAATTTCATTTTTCTTAAGTGTTAACGAAACTCCATCAACAGCGTTATGATATTCTTCACCAAAGCGAAATCCGGTTTTTAAATTATTAATTTCCAACAAGTTGCGTTCGACGGCCACTGTCTAACCTCCTATGCTTTTCTCCTTAAAATTTAAATGAGAATAACATTAAACATTTTGTGATTTTTTAATCAAATACTTAATAATATAAATCGAATTATACACGTTATAACTTTTAATATCAACACTGTAATTATTATTTTATAATAAAATATTAAATTTTCAAATTAATCATTCATTATATCTTAATAATTTCAACAAATACCGTACCACGTTCAGATTCAGGGTGATATTTTATTGATTGTTATTGATGTAATCTACTGCTTTACCTACAGTAGTGATATTTTCAGCGTCTTCATCAGAGATTTCGTTACCGAAAGTATCTTCAAGCTCCATTACTAACTCAACAATATCAAGAGAATCTGCCCCTAAATCCTCTTTAAAAGTAGTATCTCTAGTTATCTTATCTTCATCAACGCCTAATCTTTCCACAATAATGCCTCTAACTTTTTCAAAAATTTCTTGTTCATTCATTTTATAATCCTCCATTTAAGTGTATTGAGTATAATATAACTATTCTTGTTATAAGCCCATTTTTCTCATTTTTTTGTTATTCATATAAGTTATTGTAGCGTATTCTTTTGTCTATTTCCATAACTAATCAAAAGTAATATAATATTACCCGTTAATTTATCAGACATTTATATTCCATTTTCTAATAATATTCAGAAATCTACTCTTTTTCTTCGATATTTTCTCCTTCATAATACTTAACCAGATCTTCTACAACATGTGAAGACAGCATTTCTCTAATTTGTTTTAGTGTCTGATAAACCGGCTCTGAAGTTGCTGATCCATGTGTTTTGACTACCGGAGCTTTTAAACCTAATAAAACAGCTCCTCCGTGCTTAGAATAATCTAATACATCTTTTAGATTGGATAAACTATCTTTAAGTAATAGTCCTCCCATTTTAGCTTTTAGACCGTTATTCATAATAGATTCTTTGATGAGTTTTACCATAGACAGTGCAGTTCCTTCAATTGTTTTCAATACAGCATTTCCGGTAAAACCATCCGTTACTACAACATCTGCTATTCCATTCAGTAATTCTCTGGCTTCAACATTCCCTATAAAGTTGACTGCATCATTTTCTTTTAACAGTTTATAAGCTTCTTTTGTTACCTCGTTTCCTTTATTTTCTTCTGTACCGTTATTTAATAATCCAACACGAGGATTATCTATCCCTCTAACAAACTTGGCATAATAAGTCCCAAGGGTTGCATACTGATTAATATTATTTGGTTTGCTGTCCGCATTTGCCCCAACATCCAGCAAATTAAAAGCATCTTGTTTGTCTGCCATAACAGGCATAGTAGCTAGTAATCCTGGTCTATCAATCCCTTTGACTCTTCCAATTATCAAAGTTCCAGAGGCCAATAGAGCTCCTGTATTTCCAGCTGAAAATAAAGCATCATTTTCTTGTTCTTTAACTGATCTTGCAGCCATGACCATAGAAGCTTGTTTTTTTCGTCTAATGGAACGTACTGGATCATCTTCGCTTTCTATTTTTTCATCTGTATGAACTATTTCAATGTTTTCCAATTCTTCATTGATATATTTTTGGATCATGTGCTGCTTACCATACAAGACAATTGTAATATCTTTAAACTCTTTTGCTGCTCTTATGCTGCCTTCCACAATTGCTTGGGGAGCATTATCTCCACCCATAGCGTCTACTGCTATTCTCATTCTTCTTCCTCCTGAAATCATATTTTATAGATCAATCTAAAAATGAATGTCTGGCTTGTTCGTCAATTCCTACTTTTGTTCTTATTAAAGCATACTCTTCTGATTCAAAAAAATCAGTAGTCGCTAAAATTTGTGCAGCTTCATTTCGAGCACTTTCTAAAATTTGAAAATCTTCCACTATATCAGCAACTTTAAAATCCGGAAGACCGGACTGTTTCTTTCCAAATATTTCTCCAGGACCTCTCATTTCAAGATCCTTTTCACTCAATTCAAATCCATCATTAGTCTGTGTTAGTATTTCCATGCGTTGAGCTCCTGTTTCACCCTTTGGATCAGCGATAAGAACACAATATGATTCTTTTTTTCCTCTTCCAACTCGTCCTCTTAACTGATGGAGTTGAGCTAGTCCAAATCGATCGGCATCATGAATAATCATTAAAGTTGCATTTGGCACATTAACGCCTACTTCAATTACTGTAGTAGAGACCAGAACTTGTAGTTCGTTATGTTTGAATTGTTCCATTATGGACTCTTTTTCCATATTTGACATTTTACCATGTAATAATCCAACTTTGTATTGAGGTTCAAACTTAGCAGCATAAGTTCTAAATAGATCAGTAGCATTCTGTAAATCCATCAACTCAGATTCTTCTATCAACGGACTGATGACATAAACTTGAGAGCCATTAGACAGTTCTCGTTTAATAAAAGGAAGCATCTGAGTAAACTGTTTAGGTCTTATCCAGTGAGTTGCTACCGGTTCTCTTCCTGGGGGCAACTCATCTATAATAGAAACATCCATTTCACCGAACGCGCTAATTGCTAATGTTCTTGGAATAGGAGTTGCTGTCATGAATAAAACATCAGGATGAGATCCTTTTTCTCTCAGCGTCTTTCTTTGGTTTACTCCAAATCGATGCTGTTCATCTGTTATAACGAGTCCCAATTTATTGAACTCTACATCTTCTTGTATCAAGGCGTGTGTTCCAATTAAAGCATGAATCTCACCATTTGCTAATTGTTCGAGTATTTCTCTTCTTTTAGCAACTTTAGTTGACCCTGTCAGCAATTCCACTTTCAAACCCTGTGACCTGAACATTTCTGAAAGACTTTCCATATGTTGAGTCGCCAATATCTCAGTTGGTGCCATCAATGTAGACTGAAGACCGGCCGTCCATGCTGCGAATATGGCTGAGGCTGCTACCACTGTTTTACCACTCCCAACATCTCCTTGGAGTAAGCGATACATTTGAATAGGTAGCTTTAAATCCTTACAGATTTCATTAACCACCTTTTTTTGGGATTTAGTTAATTCATAGGGAAGAGACTTAAAAAAGGCTCTCAACAAATCAACATCATAGTTCACAGGAGTTCCACGGTCTACCATTTTGTGCTGCTTCCTTAGCCACTGCATCTGAAGTTGATAGATAAAAAACTCAAGAAAAATAATGGCTGTTCTAGCTTGTTCCATATCATTCTCTTTATTTGGGAAATGCATCATTCTTATAGACTCTTTATGTGTAACTAAATTATATTTTTCTCTTATAACAGCAGGAACCATCTCAGGAATAAGCTCATTGTATCCATCCCAACACTGTTTGATCAGCTTTATTAATGTAGCTTGCTTTATATGTTTTGAAGTATGGTATACTGGCTCCTGATTTTCTTCTTTGTCACTCAATGCACTACTCAATATTTTTATCCCGCTTAGTTGCATCTTAAGCGCATCCCATTTCCCAAAGATAACTGCTTCTTCTCCAGCATGTAACTGATTTTTCAAATAAGGCTGGTTGAAGAAAGTAACTGGTACAATGACATGTTCTACATTCATTCTAAATGCTAAACGATTCTTCCCTCTTCCGAAGTGATTCACAACTGGATCAGATATCAATGGTCCTCTTAACACAACTTTTTCTTTATCTTCAATTTCTTCGATTGATTTTACCGTTAAATCTTCATATCTGAATGGAAAGTAGGTTAATAGATCGTAAACTGTTTCAATCCCAAGTTCTTTTAAAGCTATAACTCTTTTGGGTCCAACTCCTGAAAGAATGGTAATTGGGTCAAAAATATTCTTTCCAGTCATGCCGAGCTTCCTCCTTTCCATATTAAAATGAATAATCAGAAAGGAATAGATAAAACAACAAAGATTTCTTCGTTATTTCATCTATTCCCCCTTTTAGATAAAAATTAATTCAATTATATTATTCCACAGAGACAAGGTACGGATAGACTGGTTGACCACCTTCATGTATTTCAACTTCAATGTCATCATATTTTTCTTCTATCGCTTTTCCAATTTCTTCAGCACCTGATTTTGATCCATCTTCACCATAAAGAAGTGTAAGAATTTCACTATCTTCATCAATCATTTGATCAATCATATCTAAGGTTACTTTTTTGATATCACTATCAGAAACCTTAATATCTCCATCAATGATTCCCATAAAATCATCTTTTTTAATTGATATACCGTTAATTTCAGTGTCTCTGACCGCAAAAGTAACTTGCCCAGAAGTTACTGCTTCTATTTCGGCAGTCATACTTTCTTTATTAGTATTCAAATCATGAGCAGCATTGAATCCTAACATAGAAGTTAGTCCTTGTTGGATTGTTTTAGTTTCAACTACTACTGTATTCGCTTTAGACACTTTTGCCGCTTGTTCTGCTGCCATAAATATATTTTTATTATTTGGAAGAAGTATATAGTGTTTAGCCGGAATTTTTTCCATAGCTTTAACAATATCTTCTGTACTAGGGTTCATCGTCTGTCCGCCTTGAAGAACATAATCAACACCTAAGCTTTCAAATAACTGTTTAATTCCTTCTCCAGCCGCTACAGCAATCACAGCGATCTCTTTTGTTTCAGTTTTTTTATCTGCTGATAAAGCCGAATGTTGCTCTCGCATGTTATCAACTTTGATTTTCATTAAAGACCCAAATTTCTGACCATAATTCATCACTTCACCTGGACGTTCTGTATGAACGTGAACTTTGATCACTTCATCATCAGCAACTACTAATAAAGAATCACCTAATTTGTCCAGGTAATTTCTAAACTCTTCATAGTCAAATGTATCTTCAACCGTTTCGCCTTCACCAATACGTACCATGATTTCAGTACAATATCCGTAAGTAATGTCTTCCGTATGTACATGTTCATGTACTTCCCCACGGTGATGTTCTGCACGTACTAATTCATCGAGTTCCGGTGCTTCTTCTACTGGTGCTTCTCCTGTAAGATAAGATAAAAAACCTTCATATACGTATACTAAGCCTTGACCACCACTATCTACAACTCCAACTTCTTTAAGAACTGGTAACAGATCAGGCGTTTTTTTCAAGGATTTTTTGGCTGCTGCTAAAATCGTTTCCATGACTTCTATAACATCGTTTGTTTCTTTTGCCTTTTTCATACCCGCTTTAGCAGATTCTCTTGCAACCGTTAGAATCGTTCCTTCAACAGGCTTCATTACAGCATTGTAAGCAGAATCTACTCCGCTTTTAAAGGCAGCAGCAAATTGCTCGGCATCTACAGATTCTTGTTCTTTAACAGACTTGCCGAATCCGCGAAATAATTGAGATAATATTACTCCCGAATTACCTCTGGCACCCATCAATAATCCTTTAGCTAAAGCTTGAGCAATTTCTCCCAGATGATTGCTATCTGTCTCTTTTACTGCTTTTGCTCCACTAGTAAAAGACAGATTCATATTAGTACCTGTGTCTCCATCTGGAACTGGAAACACGTTCAGTGAGTTTACATATTCAGTATTTTCGTCTAATCGCATGCGACCAGCCGAAATCATACCCTTGAATTCTTCAGATGTTAAATTTAATACTTCCACTTTAATGAGTTCCTCCCTTGCCACAAACAGACTGCGGCTTTGGTATAATAATATTACACGCGTACGCCTTGTACAAATACATTGACAGATTTAGCTTTCAAGCCTAAATTTGCTTCTAGCTGGTACATGACTCGTTCTTGAACATTTTTAGATACTTCTGAAATTTTAGTACCATAGCTCACGATGATATAGACATCGATTATGATTTCTTCGTCTTCTTGTCTGACAACGATTCCTCGAGAATAATTATCTCGGTTCAAAATCTCAATCAGTCCATCACGTACTTGTTTCCGACTTGCCATTCCTACTATCCCGAAATTCTCTGTTGCCGCTCCGCCAACTACAGTAGCAATTACCTCATTAGAGATTTCAACATTACCGAATTCATTTTTAAGATTTACTGTCATTAATGGATTTCCCCTCTCTATTCAAATTCTCATGATTTCAACTTATCTTTTGATTAATTTTCATGATTAACATATTACATACTCAAACATATTTTAGCATATCGTGTTTTATAATGAAAGACAATACCTATTTTGTAAGTTTACAGTCCACTTTAACTATCAATATGACTGTCAAGGTTCATTACTTGAAAGATTGCAAATATTTTCTTGCGTGTTTATCTTGTATGTGGTATCTTATATAAGTATGAGTTAGCTTCTTTTAACGTAGAAGCTATTGCGTAAAGGAGGAGAGTTAATTATGGCTAAAGAATGTTTTGTAACTGGACGTAAAGCTAGAAGCGGAAATAACCGCTCACACGCTAACAATAAATCTAAACGTCGTTTTGCTGCGAACTTGCAAAAAGTACGTATTATGGTTGATGGACAACCTAAAAAAGTATGGGTATCTGCACGTGCTTTAAAATCAGGTAAAGTTGAACGCGTATAATATAAAAATTTCATAGAGCCTACAAATGTTTTTCATAAGCATTTGTAGGCTTTTTGTTATCTTGTTTTTTTCAGAACAAACCCAAAAGAAGAGCCCACCTGTTTGAGTGAGCTCTGATTTGCTATTTTGATAGAGACTCCAATTTTGAGATCAGTTTCCTTTGATACTCTTTAATTCCTATCACACGGGGCTTAATAATTAATTTAATCGTTTTATTCTTAGTTATGATACTGACTCTTCTTATATTTCGACCTGTTACTTTTATACTTTTGATATTCTTTAAAGAGATTACTTCAACTGATTTTTCATCCAACTTAATATCTAGTTGCGATAAGGTCAAGTTATTTCTATCAACAACAACTATATAATATTTAGGAAGAGGCAAGAAAAATTTTTTATCTTCTTCTACATAACCAGAAACAGCTTGAAAATTTCCATATTTCTCTTTGGCTTCTTCAAGAGCAGATTTGGTAATGGCGATTTTCATTTATTTAGACTCCTTTTATACTATTCTTTAGCTCGACTATATTCCATACATGTACACTTATAATATGAAATATCAGGTACCTTTAGTTTTTCACCTAATCTTTGCTTTGGATAAAAGCTACTAATCCGTCATCAAATGAGAATCTTCCATTTTCCATAACAAATTCATTGCTGATCAACGCAATTGGATAATCAAAATTATTGTTATTTAAGGTATACTTAAACCCCTTGTCTAATGTTAAGTTGCTTAAAGGAGTCATTCCGATGAAAGAGCAGTATTTTTTATCCGGCTCTTTGAAGAGCAAATAGCTTCCAGGTAGATAAAATTTAAGTGTATTTGTTTGGTTTATAAATATTAACCTAGTTACGATTGATTTGAATCTTGGCTGCATTACAATCATTAATATACTCATTAAATGATCAAGTCTTCCTCCAGACCACCCATATAAAATAATTTGCTCAGTATCAAAAAACTGCATAGCATATACTAAACTTAATTCTGCATCTGTATCGTCTTTTTCAGGTTCAAAACTGATTACTTTTTTAGAATTTTTTTCTATTATCAGTTTTTCTGCATCTGTTATAGAATCAAAATCCCCTAAAGATAAATCGATATAGTACCCATTTTCAGCAAGCAGCAAAGCCCCTTTATCTACTCCAATATAATAATCCTGTTCTTTCAATGGAGGCATGGTATGTTGTCGACTGTCCGGACTTCCTAACATGATATGCAAACTATTCATTTTAATTCACCGCATGCTTCAAGTTAGTAATTTGTTCATGAGGATTTTCTGATCCATATATATATGATCCAGCAACAAAAACTTCTGCCCCTGCTTCTTTACAGATTTTTGCTGTTTCAGGTACAATTCCACCATCTACTTCAATAATATACTCATAATGATGTTTTTGTATTAATTGGTATAATTCACTGATTTTTGCAACAGTTTCGTTTAGAAAACTTTGTCCACCAAACCCTGGGTTAACCGTCATAACTAATACCAGATCTACCATGTGCAGCACAGGTTTGATCATCTCGATTGATGTTCCGGGATTAATTACAATTCCTGCTTTTACTCCATTTTTACGAATAAGCTGCAGTGCTCCATGAATATGATTTGTACTTTCAAAATGTATAGAGATGTAGTCCGCCCCTGCTTTAGCGAAGTCTTCAATAAAATTTTCAGGATTTTCAATCATGAGATGGCAGTCTAGCGGCAATGAGGTATGTGGTCTGATTGCCTCTACAACATTATACCCAAAAGTTAAATTAGGAACGAAATGACCATCCATAACATCTATGTGAATCCAGTCTGCTCCTCCTTGTTCCACTAATGAGACTTGTTCTTTTAGTCTTGCAAAATCAGCACTTAATATTGACGGAGCTATTTTCATTAAGATTCTCCTTTTTTTCTATAACGTGGTTTTCTTTTTTTGATTTCTTCTAAAAATAATTGATAATTATTGTATCTATATTCCGGTATTTCACCTTCCAATACAGCTTTTTTCACTGCGCATCCCGGTTCATTCAAATGAAGACATCCGCTAAATCTACAGTCAGATCTTAAACTCCACATTTCCAGAAAGTATTCAGACAGTGATTCCTGCTCTATTTCATCAAAGGCTAATAGGCTAAAACCGGGAGTATCAGCAATTAAACTATCCAGTAACGGAACCAGTTCAACATGTCTGGTTGTATGTTTGCCTCTACCTAATGATTGAGACGTTTCTCCGGTTTTCAGTTCAAGTTCAGGTTTCAATACATTTAACAAGGTAGATTTACCAGCACCGGACTGTCCCATGAATACAATCAGATTATTTTTGAATTGTTCGCTGAATAGGGTTTCTAGCTGTTCCTTTTTATCCTTATCAGTCTTTTCTATGAGAATCATTTGATAACCGATCGCATTATAATCCTTTTGATATTTTTTGATTTCCATTGATTCGTCAGTGCTTAAAAGATCCATTTTAGTAATGAATATGACCGGTTTGATATGTTTAGACTCTAACATTACTAGAAATCTATCTAATAATTGATTAGAAAATTTGGGATCCGCTGCAGACATAATAATGATTCCTATATCAACATTCGCTACTTGAGGTCTGACAAGTTCATTTTTTCTTTCTAGAAGATTTTGTATGACTCCTTCTTCTTTACTTCCACTTTCAAATTCTACATAATCTCCTACTAGAGGAGTAATTTTCTGTTTCCGGAAGACACCTCTTGCTCTGGTCTGATAAATCATATTAGAGTCATCTGTTACGTAATAAAATCCACTTAGTGCTTTAGTTATCTGACCCTTTTGCAACTATCTCCATCCTTTCTAACATTTGATATTATTCAGTGAGGCTGGATTCTTCTAAGATTACTTCTCCATCTCTTTCAACTCTGTAGCTTGCTGACTCTCCTTCTTCAACAACAAAAGTAAGAATTTCAGGAGTATCTTCTGTAATTTCATATTCTTTATACACAGAATCCAAATTATTTTCTGCATCTCCTATAAATATCTGTATCAGATTCGGTACTGGCTCTTGCCCTTCTCCATCAGGGTTACTTTCATCATTTTCTGAAGATTCAGGTGCTGCATAAGGAATGATAATCCCTTCATCAAATGTATTCAACTCAACTTCTTCAGGTCCTGTTGAAAAAACAACTGAAATTCTACTGCCAGCATATACCGTCGTTCCCGGTTCTGGAGATTGACTGCTTACTTGACCAGCAGGGACTTCTGCATTCGGTTCACTTGTACTAGAGACAGATAAGCCGATATCATTTGCATAATCCGTTACTCCTGCTTCAGAATATCCGCTAAGATCTCTTAATGTAAATCCTTCCTGTCCAGTACTTACAGTAAAGGTGATTGTAGTTTCATCAGGAACAACTTCTTCTCCTGCTTCAATATCTTGGGATATAATATTTCCTGCTGCTATTGTATCACTACTCTGTTCTTCACTCTCAACAGTAAAGCCCAGTGTCGTTAATTCAGCTCGAATATCTTCGTAAACTTCATTTTCATAATTTTCAATTTCAAAAGGCTCACTTCCGCTACTGATAAAAAGATCAACAGACGCTTCTTCTCTTAATGTTGAACCAGGTGATGGATCGGATCGGATAACTAAACCTTCTTCAACTTCTTCGTCGTTTTCTTCAGTCACTTCTCCCAGCACAAGATTAAGGCTGGACAATTCTTCTTCAGCTTCATCTTGAGTTAACCCTTCAAGATCTGGTACTTCAACTTCTTTTGGTCTGTTAAACAAAAGAAGTCCACCCACAAACAGAATAAGTAAGAATATTCCCAGAAGTACCCACAACCATCTTCTTTTTTTCTTTTTTGGTTTTGATTTATCCTTTTTATTTTTAGTTTGATCCCCTGCTTCGCCCGATTCTTCTGGCTTATCTTTAGAATATAGGGAACCAGATGTTACTGCAATTGGCTCTATTACTCTTGTTTCTTCCTTAGTAGTATCTATCGGAACAAACTTTGCTTCTCCTGCTCGTTCAGGTGACAAAGCCGTTTTTAGGTCTTCTTCCATTTCTGCTATTGTTTGGTATCGTTGACTTGATTCCTTAGCGGTAGCTTTTAAAACAACATTTTCAAGTGGTTGAGGAATACGATTATTAATATTTCTAATGGACGGCAACTCCTGTTGAAAATGTTTTAAAGCAATTGAGACTGCTGACTCTCCATCAAAAGGCACATCTCCCGTTAGCAATTCATAAAGTAATATCCCAAGTGAATAAATGTCAGATTGTTTCGTAGCCATACTGCCTCTTGCTTGTTCAGGAGACAAATAATGGACAGAACCCAACAGAGAATTTGTTTGGGTTATAGAATTTTGAGAAAGAGCGACTGCAATACCAAAATCCGTAATCTTAACATTATCATGAGCATCAATCAGTATATTTTGAGGCTTGATATCTCTATGAATAATATGATGTTGATGAGCGTAACCAACTGCTGCAAGGATTTGCTTCATAATTTCAATGGACTTTTTGTATGGGATCGGATGATAATCATGAATATACTGTTTCAAGTCTGTTCCTTCTACATATTCCATAACGATATACGGATTCTCGTTTTCTCCAACATCATAGATGTTTACAATATTTGGATGAACGAGTTCTGTAGTAGCGAGCGCTTCTCTTTTAAAACGTCTAATACTATTTTCATCATTATGGAAATTATAGGCCATTAATTTTACAGCAACATTTCGTTCCAATATTAAATCTCGTGCTAAATAAACTTTTGCCATTCCGCCTGAACCAATACATTTTATAATTTTATATCTTCCATTGATTCTCTCACCTGTTTCCATTTGAAGACCCGCCTTCCCCAGTCTTACTTTCTAGATCAATATTTTTTAACGAATCGTATTCAATCAAACAGACTGTTACATTATCTGATGCTCCTTGGCTAAGTGCTCTTTTTACCAATCGCTCTACTTTATCCAGATCATTAAGATTTTGAGACAAAAGTTTCTGAATTTCAGTATCACTTAATGCATTCGTCAATCCATCAGAACACAAGAGTAAATTCTGTATTTTTACATTAGACAAATAAAAGAAATCAATAGATACATTTGTTTCTATACCTAGAGATCTAGTTAAAGTATTTCTTTTTTCATGAATCAATGCTTCTTCTTCTGTTATCTGACCATTTAATTTTAATTCATTTGCAAATGAATGATCTTCAGTTATTTTATTTAAAGTTGATGCTTCAAAAACATAAGCTCGGCTATCTCCTACATTAGCAATCAAAGTAGCATCATCAAAAATAACGGCCGCTACTAAAGTTGTTCCCATTCCCTTCAAATCTTGAAAAACTGTTGCAGCATCATAAATTCGCTTATTTTCTTTGTTGATATGTTCTCTAAGCCACTGCTCTACTGAATTTATATTCTGATCTTTAAATTCAGACTTTCTCCAACTATTTCCTAACTGCAGTACTGCCATTTCACTTGCAATATCTCCAGCATTATGACCTCCCATTCCGTCACAAAGAATGGCTAAAACCTGATTACTCAAATTTGTAAAAGTAGCAACATAATCTTGATTTGTCTCCCGTTTACCAATATGAGATTTAATGGTAGCTTTCAGTTTTCCTCACTCCTGATATACAAATAATCATACACTCTTATTGTTCAATTTCTATGTACCTGTCTTAATGACAGGCGCTATAATTAATAGTATGTCTTATTTTTTCTTGATGTACAAGTATCATTTTGCTTTTGTCAATGAACAGATAAAGAATCCGTCTGTGCCATATTGATGTGGATAAAGTCTTAACATATCATCTTCATCTAAATTAATGTACTTATTTTCTAGATAAACAGGTTCAATAGTATACGCTGGATGATCACGTAAAAAGGTTTCGATTACTTCTTCATTTTCTTCATGAGTAATTGTACAAGTACTATAAATCAAGCGACCACCTTTTTTCAGAAGAGGTGCTAAGCTAACCAAAATATCTAATTGGATTTTTTTTAGTGATATTAAATCCTCAGGTGTTTTAGAGTAACGAATTTCAGGTTTTCTTCTCATTAATCCTAGTCCAGAACAAGGAGCGTCTATTAATATTTTATCGAATGTTTCGTCAGACACTAATTCTTTTATCTTCCTAGCATCAATATTCTGCGTTTTTACGACTGCATCCACATGTTGTCTTTTCGCATTCTGCTCGATTAGTCTGATTTTGTGTGCATGCAGATCTAAAGCTAAAACTTCTCCATTCTGCCTCTGATCGAGATAAGTGGCAATATGAGTTGTCTTTCCACCTGGGGCAGCACAAGCATCCAAGACTTTATCGCCAGGTTCAATTTTAAGTGCTGGAGCTACAAGCATTGAACTTTCATCTTGGATAGTAATCATTCCAGTTTTAAAAAGGCTGGATCTAGCGGGCAATCCGCTTTTACTAACCAGACCATAAGGAGAAACTCTACTTTTCTCTACACTATATCCTTCATCCATTAGCTGTTCTATAGCCTTATCAACAGAGATCTGCTTTGAATTAACTCTTAAGCTGACTTTCGATTTTTCAAGTAAAGATTGTGCGTAATTCTCTGTCTCTTCTATACCTATATTTTTTATACTCTGGTCAATGATCCAATCAGGCAGACTATACATCGTTCCTAACCTAACAACCGGATCTTTTATTTTAGAATAGTCTGGTATTCCATTACGCAGTACATTTCTCAATACTCCATTGGTCAATCCTGCTATTCCTTTGTGGCCTCTAACTTTTGCAATATTCACCGCTTCGTTCAAGACAGCGTGGTCTGGTACTCTTTCTAGATAGTACAATTGGTAGACTGATAAACGTAAAAGCTGTAGTACCCAATTCTGTAATTTCTTCTTATTATCTAAATAAGGCTCAAGTATATAATCTAATGTGCGCTTTCTTTGGATAACACCATAGACAAGCTCTGTTAATAAATTGCTATCTTCTTTTGACAATGTTTCTTTTTCAATTGTCTGATTTAAAACGATATTACTGAAAGCACCTTTTGAATTCACTTTTTCAAGTATCATCATCGCTAAATAACGGCTACTTTTTCTAATGGATTTATTCTCCAAATCGTGTTCCTTTCTTTAAATGACTGCCCGCTCCAGTCAGATAATTTATACTTTTCATGCGTTGTTTTCCAGATGGTTGAATTTCATATAAAGCCAACAGTGTTTGTTCTCCGCAAGCTACGACAATTGCATCTTTTCTGATTTCTTCAATTTCTCCCGGTTGTTGTGTCGCCTTTTGTTCGACAGGTTCAACAGACCAAATTTTAAATCGCTTGCCTTCAAGAATTGTATGAGAACCCGGGAAAGGTCTTAATCCTCTTACCATATTATCAATTTCAACAGCTGTTTTTGTCCAGTCTATCTTTTCTTGTTCTGCATGAATCATCGGAGCATAAGTTACTTCTTCTGTTTTTTGAGGTATAGAGTCATTTGATTGATCAAATATAGAAGGAAGTGTATCAATTAGACAATCTTTTCCTAATAGACTAAGTTTTTCAAACATTGTGCCGACATCATCTTGTTTGGTGATTGGTATAGAATATTGTGCAATGATATTTCCGGCATCCATCTCTTTTTCCATATACATAATTGTAATACCTGTTTTCTTATCCCCATTGATGATTGCTGAATGGATTGGAGCTGCCCCACGGTATTTAGGAAGCAAAGATGCATGAACATTGATTGCTCTAAAGGGTGGTGCTTGTAGTAGTTTTGTTGGAACATACTGGCCATATGCTGCTGTGACAATAAGGTCAGGTTTTAAAGCTAAAAGCTGTTCCATCTCTTCTGAACCTGATAGTTTTTCGGGTTGCCAAACTGGTAATTTTAATTCTATTGCTGCTTGTTTGACTGGGGGCGGAGTTACAATTTTTTTACGTCCAACTTTACGATCTGGCTGAGTTACAACGGCAACAACTTCTGCTTGTTCAAATGCTGCAAGTGCTTCTAATATTGGTACTGAAAATTCTGGGGTTCCCATAAAAATTATTTTATACACATTACTTCTCCTTTTAGAAATCATAGATTATATAAAGTTCATTGGTTGTGAATCAATGGAAATGAATAATCCTTTCGCTTGATCTTTTTGAGTATTGGCTAACAATTCATGCAATCGATTCGATAAAGCTTCTTCTTTTTTATACTTGATAATTACTTGAAAGTGATAACGATTATGAGTTCTTGCAATTGATTTTGGCGTTGGCCCTAAAATAATTGCTTTATCGCTTAAAGCAGGCTGTATGAAATGAATAAATTCACCTATTTTTTTGGCTGCGGTCATCTCATTCTCATGACTGACAGAGATTCGAACTAAAAAATAATAGGGACTGTAATCACTTAAATGCCGTAAATGCATTTCTCTTTTATAAAAAGAATTATAATCATGATTTTTTGCATATTGAATGGCATAATGCTCAGGATTAAATGACTGAACATAAACTTTTCCGATTTTTTCAGCTCTACCGGCACGTCCGCTCACTTGGGTTAACAATTGAAATGTTCTTTCTGCAGATCTGAAATCCGGTAGTCCGAGTGATGTATCCGCATTAATCACACCGACTAAAGTAACATCTGGAAAATCTAGCCCTTTTGCAATCATTTGAGTTCCTAACAAAATATCAGCTTTTTTATCTCCAAAATCTTTCAGAAGACGTTCATGGGCTCCTTTACGCCTTGTCGTATCAACATCCATGCGGATAATTCTTGCCTCTGGAAACAATCCTTGCAGCTCTTCTTGTACTTTTTGGGTCCCAGTACCAAAATATCTTATATTTTTACTATGACATTTGGGGCAAATTGTTGGAATATTTTCTTCATGTCCACAATAATGACATTTCATTGTTTTAGTATCCATATGCAAAGTCTGAGAAATATCACAATTTGGACATCCTAACACAAACCCACAATCTCTACACATGACAAAAGAAGAATATCCTCTTCTATTCAACATTAAGACAGACTGTTCCTTTTTTTTTAAACGATCCTGGATCGCAGCTTGCAGACTTAAAGAAAAATTACTACGATTCCCTTTTTTAGCTTCTTCTCTCATATCGATAACTGAAACTTCAGGCAAAGCTTTTTTATTAGCTCTCTCTTTTAATTCCAGTAAAGTATAGACTCCTTTGCTGGCACGAGCACTAGATTCTAAAGAAGGTGTAGCACTTCCTAAGATAACGGGACAGTGATGATATGCGCCTCTCCATATCGCAATATCTCGAGCATGATATCTTGGGTTTTCCTCTTGTTTATAGCTTGTCTCATGTTCTTCATCAATAATGATCAATCCGATTTTTTTTAAAGGAGCAAATACACTAGATCTTGCACCTACAACAACTGATGCTTCCCCATTATTGATTTTTCTCCATTCATCATATTTTTCCCCTTCAGATAATCCACTGTGTAAAACAGCAACTTTTTCTCCAAACCGACTTTTAAAACGATAAACCATCTGAGGCGTTAACGCAATTTCCGGTACTAGCATCAATGCTCCCAGATTTTCATCAAGTACTTTAGAGATAGTTTGTAGATAAACTTCTGTCTTCCCACTACCAGTGATTCCTTTTAACAAAAAAACATCATGTACATTTTCATCCATTTTATTTGAAATTTTATTATAAGCTATTTGCTGATCCGGATTGAGTCTTAGAGCAGTTGTTGCCTTAATTTGCGCATTTTCAAATGGGTCACGATAGATTTCAACATCTTGAAGCTCGCACCACCCTTTATTTTCAGCTACATTGATGGTGGCTAAAGTGATCCCATATTCTTCATTCAACCTTTTGACATCAAGCCATTCTCCAGAATCAATTGACTGTAAGACATTGATCAAAGCAATTTGACGTTTAGCATTCGCTCTTAATCCTTCTCTAATTTCTTCCAGTTGTTCAAAACTAAGTGTTGAAGTAACTCTTTTTATTGTTTTTTTTGTACGCTTATCTTTTACCTCATAATTGACTTCGACTTTCCCTTGTGCTTTAAGTTCTAACATTAACTTCACAAGGTCGCGATCGATAACTTCTTCCCAAGGTAACTCCTGTTTCCCTCTGAACACTTCAAAAAATATCTCTTCTTCTAAGTCATCTACTATGGTAATTTTCTTTTCATATTTCGCTCTTAAAACTGCCGGCAGCATCGTCTGGTAACAACTGATTCGAAAACTATATGTCTCCTTAGCCATAAATTCCCCGAGGTCAATCAACTCCGTATTTAAAACAGGCATTAAGTCCATTAATTGTTCAATTTTCTTTAATTCACCTTTATAATCTGATGCTTCAAATCGATTTGTAACAAAGCCTTGCACTAATCTAGAGCCATTTCCAAAAGGAACTACGACACGCATGCCTGACACTAGTCGTTGTTCAAATTCTTGAGGAATTTCATAGTGAAATGGTTTATTTGTTTGTAGTACTGGAACATCTACAATTACTTCCGCTATATGAGGCATGAATGTCCTCCTTTCATCCTAATTGTTCAATTATCAATTCAATTATGCGTTCAGCAATTCTAGATTTATCAGATAGTGAAATCAATACCGGGTCATCTTGTTTTGAATAAATAATTACTTCATTATCATTAGAATTAAATCCTCTATCTCTTCTGCTTACATCATTTGCCACAATAAAATCTACATTTTTTTCTTTTAATTTTTTCAATGCATATTCTTCTATATTATCTGTTTCAGCTGCAAATCCTACTAATAACTGATGTGCTTTCTTTTGACCCATTTCTTTCAAAATATCTTTTGTCTTCTTCAATTCGATTGATAACTCATCTTTTTTCTTCATTTTATGATTTTCTTGTTTCACTGGTGTGTAATCAGAAACTGCCGCTGCCATAATTAATACATTTATATTTTCAAAATTTGCATCAACTGCTTCATACATTTCTTGAGCAGATTCTACTTTTATTTGCTTGATTTGACTATGGACTGCTAATTCACTTGCTGTAATCAGAATAACTTCTGCTCCTTTTTTCATTGCTGCTTCTGCTATAGCATGTCCCATTCTGCCTGATGAGTCATTCGATATATATCTGACTGGATCGATTCTTTCTTTCGTACCCCCAGCTGTAACAAGTATTTGTTTTCCTTGCAAAGGAAGACTATCACTTTGATTTATTATAAGTCCTTCTATTTCATCAAGAATAATTGTACTATCAGGGAAGCGTCCCCTTCCGCTATAACCTTCCGCTAAAAAGCCTGTAGCAGGTTCCATAATGTATGCCCCACGGTCTTTAAGTATCTGTATATTGGTTTGAGTCGCAGGGTGTTCATACATATGTTCATTCATTGCAGGAACAATAAAAACAGGTGTTGTTGTCGCTAAAAGTGCTGATGTCACAAAATTATCCGCAATTCCATTCGCCAATTTAGCTAATGTGTTTGCAGTCGCTGGTGCAACTATAGAAAAATCCGCCCAATCTGCAAAATGAATATGCTGTACAAATTTTGGATCATTTTCAGAAAATGTATCAACATGTACAGTTTGTTTACTTAAAACTTGAAAAGTCAATGGAGAAACGAATTTAGTTGCAGAAGGTGTCATTGCAACTTTTACTTCTGCTCCTGCTTTAATCAGTTCCCTCATCAAGCTGACAGACTTATAAGAGGCAATACCTCCTGTTACGTAAAAAGCTATTTTCATTTGATTGAACATGTTTATCCCTCGATTCATTACTTTCTTGTATTTTACCAAGAAAATTGGCTTCTGTCTTTATCTCATTAACTTTCATTTTTAAGAATCGAAATTAAAGAAATTCATTTCATAAAAAAACCTCTGCTAATTACTTTTGCTAAAGGAGTGTAGACTTAAGCAATCAATAATTACCTGCAGAGGTTTATTTTAAATTGTACTCAATTTATTTCTGGATACTGTCAGGGTCTAATACAATATCGCCAGATTCGATTTCTTCTAATGCTTTTCCAACATTTTTAGTTGATACGTATTCATCTAATAGTTCAACATTTTTACCATGTTGCATTTCTTTAGCTCGTTTAGCCGCTAAAATGACTAAAGAATATTTTGAATCTATTTTGTCTAATAATTTATCTTGTGAAGGGTATAATAACATATTACTCCATCTCCTCTATAATTTCTGCAAATTCTTTCAAGTTACGTGTAACTTTCAAGTGTTCACTCTCAATGATATTTCTTATTTTTCTCGCTGCATTATTAACCGTATCATTTTCTACTACATAATCATAGTACTGAATCAGCTTTAATTCTTCTACGGCTTTTGTCATACGTTTTTCAATCATTTCGTGAGTGTCTGTTCCACGATTGACAATACGAGAGTTTAGTTCTTCTAAATCAGGCGGAGATAAGAAAACAAAAATTCCTTCAGGCATTTTTTCTCTTACTTTTAATGCACCTTGAACTTCGATCTCTAAAAACACATCTCGTCCTTCATCTAGAGTTTTATTAACATACTCTAAAGGAGTCCCATAATAATTACCAACATATTCAGCATACTCGAGTAGACCATCTTCTCGAATTAAATGCTCAAATTGTTCTTTTGTGCGGAAATAATAGTCCACACCATCAACTTCGCCTTCTCGTTGTTTTCTAGTAGTCATAGAAACAGAGTAATCAAAATCATTATTATAATTATCAAAAATGGCTTTTCTAACTGTTCCTTTCCCTACACCTGAAGGCCCAGATAAAACAATCAGTAATCCTCGCTCAGTCATTATTACTTCCTTCCCAAAACAATTCTTTCGGTTGAAACCTTATCCTCAATTTTAACACATAATCGAGTCGTTTGGGGAATTATTTAAATTTATTCTCTAATTTTAAAATATATAAGGCTAGTGCAAAAGGAAATGGTCTGATCAATATAATTGTTTTGAATAATTTATCTGTTAATTCTCCTTTGGACTGTTCTAAAGTATTCAGTATAAAAAGTGTCATATGTCGATTCGAAACAAACGGAATCTTTTCTTTAAACCTTTCCGCCCATTCCTTTCCGCTCAAGTGAAATTCAGGTGCTAAATCTCCATATAAATTAAATGTTTCTTCTTCTTGTAACCTATTTACTCTTTCGATTATTTCCAGTTGAAAACTTTCAACTGTGTAGATTTTTTCTGGTAATAATCGAAAAATTTTACCTGCAAGTTCCATGATGGCTAAAGGCAGTGTATCTTTATTTACCTGTTTGTTCCACTTACCTGACAGCTCTTTAATTAAAATTAATTGATAATCTTCCTCAAAAAAGGGCTCTATCATACTCTCAGTACTATTTAATGCCAATAGTTCATTTAAAGCGAGATAAAATGTACAATATTCTTTCCTTAAAAGATCTTTTTCAAAAGTATACCAGTATCCTTGGAATCGTTCTGCTAACTTCATCGTTTCCAGATATCCTAATTGTATATTTAGTGATGTTCTTTTTTTATGGAAAAACAAGTAATCACCTAAAGACCATTCTGTTCTGATCCATAAAGTTGGTACACTTTTAATTTGGTGATTAACTCTTAAAAAGCCCGGGCCTTGTATGTCGACTATAATCAGTTTGTCAGGATCTTTTTTCAATACCATTTCATAAGGAATATGGTTTAAATAACCTCCATCCATATAAGGTATTCCTTCAATATAAATTTTTTCCATTGCAGGATAAAGCGAGGCACTAGCAAGTAAATACTTGTTTAACATATTCTTGGGAATATCTTTTAAATAAAAAAATTCAATTTTATTTTTAACACCATTTGTTACTGACAAACCAAAATCAATCTTAGACTTTCTAATTGCTTTTTCATTTGGGATATAATAATTAATCAATCTATACAACGGTTCTGAGCTGAAACCTCTTTTTCTGATAGCTTTTATGAGGAAACCACCCAGTGTTCGCTGATAATCTTTAAAACTATTGATACTTAATGGAAAATCATAATCAAGTACCTTTCTCCCTTCAATATCACGCCACATTTTTTCAGCATCTGAAACATTTCCTTGCAGCATTAAAGCACCATTTAATGCACCAACTGATGTTCCAACGACAATATCCGGCTTATAACCAAGCTCATCTAAGGCTTTCCATACACCAATTTCAAACGCTCCTCTAGCTCCACCTCCACCAAGAACTAATGCCTTTTTTTCCCCTTCTTTTATATCAAAAAATTCTTTAGACACTCTCACTACCTCCCTAGCAGTATCCGTCTACAATAAGGGATTTGTATATATAGTACCGACATTCTTATATAACTATAAATAAATTTATTCAATAAGTATTATAAAAAAGGTATCGATAAATAATATCGATACCTTTTTTTGGAATTATCCCATATCTTTTACTTTCATCAATCGAGTAATAGAAGCACGTTCTGCCTCATCAAGTTTCATTTGAATAAAGTAAATGGTTTCTTCTAGTTGTGGAATCGTCATGAATTCCAGTGCGTTTACACGACGTCTAGTTTTTTCGATTTCATCTGCCATTAACTGACAAGTTTTTTCAATTTCTGCTAATTGAAGCATGTCTGGCATTACTTCAATCAAATATTGAAATGTCAAATCTAATTCACCATTTGAATTTAAATATCCGTAACTTAAGTCTTCAAGGTCATCGGCATTCTCATTATATTGAAAATGCATTTGCGGCACGCGAACACTCATAATATTTTTCTGATCGATATTTAAATTGACGCTTTGGCTTGGAACAGCCATCAGTTCTTCAATAAAGTTTTCGTGAAGAAGTGATTTGGCCATTGCGAAAGACTGCATTGCTTTTTCTAATTTATCTTCCACTTCGATACGCAATTCGTTATTTTGACGAATCAACGTAATGAAACGTCTCATCAGTTCATCTTGCTTATCTTTGAGGAGTTTATGTCCTCTGGAAGCTAACGAAAGACGATCTTTCAGGTTAGATAGTTCCATTCGAGTGGGGTTGACATTTAATTTAGCCATTTACCTCACTCTCCTTTTGGTAAATATTTGTCCAGCATATCATCTTTGATACGTTTTAGTTCAGCACGCGGTAAGACTTTCAGCAAGTCCCAACCTAAATCAAGTGTTTCTTGAATCGAACGATTCGTATAGTTTCCTTGATTTACATACTCTTTTTCAAATTTATTTGTAAATTCAACGTACTTACGGTCACTTTTAGATAGTGCAGCTTCACCAAGTACTGCAGATAATTCTTTCGCTTCTTTACCTTGAGCATAAGCTGAGAAAATCTGGTTCATTGTAGCAGCGTGATCTTCACGTGTCTTACCTTCACCCGTTCCTTTATCTTTCAGACGAGATAGTGAAGGAAGTACATCAATTGGTGGTTGATATCCTTGATTATATAGATCACGAGAAAGAATAATTTGTCCTTCCGTAATATATCCAGTCAAATCAGGAATCGGATGCGTAATATCTTCTTCCGGCATAGTCAAGATAGGAATCTGAGTAACAGATCCTTTAGATCCTTCAAGACGACCAGCACGCTCATATAAGGTTGCCAAGTTTGTATAAAGATATCCAGGATATCCACGACGCCCTGGAACCTCACGTCTAGCTGCAGAGATTTCACGCAGGGCTTCAGCATAGTTAGTCATGTCGGTCATGATAACTAACACATGCATGTCTTTTTCAAATGCTAAATATTCAGCAGCCGTCAAAGCCATACGTGGTGTTGCAATACGTTCGATCGCTGGATCATCCGCTAAGTTTACGAATAAGACTGAACGGTCGATTGCTCCGGTCTTCTTGAAATCTTCCATGAAGAATTCAGCTTCTTCGAATGTGATCCCAATAGCAGCAAATACAACGGCAAACTTGTCATCAGCATTTGTAACTTTTGCTTGTCTTGCGATTTGAGCTGCTAATTCTTTATGCGGCAAACCAGAAGCTGAAAACACTGGAAGTTTTTGACCACGAACTAAAGTGTTCAAATGATCAATTGTTGAGATTCCTGTCTGGATAAATTCATCTGGATAGTTACGAGCGATAGGATTGATCGCAATACCATTGATATCTAAGCTTTTTTCAGGGATCAAGTCAGGTCCACCATCATTAACACGACCCATTCCATCAAAAGTACGTCCGATCATATCCTCAGATACATCTAATGATAATGGCTTACCAAGAAAACGTACTTTTGTATCTTTCAAGTTGATTCCTGTTGATCCTTCAAATAACTGGACAACAGCATTATCTCCATTGATTTCAAGTACTTGACCACGTCTTCTTGTACCATCTTGAAGTTCGATATCAACAAGTTCATCGTATTTAACACCTTCAACTCCTGTAACGGTCATCAAAGGTCCTACTATTTCGGAAACTGTTTTATACTCTTTAAGCATCTGACTCTACACCACCTTTTTCAATAACTTGTTGAATTGTTTCTTCTGTTTGCTTACGAATATCAGCAAAACGGGAAAGTTCTTCTTCAGGAATAAATTTAGAACGTCCGATTTTTTCTCGGATTTCATCGGTACCATCATTGATTTCATCATAATACGCGCCTAAGTCCATAGCACGAAGAGCTTTATCTTGGAAATCAAGAATCGTTTCAATCATTTCATATTGTTTTTCCCTAGAAGTATACGTATCCACATCATCAAACGCATTTTGTTGCAGGAAGTCTTCACGAATCATACGAGCGATGATCAGTTTCAATCTATCACGTTCCGAAAGGGACTCTACTCCAACTAAACGGACAATTTCTTGAAGTTCAGATTCATCTTGAAGTAATGATTTAACTCTAGTAACTTTTTCATCCCAGTCAACATTTAATTTCTTGCCTACGAAGGCATTCATTTCATTGGAATATAGTGAGTATGAACTTAACCAGTTAATTGAAGGAAAGTGACGTCTTTGTGCAAGTGATGAATCAAGTCCCCAATAAACTTTTGCTACACGCAATGTATTTTGTGTAACCGGCTCTGAAGTGTCTCCGCCTGGAGGTGAAACCGCTCCGATAGCAGTAATACTTCCTTCGCGACCAGTAGATCCTAAAGAAATTACCTTTCCAGCTCTTTCGTAATACTCAGCTAGCCTACTGCCTAAATAAGCTGGGTAACCTTCATCCCCTGGCATTTCCTCTAATCGTCCAGACATTTCACGTAATGCTTCTGCCCATCGAGAAGTTGAATCTGCCATGATTGCTACAGAGTATCCCATATCTCGGAAATATTCAGCAATTGTGATACCAGTATAAATTGAAGCTTCACGAGCCGCTACGGGCATGTTAGAAGTATTTGCAATCAATACTGTTCTTTCCATAATAGATTTACCTGTATTTGGATCAATCAATTCTGGGAACTCGTTAATAACGTCCGTCATCTCATTACCACGTTCTCCACAACCAACATATACAACTAAATCAACATCGGCCCATTTTGCAATCTGATGCTGCACAACTGTTTTACCCGCACCAAATGGACCTGGAACTGCAGCAGCTCCACCTTTTGCTACTGGGAACAGTGTATCAATTACCCGCTGACCAGTAATCAAAGGTTCAACTGGATTTAGTTTACGACTGATTGGACGACTACGTCTAACCGGCCATTTTTGGATCATTGTAAATTCTTTTTCACCTTCTGGAGTATCAATAACGTACAAAGTATCTGTAAGCTTAAAAGTTCCGCTAGAGATAGATTTAACTGTTCCGCTAACACCGTTAGGTACCATGATTCTGTGTTCTAATACACTAGTCTCTTGAACAGTTCCTAAAATGTCTCCACCAATAACTTCCGCTCCAACTTCAACAGTTGCAGTAAAATCCCATTCTTTATCTCTATTAAGTGGCTTAATCTCCATACCACGTTCTAGAAAGTTACTATTTGTTTTATCCATAAACTCATCTAATGGACGTTGAATTCCATCAAACATTTGTGCAATCATCCCTGGCGCTAATTCCACAGATAAAGGTTCTCCTGTAGTTTCAACTTTTTCACCAGGACCAACCATTGAAGTTTCTTCATATACCTGAATAGATGCAATATCTCCACGCATCTCGATGATTTCACCAATCAATCCTAATTCGCCAACTCGGCAAATATCTTGTATATTAGCTGACTCCATACCTCTAGCAGTAACCAAAGGTCCTGAAACACTAACAATTGTTCCGTTACTCAAATTCGTACCCTCCTATAGAATATTTTGACCCACAGCTTTTTCGACATTTTCTTGGACACGTTTCTTCCCAATGCCGCGTGAACCAGCATGATTCGGGATCAAAATGACGGCAGGTGTCATCTTCGCATCATATCTTCTAATAGTGTCTGGAATCAATTCTGCCAATTGTTCAGTCAAATAGACAACACCATAATTTTTTTCTGCGAGTTTGTCAATGATTCGTCTAGCCTCTTTTGCTTCTGTAGCAAAATGCACATCAAAACCGAGCATTCGAAATGCCAAAACTGACTCTCTATCTCCAACAACACCAATATTGTTAGGCATAATTCAATCGCATCCTTTCTCTGATTCCATCGGCAGAAACGCCGTTTTCCTTACCAGAAAGAATAAGTCGCAGGTTTTTGACTTCTGTTTCTTTTGCGTAAATGTAAGCAACGATTGGTAATGGACCAAAAGCTTCTAATTTTGCATTTTGCATTATTTTCATATAAGCATTATCTGTTTCAAAATCAATTTTCACTGGTGAAATTTCATTTGTTGCAGAATCTACAGAAGCTTCGATGATAGATCTGTACTTCGTATTCATTAGAGAACTTGCAGCTGAACTAAGATCCTTAGTAGCGATCTCTAATAATTTCCCTTTAGGTATAGATCCAGAGCTAGACAAAATGGTTAATAAGAAATTACGCGTTCTATTTTGTCTCATTGCACGTATCAATGTAGATAGATTTTGAAAATCAATGAACGTCTCTACCATTTCCGGGATTTTCGGTTCATTTGTTTCATCAGCAAGAATGCGCATATGAGTGAAATAACGACGATCTAAAATAATATCTACTGCCTGGGCATTCTGATATTGATCGTAGTCTTCTTGTACTTCGTGTATGCTATCTAGATAAGGCTGAGGCAAAATATCAGAATCACCTGTTCTCACTGCTTGTCTCAATTCAGATATGTCATATCGACCAATAGGAATGAATAAGTGATCTAGTTCCTGATCAGTAAACTCTTCTTTGAAAAGAACTTTAAGATTATGATAAGCATAACGCAGTCCGAACAACTCAATTAGAGCTTTGTTCGGACTTATGTTGAATAATTCATCAAAAGTCTGATGTAATTCATTCATCAGCATAGTGTCATAGTTCTTATCTTCTTTTATCCGATCAACATCATTTCTATACGGAGTTTCACGTAATACATTCACAGCATCCTCAAAAGAATCAGCTGCAAGCATACGATCATAATGTCCCCGATTCAGGAGGTTATTTTCATACACACGAATGAGTACATTACTTGAACCATAAGCGGTATCTTTCAAAATTTTCTCCTCCTTAAACAAATAATTCTTTTGTTATGATTGGAATCAATTCTGACTTAGCATCATCAATCAACGCATCAAACAAGAAATTGTATTCAATTCCATCTTTTTGAACTAGCACTCCTGCTTCATCATTTACAGTTTCATTAGATAGTGTAGCTTGTAAATCAGACCCAGTGTTTTCATTAATCCACTCTTGATCTACAAGATTTACAGTTTTTTCTCCACTGACAAGAGTCACTTTGTTTTCATTTTTGAATTGAGATAATACGCCTGCTAAGAAAACTTTATAATCAGCTTCGCTGATCTGATTCATTTCATCTTTAACATCTTTAATCACTCTAGAAAGAATGTCTTGCTTAGCCGCTAAAACATTATTTCTTTTTTGAATCTCTAAAGTATTTTTTCGAATTGTATAATTTTGTTGAGCTGCTTCATCGATTGCCAGCTTACGTGCAATTTTATCTTGCTCTTCTTTAACACGAGCTGCTTGGATTTCATCTTCAGCATCTTTACGTGCTTCTTCAACACGTTGACGAATAGCTGCTTTTTCTTTTTCAACAACTCTTTCTGTCAAAAGTTTTAAATCTGCCATGCTAACTAAACCTCCTTAGTAGTTCTTCTTTTCATAATAAATATAGACCCAATAAAAAGATCTATATTCGAATTAAGAAGCGATTCTATTATATAATTATAAGATAATCATTACTAAGGAAATAACGAAACCTAAAATTGCATAAGTTTCAACCATTGCTGAGTAGATAATCCCTTTTGTTGTGTGTTCAGGTTTTTGTGCCAAGATTTGCATAGCTGCTGAAGATACACGTCCTTGGTTACCACCAGAAGAAAGACAAGTGAAAGCAACTGGAAGTCCAGCTACAAACAAATACCAACCATCAGAAACCGCTAGATCCGGAGTGATTTGTAAGAAAATTAAAAATCCAATAACAAAACCATAAAGACCTTGTGTTGCTGGAAGCATTTGTAGTACAAGTGCTCGACCAAATGATTCTGGTTGTTCTTTAGTTAATGCTGCTGCTGCCTCACCTGCAATTGATACCCCGCGTGATGATCCGATTCCTGAAAAGATAACAGCCATTGCAATACCTAATCCGGCAAAAATTTGACCCATGTTATCTCCTAAAAGTGTTTGTAAAAATTCCATTATATTATTCCTCCATTTTTTAATTAAATCTTTTGTTTCAACCAAATATGTTTTTCAAGTGTTTTCAATGGTGTCAAGGGTTTACCGCCGCCCTCAAAAAACTTACCAAAGAACTCAACGTATTGCAGTCTGGATGAGTGTACATAAGCACTCAAGAATGACAGTGCAACGTTCATTGCTTGTAATGCAATAATTAGTAGAACACCGATCGTAAATCTGAATAAGGGTGGTAGATAACCTACTATAAGATTAAACGCCATAGCAATATTTGCACTTGCTACACCAAGAGCCATTAGTCGGGTATAACTGACAATATCACCGACATAACCAGTGACTCCGTACAAGTTATAAAGTCCCAATCCAAATCCTAGTGCTTTATTTTTACTTGAAATCGTAGAAACAACTACAATTCCAACTACATTAATTAAAGCTAGACCGATACCGATTTGAGAAACTAAAGGAATCCCGAAGACGATTGATCCTAAAACATAAATTGCAAGTCCTATCAGCATCATTGCCCAAGCATATCCATCTACATAACTGGACGCTCTTTGTCCCTGGCGCCCTTTAATGATTCCATTCATAATTAGTCCGAAAATCAACTGAATCACACCGATAATTACAGAGATAACCATAACTACTATGACGTCATCTTGTAATGAAAGCACATGGAACGGCAAGGATATTCCAAAGAAGCTACCGAAAAACAGTCCGAATGCCATTGTCGGATAAGATAAAATATGAAGGAACTTCATAAATCTACGAGTAGATCCTTCAATACCGGAAAGTTTCAAAGCTACAAATGTTCCAATTCCTAATAGTAAACCATACCCTAAATCTGCTCCAATCATTCCAAAGAATATCAAGAAAAACGGAAACATCAATGGTGTCGGATCAACTTCATTATATTTTGGCAAACTGAACATCTCGGTAATCAGTTCAAAAGGTCTAATCACGCTGTTATTATGCAAAACTATTGGTACTTGATCGAATTCTTCCATCTTGACATCATCTGTCATAACTACTACAGCATCTTCACCTAAGTCAGTATTAATAATGTGTTTTAAAGAATCAAGTTTCTCTTCTTCAATCCAGCCACTTGCTATAAATAAGTGCTTACTATTCAATACTAGATCTTTGGCTACTTCTCTTTGGCCAAGATTATAATAATATTCTTCAGCAAACTGTAAATCTCTTGCTACTGAACGCCATTCTTTCATTTCTTTTTTTAAAGCTGCTTCTTTTTCGATAAGAGCCTTTTGGCTATTCAAGTTTGCATATAAAGCATCTTCAGGTAAAAGTTCGAAAGGATACTTCAATTCTCTGAAACTTAATTCCGCTGTAAGTTTATTGAATTGCTCTTCCTGTTCTTTAGCAAGAATAATCATGTAGGCAATCTCATCACTTCTACTAAAGATTTCTTCATAGTACGCAGTAGATAACCCATCTAACCCTTCAATCAATCTAGGTGAATGTTCATTATCTACCGTTCCTACATGGACATTTAGAAGTTTTAAACCTTTAACTTCTGATGGTAGAAATTTCAATTCGCGCCATTTTCTTAAGAACGTTTCTTCTTCTTGTAGTGCTTTTTTACGTTCTTCGATATGGTTGATTTCTTTTTCTTTATCTTGTACCTGATTAATCAAACCTTCGATATCAGTATTTTTGACATGACTCTCTAACTCTTCTAACGAGAGTACTTCTCTCTTAGTTTTCAGTTTTTCAATCATACCAGGTTCAGGAATAAATTGGCTTACGTAAGATAACGCATGTTCAATATCTTGAAGCTCAGATTTATAATCTAAAGTTTCATTATAAGAATCAGCAACTTCGAATTGTTCTAATATATCTTCTTCTAAAACATCGGAAAGTGAAATGACTTCAATACTTTGCATCTCTTGAATAGATCGCAACAGCGTTTCTTTATTCTGTTGCTCAGCCATCAAAGTCAATTTTTTCATTTTAGCGATTGCCATATCGACGCACTACCTCCTCTGCTATTCGATTGGCTAGAGCTTGTTTGTTCTCTTGATAAGCCTGTTCGAACCGCTCTGCTTCTCTATCAGCGGATTCATCCATTTCAGCTTGGTCTTTATCTAGCTTAGTAGAAAAGATCTGTTGTTGCTCGGATTCGTATTCTGACAATTCAGCTTCAAGTTTAGATTGGATAGACTCTATTTCTTTTGCTGTTTCTAATTTAATTTGTTTTATTTCATCGTCAGCATCTCTCCGCAATTGAGAAGCGCGTTCTTCAGCCTCTTTAACATAATTAATTGCTTCACGGTTCATATCGTGCCTCCTTCCGCCAAAAAGGACGTGACTAACAAGCATCTTCTCACCCCAGAAGATATTTACCTTGAAAGCTCACGCCCAACCGCATTATTATTTATTTCAACCACGTGGTCTATATTACCATACGTTTTCTTTTATTGTCAATTCTGTTCCCTCACTCTTTAATGAGGATAAACAATAGACAACTCAAGGTTGTGAGCACTTGCAACTTCACTTTCTTTACATTATGAATCTATAATCAGACAATTTCTGTATCTACTTTATTTTCTTAACATCATTTTCAAAAAAGTGCTGATTTAGGGCTAATTGAGCACTAAATTTCTTTTAATAATTCAGTTTGTTTTCATTAAAATTGTTCATTGTGAATAAATAAGTGCCTAATTCAAATAAATGACTATTTCTCTTTTCCAAAGCTAAATACTGCTAAAGAACCAAACCCTGTATGTGAAGCTACTGTAGGACCATAAGACGTAATAATTACTTGTTTAAATTTCTGTCTACTTTCAAGTAATTTTTTTACATACTCAGCATCTTCCATTACACCAACGTGACCAATGAAAATTGTCTGATTTTCAGGCTCAATGATCCCTTCAAGAGTTTTATCCACTAAAAAATGTAAAGATTTCTTCCTTCCTCTAACTTTTGAAAAAGGTACTAATTTCCCTTCACTAGTCATGACAATAATTGGTTTGATACTTAGTATAGAACCAACAGTTGCTGCTGTGGCTGAGATTCGCCCACCGCGTTGAAGGTGTTTAATATCATCAACAGTGACCCATGAATGAACAGAGTTTTTGACCTCTTCTATCCACTCTACTACATCACTTAAAGACATTCCTTCCCTTTTTCTCTTGGCAGCTTCATAAACTAACAACCCTTGCCCTAAAGATGCTGCCTTAGTATCTACAATCGAAATTTCTACTGTACCGTATTCTTCTTTCAGGATATTAATTGCTTGCACTGCATTATTGTAAGATCCACTCAATTCTGAAGAAAAAGCTAAATAAATAACAGGCTTATCCTTCTCAATATATTGCTTGAACTTTTCAATATAAGTATGCACATTAACTTGAGAAGTAGAAGCAATTGCTCCATCTTTCAACCTTTTAAAGAATTGATCTTTATTGAACGTCAACCCCATATCATCGATTAGCTCTTCGTTTTCTATAGAAATAACAAAATTAAACACTTCTATATTGTACTCTTTCATTATATCTAAAGGAAGATCGCAACAAGAGTCTGTGATGATCTGATATTCCATATTCTCAACTCCTTTCTATGAAATCTACCATTATTATACTGATACAGTATCAAAATAGGAAGGGATTGCCCCTTTATTTCTCTCTTAAATATCTGAAAAAAAAGTTATGCAGTAAAAGTATAAAATATTTTATAAGTTATGATTGTTCATCATAACAATAAAAACGAACTTGAATCAGAAAAGAAAAATAAAGAATATATTGATTGTCTTTTTATCTTATCGTATCTATTTTAGATTTATTAATAGGTGCCAAAAATAGTATCTCTATATTTTTTAAAATTATTGTTGACATACTGAATGTTTGTTCGGTATAATTAATATAAACAAATGTTCGGGAGATGAAAGTATGGAGAAATTTGCAATAGAAAAAAGTACAATCATGTCTTACTTTAAAGAAAATTATTCAAATTCCATCAAGGGCAGCCCTTTTACACTTCAAAAACAAATGCCTTTGATGCAGTTGAGACATTTTATCAAACAAGCTGTCCACAAACAAAACTCAATTACTATTCAACTGAATCCTACTTTTCAACAAACTACTGTTTCAGAATGCACAGGAATCGCAAATTTTTCTCCTTATTCCAGCCAGCTAATTCTAACCAGCCGGGATAACAAGACGATTCATTTAATTAATATTGAACAAATCAGACATATTCGTTTAAACTCTAACCTTAGATAATTAAAAACGCCAGTTCCGCAGATTCTTGCAGATTTGGCGTTTTTTTATTTATTAGCTTATAATATAGGAGAAAATAATCGACTGAATTGCTGTTTGAATAATTCCCATTTTGAATAGTTTTTTATAATATCTTCAGTAAGTAAGTAAGATACTTCTATGTCCTTTTTAAAAATTTCAACTTGTTGCTTCGCTAGTATTCTATCATACATAAAAGTATTCACTTCAAAGTTCAACTTAAAACTCCTAATGTCAAAATTTGCAGTTCCAACTGACAATATTTCTCCATCGATCACAATTGTTTTAGCATGAATAAACCCGGCATCATAAATGTATACCTCAACCCCATTATTAACCATTTCCTCTGCATAACTCAGAGTTGCACGATATATAAAAGGATGATCAGGTTTATTAGGAATCATAAGCTTAACGTCAATCCCTGACAAACTTGCAATTTTTAACGTCTCCATAAGAGCCTCGTCTGGAATAAAGTATGGAGTTTGAATATAAACAGAGTGTTTTGCCATACTTATCATTTTAAGAAATCCTTTTTTAATAGCATGAACTTCATTATCTGGACCACTAGAAACAATCTGAAGATCTGTTGTACCTACAAATGAGGAAACCGGGAAATAGCTCTCTTTATAGCGAACCATCTGATTCTTGACAGAAGCATTCCAATCCATCAAAAATCTTGTCTGAAGAGGCAGTACTCCATTCCCTTTTATTCTAAGATGCGTATCCCTCCAGTATCCCATCTTTTCATAAAGTCCTAAATAGTCATCTCCAACATTAAAACCACCTGTGTAACCAATTTTCCCATCTATAACTACAATTTTACGGTGATTACGGTAGTTTAACCGAAAATTCAAGATATGCAATCTTGATCCAAAGAAAGGTTCAGCTTGTCCTCCAAGAGATTTCAGATGATCAAAAAAATGTGCGCCCACTACTCTAGCGCCAATCGGATCATAGAGAACCTTTACTTCTACCCCATTTTCAGCACGCTCTTCTAATGCGTTCAACAAACGAGTTCCGATTCCATCAGCTTTAAAAATATAATAGGTCACATGTATGTGGTGTTTAGCTTTATTAATATCTTTGATTAATTTATCAAATTTTTCTTTTCCATCTATTATGATATCTACTTTGTTCCCTTTAGTTAAAATTGATTCATTACTTTCCAGAAAAAGAGAGACTAATTCTAATGTAGTATCTAAATGTTTGGTTTCTGGTAAATCAAGGTTTTCTGTTTCAATCAATTGTTTTTGAGCTTCAACAAGCTGATTCATTCCGATTCTTTTCTGAGAACGAATATCAAAAATATTTTCTTTAGAAATTTTTCTTCCTAAAAATAAATAGATGATGAAACCAAATCCTGGTAACATTGTAATAACCAGCAGCCATGCCCATATAGCTGCAATATCCCGTTCTCTTTCTCTAAATACGGTAAATAACGCTAACCCAGAATTAATAAAAATAAAAAGCCAAAAAACTATTCTAATAATCTCCATCTCTATCTCCTTATTACTTTCGTCTCAAAACGACGCACAACTTGTTGTAAAATCAATTATTTTTGAGTTTCTCATCTAGTGTACACTATAGCTAGTTTACTCGTCCACTTATATTTTCAGTTCTTTTCATATTCCATATTCTTAATATAATGACTATGTAAAATATTTTGAAAAATGATAAAACAGCCTCTATTATTTAGAGACTGTTTTATCATTTTTTTGTTTTTTTTACTTCTTAATTTTCGGAACAAACATCGACGGTGCTCGGTTAAATAATAAAATTAGTACTACTACTGTGACAGCAATAGTGGAAAGCATGCTGGCCCCATTAAACAATAAAGAAAATGTTATAGGATCCAATCCCCATACTGCATAATCTCCAAAAAAGAATACTCCCGCTACAAAATGCCAGAACCAGCGAGCTAATGAACCAATAAACGTTGTTATGATAAGATATTTTTTAGCTGTTTGTGTTGATTGATCTTTTATACTTTGAATAATTTTTTTACTATAATATCCAGCAAATCCAACAGATGTAAATGCGATCGTATACTCAATAATAAATTGATATATATTCAATATATAAGCTGTTCCAGCTACTACATGTAAGATTCCCCATAAAAACCCAGCAAATAACCCAGGTAATGTTCCTCTTCTAACAGCAAAAAATGTTAATGGAATAGTTCCTAGAGATATACTGAATGACGAACCGATCCCTACTGGAATCAATGACAAAATCATTGCTATAGCTGCAAACAGTGTCCCTTCTAAATAAACTCTTAACTTTTCGTTCTGCATAAAAAAATTCCTCCTATAGTGTCTATATATACTAGAGGAGGAGTCAATTGAGTTAATCACAGCAAAAAAGTATACTCTATACTTATATACCGAATTTAGGTACTCTCCCTACGCACGTACGAACGTACAGGTTCAAAGGGTCTAGACTTATAGTCTACTCTCAGCCAATTCAATCGGCTCCCCTAGTACAATATAGTTAATTATGAAGACTCAATCAATCACTTAACTGAATCGACGGTTTTGGTTCACTTCCATTATAACAGGTAAAATGATCGGACGTCTACGAGTTTTTTTAAATAAGTGATTTCCTAATTCTTCTCGAATATCTTGTTTGATAGATCCCCAATCAAAATCATTATGTTCCAAATTTTTACGAACAACTTGTTTTACAATATCATTCGATTCATTGATCAGATCTTGACTCTCTTTGACAAATACAAATCCTCTTGTCACAATGTGTGGACCCGAAACAACCGTCCTTTTCTTTCTATCAATTGTTACGACAGCTACAAAGATTCCGTCTTCTGAAAGTAATCTACGATCTCTCAGCACAATATTTCCAATATCACCGATTCCGATTCCATCAATTAAAGTATTGTCAGCAGAGACTTGTCCAGTCTGGTTCATTTTACCATTTTGATAATTCAAAACATCACCGTTGCTTAAAATAAAAATATTTGAATTCGATATGCCAGTTTCATTAGCAAGATCTGCATGTGCTGCTAGCATACGATATTCTCCTTGAATCGGAATAAAGTACTCTGGTCTAAGCAGATTAATCATAAGTTGCAAATCATTTGGTGTAGCATGACCGGAAGCTTTCATATTATCAGATATATGTTTTACAGTTGCTCCTGCCCGGTATATTAGGTTTTCTGTTTCAGCAACTGTTACTTCCATTGAAATAGAAGGACTCGTTGCAATAAAGATAAGATCTCCAGATTTAATATTTACTTGACCATGATTTCCAGTAGCCATACGATTTAAAGTTTTGATTGGTTCTCCAGAAGCTCCTGTTTCAAGGACTAAAATTTGTTCATCATCATACTGGTCTATTTTATCCACAGGCACAATCAGATTTTCATCTGGTAGATTCAACTTGTCAAGTTTGATAGCTGTTTCAATGATTGCTTCTAAATTACGACCAGTTATAAATACTTTTCTGCCTGAGTCTTGAGCTGCATTTAATATTTGTTGAATACGTAAGATATTACTTGCTACTGCTGCTACAATAATACGGCTGCTTGTATCTTGAAAAATATCCAATACTTCTTCTTGAACTTTCTTTTCAGAAACGTTTTCTGATGTACTTTCTGCTTCATTTGAATCACTTAATAGAGCAAGCACACCTTCTTTGCCAATCTCAGAAATCTGAGAAAAGTCTGTACGATAGCTGTCACTTGCACTTTGGTCAAATTTAAAGTTTCCAGTATAAACAATGTTTCCTTCATCTGTTTTAACAGATATACCCATTGAATCTGGAATGGTGTGAGTTGTTCTAAAAAACTTCACCAAATTTCCATGAAAATCTATCTCAGTGTGCTCATCAATAACATGATAATCATCAAATTTTGTACCAAGATTGGTCTCTTTAACCATAAGTTTTGCCAAGGCAATCGTCAATTCTGATCCGAATACAGGTGCATTAAATGTATTTAAAAAATATGGTAATGCGCCTATTGCATCTTCATGACCGTGAGATAAGAAAACTCCAGCTATACGATCTTTATTTTCAAGCAAATAGCTAAAGTCTGGAATAACTGCATCAATTCCATATAAATCATCTTCTGGATACATTAATCCACAATCTAGAACAAACAGGTCCTCTCCTGATTCTACTACATATAAATTCTTTCCGTTTTCTCTTACTCCTCCAAAAGGAATAATCTTAATATTACTCAAATTTTTCACCTCTAAAAGTTGATTTACGTATAATTCAATTTATTTTTATTATTCTTGCAATAATTCATAATACATCCGTTCAATCTACACTACTTTAAGTATAGCATAGAAATTCAGTATTTCCTACTGGTATAAAGTCGACTTTTGTTCTTTAGAACTGTATACTAATTAATTGATGGAACTGATTTTAAGAAAGGTGTGCTACTGTGAATGTAATCGAAATGAAAACACTACTATTAGATCATCTAAATAAAGTGTATCCTCAAAGCGAAACAATCCAAATTCTGATGTCGCTTATTTCTTCAGATCAGGACATCCTAATTCAATTAGTAACAGAGTTATTACTAGAAGATAAAATGCCTTTAGTACGAATGCAGCAAGAAATTAGACTGCTCTATCCTATTTTGTCTATACCCGCAGTGCAATCAGGGTTAAAAACTCATTCATTAGGAAAACCGACACTTTTATTTCAAACAATTTCTTCTACAAATGATTATTTAAAAAATAATCTAAACTCTTTAGACAACGGAACTCTTATCTTGGCACATAAACAAAGTTTTGCCAGAGGTCGCTTAGGTAGAGCTTGGTCTTCTCCAGCTGGAAACACGATTTCTATGAGTCTTTTACTGAAACCCGAAAAAAACAATTTTAACTACTCGCTATTAACTCAATTAGCTGCGGCAGCTTTAATTAAAGCATTAACTTTTCATAATACCATTGCTGAAATCAAGTGGCCAAATGACATAGTTGTGAATCGTAAAAAGGTGGCTGGTATATTAACGGAAACTGAATATTCCGGCAACACACTTGAAGGGATTATTCTCGGCATCGGAATTAATACCAATTTGGATGAATCTGATATTCCACTTGATATAAGAGAGAAAGCGACTTCGTTAAAATCAGTTATAGGTCCTGTTGATCCAAATTCGCTTGTTTCGAGATTTTTAAACGAATTCGAACGACTTTTTGATGGTTGGATTACCACCTGGGATACGAAGCCATTTTTAGAAATCTGTCGTAACCATTCTGCATTAATTGGAGGCGAATACTGGATTGAAGAAAATAGAGGTATAAAATCTTCAAAAAGAAAAGCTAAAATTGAAACGATCAATGACACAGGTTTTCTTGTTGTAACTTATCTTGATACTTTCGAAAAAGCAACTTTAACTTCAACAAATTATTCGATTCGTGCAGATCATGGCTACATTTAATCACTATTTACAAATCGAGTAGGAGACAAGCCATTAATTGACTTGTCGACCTCTCACACCACCGTACGTACGGTTCCGTATACGGCGGTTCAATATCTTTTGTAAGCAGACTCCCCTAGGTGGCTTAGTGAAACTAAGCCCCACTGGTGGAGTCTTTCGTTTGTAAGTGCCCAATGAACTTCAGGCGTTTTGGATAGTCGCCAGTATTTCTTTCTTGAAAATCCAATCCGTTTTGCGCTATCCTCATCTAAACCGTACTCTAATAACTTCGTTATCTTTGTTTTCGGTCGTTTCCATCTTTTTAAGATAAGCTGTCTAAGTCTGTGATGTAACCATGGTTCTATCTCGTTTGATATGAATCTTTTGATAAATCCTAATCCAAAGTAGCCAATCCAACCTCTTGTGACTTGGTTGATTTCCTTTATAACAGTAATGAAGTTTCCTGGACGTTTACGACTCGTTAGCCGTTTTAATGTACGCTTAAACTTCTTCTTGGCTTCTTTTGTAGGAATAAAACGATAGGTTCCATTCACTTTCATCATCAGACAGCTCAAGAACTTTAAACGAGTGGGAGACCCCACTTTACTCTTTTCGTCATTGACGATAAGTTTGAGGTCTTTTTCAATAAAACGAGTCACACTTTTCATGACTCGTTCCCCTGCTCGTTTCGATTTCACATAAATGACAAAGTCATCTGCGTATCGAACGAATCGGTGTCCTCGTTTTTCAAGCTCTTTATCCAGTTCATGTAAGTATACATTGCTGAGAAGGGGTGACAATACACCACCTTGCGGTGCGCCTGTATGAGTTTCTACGAATTCGCCAGACAGGTCTGTTACACCACTCATCAAGAACTTACGGATAATCTTGAGTATCATCTTATCTTTGATGAACTGCTCAAGATGGTACATGAGTTTGTCGTGATTCAACGTGTCAAAGCATTGCTTTAAATCACAATCCACAACCACTTTATATCCTTCTTCATAGAACTTGGCACATTGTTTCAGCGCTGTATGTGTTCCTTTATTTGGTCGGAACCCATGACTTTGCGGAAGGAAATAGGGGTCGATATAGGGTTCAATGATTTGTTTGATCGCTTGTTGTACCACACGATCGCGTGCACACGGTATGCCAAGCTTGCGCTTCGCACCGTTTGCTTTCGGGATTTCAACCCGTTTAACAGGTTGAGGTTTGTATGTCCCATCAAGCAGCTTCTGCCTTAAGGGCAGATAATACTTCTCAATATGGCCTTCAACCTCAAAAACTGTCATGCCATCTACTCCAGCAGCGCCCTTATTTCGTCTAACGACTTGGGCTGCTTCGAGTAAATTTTCTTTTCTTACAACGAGCTCCATCAGTGATGGAGACTTACCATACATTTCTTTCATTTAACCTAGAAGAAAGCTCTACACATCTACATACTCTTTCGGTTCCACCTTATCCCTCCGCAGATTGCCAATGTTTCCATTGTTTTCTGTAGTCTTCGCTTCCTCTAACCTCCAGTCTTTACTTTGTATTTGATATTGTTCGGTCCTTCGGTACGTTTTCCCTACTATGACCTCGGCTGACTTCTGTCTATTCGTTGTTACTACGATACATCTGTATCGCTAGACAGATCTCCCCAGGTAAGGTGCGATAACCTTCCACTCATGTCACTGCCTCATTTACTGTAAGGGATTCGTGCAGTATTGGACTTTGTCTTGTTAGGCAGACTCATCCGTCCCTCTTCAGCCTTCATATAAGGTTTCTGTTCGTCAGTGCGAGTGTTTGCCTCCAGCTTCCTTTAGATTCCACCTCACGATGGACACCCTTGCTTTCAGCTAACAGTTCCTACTGCAAAGTCTGTAGTGGACTTTCACCACCAAGTTATCGCCCATGCCGGGCGCACCTA